>NZ_JAXBMB010000009.1:0-206735 GCF_033963905.1 Cognatiyoonia sp. IB215182
GTTTTGCGAGGAGAGTGACACTTCTGCTTTGCTCATGGGTGACATTATCGCTTTGCAGCTACACAAAAGGGTGCGATAAGTGCCCTTATGTTAAATTTTGGCGTCCACTGAGGTTACGACCACGAAAGGCCTTCAGGCCCCTTTTAAAACAGGGTTTAAACGCGGCGTGAAAGCATCATTGAAGCCGCCAAAGACCAAAAACAGGCCTCCGGAACTGGGACGTTGGGCGCCCAGTTCGGGTTTTGCGTCCCAGATAGCGATTAATCTATTGAATTCAGTCGGTTGGCGTTCCGGACGTCAATTCTTACCGATCCTAAACTGGGACGCAATTTTCGTCCTTTGCGCCTAGAAGAGCTCAGAGACCGATCACCAAATCCCAAGCGGGCTGGTTAACAGATTCTCAACTTCCGACCGATACCCAAGGCGTCCGGGGGTTTCGAGTTGAGGTGCGGTTGTATGATCGTTGAAGAGTTGCGCAGGCGTTCATGAAAGAAAGAAGATCTCGTGCGAGCAAAGAGCCGTCGGACCTTGGTAAGCTCGCCAATACAGAGCGGTTTGTCGCCGCATCGTTGAGCGCCGCCAATGTGGCCATGTGGAACATTTGCCCCGAGACCGGCGAGACCTGGTTCAGTGATGAGTGGTATACCAACCTTGGGTATGAGGTTGGCGCCTTCACGCCCTCTTTTGATGTGTTTTTGGAGATGATGCATCCTGACGATAGGCCGCAGACCGTTGCAGCCTTTCAGGCGCACGTAGACGGCCGAACTGAGGTTTATCGTGCAGATTTTCGATTGCGTTGTGCAAATGGCAGTTGGCGCTGGATTGGGGCTTCAGGCGCTAAGACCGAACGCGCGCGCGAAGGGCTTCCATACTTGATCTGCGGGATGCAGCTGGACATTAGCTGGCGAAAGGAAGCCGAACAGGAACTCGCCCGAGCGGCACGGGAAGCAGAAGAAGCCAAAGAACGATTGACAGTTCTGGCCAACAACTCACCGGCTTCACTGTTTGAATTCAGGATCTGTGCGGATGGATCGGTGACGTTCCCCTATATCACCGCCGGTGTGCTCGAATTGCTCGCTGTCGAAGAGCAGGATGTGAATTTGGATGGCGCGGAGATTTTTCGTAACATCCACGAAGACGATCTGCCGGACGTCCAAGCCGCAATTGACCTCTCCATGCGGGAACTGTCCCCTTTTCATCAACGTTATCGCGTTAAGCTGAAGGGCGGCGGGGTGCGTTGGATCCGTGCGAACTCTTTGCCGAAGCGGCTGGAGGACGGAGGCACGACGTGGTTTGGTTCGATCTATGATGTAACCAAAGAAGTTGAACGCGAGGATGCGTTGGCAAGCGCGCGGGATGCCGCACTCGCGCTTGAGGCCCAGATGCGGGAATTGGCGCTGGTTGACGGCCTGACGGGGCTGCCCAACCGCAGATCCTTCGACACACATATCAAGGTCCGGCAATCGGAGAGCCCTAAAGTGTCCGGTACGCCTGCGGCTGTGCTGATCCGGGTCGATTTGGATCGTTTTAAGAACGTCAACGACACGTTGGGCCACGAGGCTGGTGATGCCGTACTCTGTCACGTCTCCAACTTGCTCAGAGAGGCGACAGCCTGTAACGGACTTGCCGCTCGAACTGGCGGAGACGAGTTCTCGATTGTCTTGCGCAACGGGCTTTCCGTTGAAGACGCCAAAGGCGTCGTTGGCAAGATACAGACAGGGTTGCGTGATCCGTTTCTTTTTGAAGGAAAGATATGTCGATTTGGCGCAAGTTTTGGGATTGCGACGACAGAAAACGGTTCGATTGGATCTGGAGACCTGATGTCGTTTGCAGATGCCGCTCTGTATCGTGCCAAACAGCGCGGTAGAAATCGCCTTGAAGTCTTTGACAACTCGCTCCACCGGAGCATTATCGACGCCAGGCGCTTAGCTGGCCAGATCGAGGCCGGGATTGAGAAGAAAGAGTTTGTTCCATTTTTCCAGCCACAGGTATGCGCGAAAACCGGTGAGTTAACTGGGCTTGAAGTGCTCGCTCGGTGGCAATCAAACGACCATGGCTTGTTGACACCAAACCGCTTTTTGCCTGTTGCAGAACAGATCAGGGTCGCTTCATTGATCGATAGAGCGATGGTCGAAGGAGTGAACCAACTCGTTGCAGATTGGCAATCAAAGGGCTTCCATCCTGAAAAACTGAGTTTCAATGTTAGTGCTGAACGGCTGCAGGAGAGTGATATCGTAGCCGCAGTCAAAGGCCTCCAGCAGGCTGGCGTAACGGTTTCGTTTGAGTTGCTGGAATCCATCCTTCTCGAGGAACAGGACGAGCCCGTAAGGCTCAATCTTGATCTGATGAAGGATAACGGTATCCAAATCGAAGTGGACGATTTTGGGTCGGGTCATGCGTCAATCCTCGGTCTGTTGGAGATCAAGCCTGACACTCTAAAAATCGACACGCGACTGACGCAAAACGTCGTGGAAGATGCTGCATCGCGTGATCTGATCGGGTCGGTTGTGGGCATTGCGCGCACCCTTGGTATCAAAACGATAGCCGAAGGTGTGGAGACGCAATCACAGATGAACATCTTGAAAGATCTGGGCTGCGACCAGATCCAGGGTTACCTCCTTTCTGAGCCCATGAGTGCAGATGACGTTTTGTCATGGGTTATCGCGTACGATGAAATGAAGGCCTATCGGTCCGCGTAAGACTTGAGTCTGGACGAGCTTTGAGAGGCAGCTCACAGCTGTGCGCACCGATGTCGACTCTTAGCCCCAAACTGGACATTGCTTGTAGGGCCGTAACCGACTGTCACTGATTTGGACAGCAGAGCTGCACTACAGGCTCTTTTCAAATCGCCATACCTCCAAAGGGAACGTGCCCGCTGAGGTGTCCAGGTCGACAACTTGTTTGCCCGCGTTAACCCACCCCGACTTTTCATAGAAGCGTGCAGCCCTTTCGTTCCCGACAGCACAAGCGAGCCAGGCGGTATGGTGACCGTTCGAATGAATGCGGCTCTCTGCTTCGCTCATCAGTGATTGTGCTACACCCAAACCACGCGCATGCTGCGAGACATACATCTGGTAGACTTCATTCTCTTTAACCATGCAGAACCCCAGAACGACATCATCGCCAACCGCAACGTACGTGTCAGCGACGTTCTGAAGTGCGCGTTCTTTGAAGCTCGCCCTTGTGCGCAGGTCCCGTAGACTGGGTGGTACGATTTCGGCATGAGCTTCATGCCACCCAGCCTCCCAAATCGAAAAAATCTGTTCAATGTGGGTTTCTGTTGCCGACCCGACAAAGTGTTTCATGAGCTAATGCTATGTTCCCGGGGCTCTTTGAACAACTGCCCTCATCGACCCGCCTATTGCATCAGGGGGCCTCGACCAATTGACTGGAGCCAGCCCAAGGCCCGTTATTGGATCGGGATGCTAGAGCGAGCGGGTAGCGGACAAACCTGACATCAACTGCAATGCCATGAATGAGCGGAATACGCTCAAATCAGTCTTATCTTCCCTCTGAACAGGGTCGAGTTGTAAAATCTTCATCCACTGAAAGGCGGGAAAAAGTCCCGTCCAGCCAGATTTCTACCGATTTGAATTGAGCGTCATCACCGGCGATGTCGGCTTTCACAGCTACGTACATCGACTGTCGATCATCGCCGAGATCATCGCGTCGCAGTATGCCGCTGCTATTGTTCATCTCCGGCGACAGATCCTTCTCAAGGCCCACGGAACCTTGGCTCACAAAGAGATCGCGCAGGACGATGTTGTCTTCATCAATTGCCAGAGTAAAGTAGACCTTTGGACGCCACCAACTCTTCGATTCAGTGACTAAAAACTGCGTCTGATCAAAACTACAACCACTGAGATAGGTCTTTCCGAACTGAAACTCTTGCGCCCGGGTTTCAGTGTAGTCTGAAAGGTTGACCCAAAAACTACCCCGCGCCTCAGAGATAAGTTCATCGCCAATCGCGGCTACCGGCAAGATCGACAGAGAAACAAGTGATATCAGGATTTGAAGTTTTTTCACGAGGTAGTCTCTAGTCTCTGACAGTATTGCCCCATTCGGTCTTCTCCCGACATTCGTCAAGGCAGTGCCGTTCTCAACAGTAACCAGACAATCATCGAGATCGCAATATCAGTCGTTTTGGGCTCAAAGTTGACGTTCGTAGAGAATAGCCTTTCGCCGAGCGGTGCGCGCAAGCGGCCTAGTCGTCCAACAAGACCAGATTGTCGTCATCCAGCGGGCGCTGCAGACGAAGAGCTTCTTGCGATGGCAAATTCAGCCATTGATCAACCTGCGCTGTGCTCGTCAGAATCACGGGCATGGCTTTGGGATGAAAAGGCGCGACTACCACATTGGCGTCTGTCGTCAGGAAAGCAAATATGTCCGTCGTCACCTCGCCCTCTTTGACCTTCCGAACACTTGTCCAGTTCGTCCAGATCCCCGCGAAGAAGGCCATCGGACGCTCAGTTGATAATGCGAACCACCTCAGGCCGTGTCCGCGCTGGAACTCAGAAAATGCGTTGAAGGGCACGACACAGCGGCTTTGTGGTCCCATCCAGCGTCTCCAATGCTGCGAGCTGGTGTTTCGAACGTTTGTAACGCCTCGGTCGTGGTTCTTACCTTCCAGATACTTCGGAGGCGTCGGCATCCCCCAACGCATCTTCTTCATCACCAGATCGCCGTTTCGGCGCAGAATGACTGGTGCTGGGTTGTCGGGGTAGATATCGCCCGATGCCAGGTTGCCGGTTTCATCGAGAAGCTTTGGGAAAACGGCACGCATAGCCGCTTGGGCTGTCGTCATCGAATACAGATTACACATTAAACTCTAAACTGACCTAGGATACTCGCTACTCACTGCACGCTCCAGGTACCATCGCATGGAGCCCTTCGTTCCGCAAACCTTGCATTGGAAGCTCTTTTCCAGCGTGTAGAGCGGCGTCATCTCACGGTACTTGGCATGCAACTGGTGGGGTGCGATCCGGTAGTCTTTGCCGCAGTAGCGGCACACGACGACCATGACATCACGCGCTGTCAGGTCGCGGACTCTCGTGTTGAATTTTAAACCCAGCGTCAATGGTTCATAAGGCACAAGGAGAACATAAGAAGAACATCATTGTGCTGGCAAGCTGTTCTCTTCGCAGTTGCCCCTAAGTCATACAGATAACGACGTCGAGGGCTTCGCGAACGCCTAAAGCAGTGCTTTAGGTTTCAATTGTGTGGCTCCACCAAATCACCTTGCCACGAAAGACTAGTCGGTTTTGATCCTTGCCAGCAAAAGCGTCGGGCGGGTTGTTCGCGTGGTTCTCTGAAAACAAGATGATTTGCTTCATGTCAGGGCGTTCGACCCATTTAACGGAAGTCTCACCATCGACGTCGACCACGTAGATTTTTGCGCGGCGTTGTCCTTTCTTTCCGCGCGGGGTGACGGGAGGGGGGCGATGTGTTGCGTCAAGCACTAGCACATCACCCTCCCGAATAAGTGGTGCCATGCTGTTATCTGGAGCAAAAAACATACGAGCGTCTTGAGGCGCAATACCTCGCTTGGCAAACCAATCCCGACGAAATGCGTAGCTCATTGCCAACTGATCATCTTTGGCTCGCACTTTTGCACCGGAAAAAGCATCGATACCAAGATAAGGAACTATCGCGTAGGTGTCGCCCTCGATGATCGTGTGTTTGGCGTCTCCGGTTTCCCGTGGAATTCCAAAGTATGCTTCGAGGCCCAGATACTCATAAAGAGCGGCGATCCTATCAGCGCTCGGCACTCGTCCCGCCCGAATATCTCGTATTAGTCCATCATGACCGACAACTGCGATTGATGCTTGACGCGCAGATATCCCCTTCGCCTGAAGAGCGGAGTTGATGGTGTCCAACATATTGTCGTTGAACAGTTTGGATTTCTCTTCGCTAAGAATCATATCGGAAGAATTCATATCGCGGTGGTAAGATAAACGCATCTTAAAATATCGCGATAAGATAATTGTGTCTTGACCATATGAGGCATATGTATCTTAATGCGTTTATGAGCAGCGATATTCAAAAAAACATGATTGTTCTTAGTGAGCGCTATGGCGCGCATCAGAACTTAAGTCATTGGCGGGTGTCATTTCTGTCCCGAGGGGATGGCCAGTTCTTTTCTCGACTGAAGAATGGTAGCGGCTGCACGCTCAAGACTGCATCGCAGGTACTACAGTGGTTCGATGACAACTGGCCAGGCGATCTAGAATGGCCGTCTGAAATCCCTCGTCCGAGTGTCGAGCGAGTTATCAAATGATGGATCTCCGCCGTCGCATAGCGCTCTGGTTGTGTCCAGAGTTAGCCAAGCCAAAGACGGAAAGTACGTCGAGCAACTCCGCTATCGCTTTGGTCGATTTGGATTCCACAGCACTCATCGCGTTGGCTGAGTTGTACTCAGATTACACAGGTCGGTCACTGTCGACGATCTCCAACTATGCCCAGAATGACAGCAGACTGTTTCGCCGTCTACAAACTGGCAAGGGCTGCACTTTAGATACGACGATCAGGGTCGTTCAGTGGCTTTCAGACAACTGGCCTGATCAAGACCTTGAATGGCCATCAAGTATCCCCCGTCCAACCCCTACCAACACATCGCAGGCGGCGACTCCATGACTGGTAGGGGTTTGGATGCAGTCGAGATAGCACGCAAAGCCTGCGAATGCATGCTTGAAGAACAGCGCTTAGCGTTTGCCACTGAACTGTTGAACGCAGCGACATCGCATAGTTCTCGGCTTCAGTTGAGATGCGCCGAGACGGTGGCACGTGCAGCGCGTCTGGCGATTGAGCGGGACGCAGAATTGCGGCGGGCTGCATCATGATCCGTCGCATCCTTTATGCCATTGCCGAACCTTTGTCGTGGGAGGTCAGGCTCGTCGGCATGTGCTTTGCCGTGTGGATCATCTACGCGCTGTTGCTGGTGGTCTTCCGGCTATGAACACCCCACATCGACAGCCCATTAGACCGTTTAGGGCCTTCGCGGAGGCATCAGGAGACTGATGAAACCGGTGAAGGAGATCAAGGTCGTCGACATATCGCTTGATGAGATTGAAGTCGGCAATCGTATCCGGATGGTTTCACCCAGCGCAGTCAACGTCATTGCCATGTCCATTGAAGATTTGGCGGTGCTGACTGACCCAATCCATGTCCGCAAGATCAAGAATGGCTATCGCTTGATAGATGGCGCGCACCGCGTCGCCGCTGTAAAAAAACTTGGGTGGTCCTCGGTTCCGACGAAGGTATGGCAATGCACTGCGGATCAAGCTGAGCTGATGGAAAGCGATGCCAATATCTCCACGACACACCTTCCACCCCTAGAGCTGGCCGTCAGCCTCGCTGCCCGCAAGAAAACCTATGAAAAACTGCATCCGGAAACCCGTCGTGGTCATGCAGGAGCAGCGGCGCGTTGGTCTCACAAAGTGCAAACGACAGAAATGTCGTTTGCATCATGGATGGCAGACTTACATGGCGTTACGAAGCGCCATATCGAGCGGATTATCTCCGCCGGGGACCAGCTGACGAGCGACCAAATACGTTGGCTGCGAAACGCACCGAAGCAAGTCACCATGGCCGATCTCCAGACCCTGGCAAAGACTGGCGACGATAGCCAGCGATCCAAGGTCTGCATTGCGCTGAACAATGGTGAAGCCAAAAGCGCTGCGGCCGCCATCAAGCGACTGCGCGCGCCTTCTGAAACACCCGATAAAGACCCCGTTGAACAGGCGTTCACATCTCTGCGGCGCGCTTGGGATCGCGCTCCAAAGGCAGCACGCAAGCGTTTCCTGAGCCACCATGCGTCTGACATCTACGACTTTCTGATTGCGGAGGGCATGATCCAGTGAGTGTCACCCCGGTCCAGGAATGGTGGAGCGCCGCTGAGATCGCGGAGGCGCGGCTACCTGACATGCCGACGACAAAGCGTCGGATAAACGATATGGCCGCTCGCTTGCGGTGGGGCGAGGATCTCCACCGCGCGCGCCGCCGGGCAGGTCGGGGCGGCGGTTGGGAGTACCACTGGACGTTGCTACCATCGCGTGCCCAGGGGCTGCTCTTGGCACAGCTGAAGAACAAGCCAAAATCCGCAGCCACACGTCCGGAGCGCGATGAGGCCTGGACGTGGTACGATCAATTACCAAACAAGCCAAAAGCAGAGGCGGCGCGGCGCCTCGCCATTCTGCAGAAGGTTGATGCTTTCGAGGCTGGCGGGTCTACTCGGCGCCTGGCGGTCGTCGACGTAGCTCAGATCAGCGGCGTGGCGCCACGCACGATCTGGAACTGGCTCGATCTGGTGTCCGGTGTTCGCGCCGATGATCGGTTGCCATATCTCGCCCCACGTCACCGCACCGGCAAAAGCTCCAAGCGGGCCACCGCCATCGACCCCCGCTTTGGCGACTTGCTCAAAGCGGACTTCCTGCGCCCTGAACAACCGTCGTTCAAGTCGGTCTATGACCGCTGCGTGCGGATCGCCGCAAAAGAAGGCCTCGACGTTGTTCCGGTACACACTGCGCAGCGCTGGATCAAACGCGCCGTCTCGCCAACAGCATTGGTTTATGCCCGCAAAGGCTATGAGGCGCTCAAGCGCATGCGCCCGGCTCAGAGCCGCGACAAGACGGCGATGCATGCACTTGAGGGCGTGAATGGCGACTTTCATCGTTTCGATGTCTTTGTGCGCTTTCCAGCAAGCTCTGACGGTCAGCCGGAAGAGGTGATCAGGCCGCAGATGTGCGCCTTTCAGGACATCCATTCCGGCATGATCCTGTCGTACCGGATCGACCGCACGCCCAACAGCCATTGCGTGCAACTCACTATCGGCGATCTGATCGAGAAATGGGGCATCCCTGAACATGTATTGCTCGATAATGGCCGCGAGTTTGCTGCCAAGCTGATCACTGGCGGGAGCAAGACCCGCTACCGGTTCAAGGTGAAAGAGGATGATCCGTCCGGGCTCTTGACCAGCCTTGGCTGCGAAATCCACTGGGCGCTGCCCTATAGCGGCCAATCCAAACCCATCGAACGCGCTTTCCGCGACATGTGTGACCGGATCGCCAAGCACCCGGCCTTTGCCGGGGCCTATACCGGCAACCGGCCTGACGCGCAGCCGGAGAATTACGGCGAGAAGGCAATCCCGTTGGATCTGTTCAAGACCATCCTTGATGAAGAGATCGCGGCACACAATGCACGTCCAGATCGGCGCTCCGAAGTTGCTTATGGCCGCAGCTTTCAGAGCGTGTTCGAGGAAAGCTATGCGCAGGCACCAATTCGGAAGGCCACGGCCGAACAACGCCGCCTCTGGCTGATGGGAGCGGAAGGTATCCGCACCAACAGCACGACCGGCCAGATCAATTTCATGGGCAACCGTTATTGGGCGGACTGGATGAGTGAGATCACTGGTCAGAAAGTGGTCGTCCGGTTTGATCGGCAGGCGCTCTGGGAGGGCGTGCATGTCTACAGCACCGCAGACGCCTATCTCGGATTTGCCCCCTGCATGATCAAGGCCGGGTTTTTCGACATGGATGATGCCCGCGCCACCGCGAAAGCGAAGAAAGCCTGGGCAAAAGCGCGCAAGGCAGAACTGGACGCCTATCGCCGCCTGACCGCAAGCGATGTTGCGGCGGCACTCGAAGACACGGCGCCCCAGCCTGTCGATGTGCCGATTGAGGCCAAGGTTGTCCGCCCACTCTTTGATGCGCCGAAGACGCCCGCTCCGGCTCCCGCCAGCGACGAGGTCGCCGCCGTGCAGTCCGCGCTGGTTGCCGATCTCGATACGGCGCGCTTCACGAAGCGCTCCGAGCAGGAGGAAGAGGACAGCCGCGACACGTTTATCCGGGCGCGGGATCTCGAGCAGCGACAGGCCTCTGGCGCACCACTCACGAAACAACAGCAGGTCTGGCTCGCCGGGTACCAGACCACCGCTGAATACAGGACCTGGTCGGGCATGGTGGAGGATTTCGGGGAAGACGTCCTCTCCAAATAAAAAACCGCCGCTGAGCGGGAACTCAAGCGACGGCAGAAGCAAAAAGGTATCGCAATGATGAACGAAGAACAGCCACATAGCAACAGCGTCGCTCCCCTGCGCAATGTCGCGGCCCTGGTTGAGCTGGTGGACCGGGTCCAGAACCGCTCATTTAATCTGCCGGGAATGGCCACGTTTTACGGGCCGAGCGGGTTTGGGAAGACCTTTGCGGCGATCCATACGACCAACCGCTTCCAGGCCGTGTCCATCCAGGTCAAATCAACCTGGACGCAGAAGAAACTGTGTCAGGCAATCCTGACCGAAATCGGTATCTCGCACCCGAAGACTGTCAGCGACATGGTGGACGACATCAGTCAGCACCTTGCGGTCCATGATCAGCCACTCCTGATCGATGAGGCGGACTTCCTTGTGCAACGCAAGATGGTCGAGATCGTCCGTGATATCCATGAAGGGTCCGGTGCGCCGGTGATCCTGATCGGCGAGGAGCAACTGCCCCAGAAGCTGCGCGAATGGGAACGCGTGCATGGCAGAATGCTGGATTGGGTTGCCGCTGAACCCGGCGACATGAGCGACGTCAAACACCTTGCAAGGCTTTATGTGCCCGGCATCAAGATCGCCGAAGAGGTGCTTGATGTGCTGCTGAAGGCCTCTCACGGCTCGATCCGCCGGATCCGCGTCAATCTCGATCATGTCCTCGAACTCGCCAAGAAGAAGGGGCTCAGAGAGGTCAAAGCCGACGACTGGGGGCGCCGAACGTTCTTCACCGGCACTGCGCCCACGCCCCGGAAGGCTGTCTGATGGCGGCAACCAAAGCGTTTTTCGAGCGTCTTGAGCTGCGTTGCATCCCGGCTGTGCTTGGCATGGACGCCTTCAGCTATTTCGACCTCGCTGCGGCCGTCCATACCGACACAAACCGGGTGCAGGTCATTGTCAAAGCATGGGAACGCAATGGCCTCACCAAAAGCCTGGGCAAAGGGAAAAAGAATAGGCTGCACTATCAGTTGACGGCAACCGGTCGTCAGGCGCTGATGAACCGGCTGACACCGCCGACGCAGTCGCCAAGAGCCAATATGTGGACGGCGATGCGTCAACTCAAAGAGTTCACGCCGCGTGATGTCGCCCTGACCGCGTCCACGAAAGAGGTCGAGATCAGCATTGATGATGCAAGGGCCTTTTGCCGGTTCCTGCTGAAAGGTGATGAACCCTATCTGCGTGTCCGCAGAAAGGCGATCCCGCATGAACAGGAGGCCGCCTATCAGCTGATCCGCAATACCGGCCGTTCTCACCCGCGCGAGGTCCGTGTCCGCGCGACCTATGACGACAATCTGGGCACATTCACCCATCTGCCGGAGCCGACGTGATGGGAGACCGTCTCAGGATCGCGCAGGACGCATGGACCGTCGACATGCCGGAATGGGTGTTGCAGCTCGCAAAGGCCTGCGACCGCTCTTCGCAGAACAAGGTTGCCAGGAAGCTTGGCTATAACGGGGCGGTTGTCAGCCAAGTCCTGCGCAACCGCTACCCAGGCAACATGGTGAATGTCCAACATCGTGTCGAAGGCATTCTGATGGGCACCACGCTGATCTGCCCTGCCTTGGGCGAACTGCCCATCCATGAATGTCAGCTCTGGAGACAGAAGTCCCGGATTTTCTCCAACGCAAACCACCAGCGGGTGATGATGTATCGCGCTTGCAAACGCTGTCCGAACAACCGGGAGGACGGCGCATGACCCATCGGAAAAGCGCCGCTGTCGACCGGTTCACACAGGATGAGATCATCAGTCTTGCCGCAAATGCAGTCACGAAGGTCGATCTCCTGGGCGAGCGGGGTGCAACCCTCTGCACCCAGAACGAAATCATCGCCTTGACCGTCCTCGTTGCGGCCAGCGGCAGCATACCGCCGTTGTCAGAACGGACGCCGCCAAAGAACCCAAATCTCACACCCAAAGGAATGAAGTCATGACGTCCCTGAGTGCCGAACCCCAACACTTTGACATGCCGGATGGCCGCCACGAGCTGTACGGGGAAACCTACATGAAGGACGCCAAGGGTCGCCTGCAGCCAATTGCGACGATCAAGCCCCAGCACCTGCTTCAGGATGACACGGTCCGCAAGATCATCGGCTATGCGGTGCCTCTGTCCGATCAGGTCAGTCGGTTCAAGGAACATACCTTCGACGACATCGGCGCACTGGAGGCGCTGCTCGCGCAGGAATACGAAGCCAGGCTTGGCGGAAAGAGGGGCAACATGACCCTGATGACTGTCGATGCACTCTTCCGGGTCCAGGTGCAGGTCTCTGATTATGTCGATTTTGGCCCCGAATTGCAGACGGCCAAAAGCCTGCTGGATGAATGCCTGAATGAATGGGCAGCCGAAGCTGGCCCTGAACTGCGCAGCATCGTGACCAACGCCTTCAACACAGACAAGGAAGGCAAGATCAACCGGTCCGAGATCTTCATGCTCCTGCGCCAGAACATCGACGATCCGCGCTGGGTGCGTGCGATGGATGCTGTGCGTGATGCCATGCGGGTGGTCGGCTCAAAGACCTATGTCCGTTGCTACCGCCGCGACAGCCATGATGCCGCTTGGCAGGCGATCACCATTGATCTGGCAAAGGCGTAATCGATGAACACTTACGGAACCAAATGGCCAGAGTGCATTTCCAATACCCGGTGGGGCGGCGGTACGCGCTGGCTCCGGGCGCTCCTGATTGCCGGTCTCGCACTCACACCAGCGGGAGCGCGCGCGGATTGTGACGGGCATCCTGACCGGATCTCTGCTCTGCTGGGATCGCACCACTTGCACGCCATTGCTCCGCTAAACGAGCGCAATCCCGGGGCGTTTCTGACGTGGAATTGTGGGGAGGTGGATGTCACCGCAGGTGCCTACGAAAATAGTTACGAGAATGTCTCCGTTGCCGCCATGGTGACGTATCCCGTCGTTGTGAAGCCCTGGCTTGAAATGGGTCCTTTTGCGGGGGTGGCGCGATATCCGGAATATGCCGATTGGCAAGTCGTTCATTACGGTGATCTTGTCCCGATTGGTGGCTTTCAGATCAGAGTTGCGAATGCCTTTATGAAGGTCATGCCGGGAGATATGGAGACTGTCACGGCAGTCCTGGCGTTCGGACTGACCTTTCAGATCGGGGCAAAGGACTGATGGTCACGCGCGGCGGTCAGCAAACGCAAGGCATGGCATCATGACCCGTGCTTTGCAGAAGCTGATCCATGTCGGTTGCCGTGAACTGGGGCTTGATGCTGATGGCCGCCGGGCGCTGCAGCTGGCAGCGACGGGCAAGTCCAGCATGTCGGATATGACCGAGACTGAACTGACACTGGTGCTGGACCGGCTGAAAGCGGACGGGTTTCGCGTCAAGCGTTCCGGTCGTCGCCCCGCCGCTCCGCGCAAGGACCTCAAGCTCATCCATGTGCTTTGGCGCAAGCTTGGCGATGCCGGTGCCCTGAAACGCCCCGGCCGAGATGGCCTGAACGCGTTTATTCGGTCTAGTTTCGCGCAGAGCTGGGGCGTTGTTCCGGCTGATGTCGATATGCTGCGCGACCACGACAAGATCGCGGCTGTCATCAGCGCCCTGATGGCCTGGGGCAAGCGCGAAAACATCGACTTTGATTTCTCGCGGTACCGTGCATGAAGCGCAGCCGCATCAATATCACTGATCACGCGATCCTGCGCTATATCGAGCGCGTGATGGAGATCGATGTGGATGCGGTCCGATCCAGCATTGCTGCGACAATTGCGGTCGCGGATGAACACCCAACCTGCATTGCTGTTACCAAGGACGGATTTCGCTATGTCCTGGTGGGTGACACGCTTGTCACCATCCGCCGCATCACGCGGGCGGCAGGCCACAAGTCCAAGGCAAAGTGGCCGTCGTCCTGATGAAAGACAGCGTGCGTCCCATTGCTCAGGTTGAGCCCTTTGTACGAGTCCTCGGTGTAGATCTGGCCATCGAGTTCCTGCTGACCTTTGGCGGCGCGCAGTTAACCATATCCCGTAACCCACGTCCGCATTCACGGCTTGTGAAACTGGTGGGGATCGACAAGACCATAGCGCTTGCTGAGGCCTGTGAACATCTGCCAAGCCGGATCCCGACGGCGAAGCCGTGGATTGCCGCCGTCTGGAAAAGCCGAGGCGTGCCGATTGATGAGATCGCGCGCAGACTGCACACGAGCGATGTGACGGTCCGTACGATGCTCAAAAAGCAGGGTGCCTGGAAAGGCCAGATGCCCCCCCACAAGCCACTCAAAGAGGACCGGCAGCTGCGTCTGCTCTGAAACCACGCAAGGGCTTGCGTGGTTAAGATCTCCCAAAAATCAGCATGATGACCAGCACGCGCGCAACGTCAGGCGCACTTTCTGCAGAGGCTCATCATGAAATTCCTGTGTCACAAATTGCAAGGCGTCCCGTTCAATCTGGCACGCCACCGCCGTGGCAAGATCACACCCATCATTGTGGTCATTCATGACACGGGCAGTTCACTCGGCCATGGCAATGCCGCCCGGTATCTAGAGGACAACAGCGCCAAAACATCAGTTCACTTCATCATCGAGCGTAACGGTGGCGTGGAACAACAGGTGCCCACCAATGTCGGTGCGAACCATGCGGGCCGGTCCCACTACCACGGCCTCGACGGCGCGAACGACTTCTCCATTGGCATTGAGCTCGTCAATGCGGGCCGCATGACCAAGGGCGCGCGGCCCAACACGGCGCGTGCATGGTTCAAGACGGAGTTCGACATCGCGGAATACGGCATCCAGTTCATCAAGACACCCGAGCATGGCGCGGCATGGTGGATGGATTACACGACTGAACAGCTTGATGCGCTGATGCATCTGCTCGAGGCGCTCTTTGATTATGTGCCGACCCTCAAGGACATCGTCACCCATTGGTACATCTCGCCAGGGCGCAAGGTCGACACGAACCCGCTATTTCCCCTGGAGAGCATCAAGGCCCGGATTCTCGGCCGGGACGATCCGGTTGCAGATGAGGCGGATGATCTGTCCGAGCTATCACCGGAAGATGACGATCTGGTGCAGATCGCGGTGCCCGGCGATCACCTCAACATGCGGCGCTGGCCGTCCTTCAATCCCAATGTGATCACCCAGATCCCCGACGAAGTTGTGGTCCCGGTCATCCGGCAGGGCATCTTCGACGGTCGCTGCTGGTTCAAGGTCCAGTATGCGGGCCAGGAGGGGTGGGTTGTGGCGAACTACACGAGCGCCGTCACGACAACATCAGCAGGCTTTCAACGGGTCGTTTAACGGCTCCTTTAACACCCAAAAAGAGAGGCAGATATGCAGGCTTTCCTCACACCCGAACTCATCAACGCGCTCCTCGCGCTCACCAGTGTCGCCGTTACCGGCTTTGTCGGTTGGCTTGCGCCAGCGCTACGGGCTCGCTGGGGCATTGATCTGGATGCGCGTGCCCGTGAGACTCTGCATTCTGCTCTGAACACCGGCGCGCATCTGGCATGGTCTCGTGTCAGCAACCGGATTGATCCGCCAGACATGAATGAACTTATCCGGATCCTTCTGGCGCATGTGGCGGGCGAAGGGGCCGGTCAGGCGGTGCATCGCCTGAATGTCTCCCAATCCGCGCTGCGGAGCCTTGCTGAAGCAAAGCTGATGGAAGTGGGCACCAACCTGGCGCTGCAACTTCCACTTCC
This sequence comes from Cognatiyoonia sp. IB215182, assembly GCF_033963905.1. Classification (NCBI taxonomy): domain Bacteria; kingdom Pseudomonadati; phylum Pseudomonadota; class Alphaproteobacteria; order Rhodobacterales; family Paracoccaceae; genus Cognatiyoonia; species Cognatiyoonia sp. IB215182. The sequence continues at coordinate 15,674 of NZ_JAXBMB010000009.1, forward strand.
GGGCGCAGATCGGCAGGACTGAAAACGTGGACGTGATTAACGCTATCGAAACGACACGGCTCGTCTTCACCCTTGTTGTGTCCATCGTCACGGCCATGGTTGGCGCGGTTCTTTGGACGCGCCGCTCTGTCCGTGCCGTTGCTGCCGAAGAGGTCAGCGACGTCGCCACAGCACAAGAGGCCAGCGAGGAGAAGATCGACGCACTTGATGACGACATGCGCCGCAACGCGCGCAAGATCGAGAGCCTCGAGCGCCAGATGGGTGATGTCCAGAACAGCCTGGAAAACATGGGCAGTGCCATGCGGACGATGCCCACCCGCGACGACATCCACAATCTCACGCTGGCGATGCAGCGCAGCGAAGGCAATATCGAACGTCTCGACGCCAAGTTTGAAGAACGCCTGAAACCCATCGCGTCGATCATGGAGCGCATGCAGGAGTTGCTGATGCGCGGAAGCAAGGACTAACCGATGGATATGGACCAGATCATCCGTGAGGATGCGCGCCTGATTGTGCTGAAGGCGCTTGCGGCCGAGGACACGGAAACGCTCAATAGCGGCAACCTGTTGCCCATCGTCAAGAGCTTCGGGATCCGCAAGGACCGCGCGTGGCTGCATGGCGAGCTGGACTACCTCAAGGACATGGGTGCCATCACGCTGATCGAGGCCAACAGTGTCAAGGTAGCCATCCTGACGGAAAAGGGTCACCGGCATCTGATGCGCGAGATCCAGATTGAAGGCGTGAAGCGACCTTCCCGCCCTGGAGGTTGAGATGGGACGGGGCCGCCTTTCCGCCTTTGACACTATGCCATCGCAGGCGGACGCGATCATTGCCTGGGCAGCGTCCGAGCTGTCCAGTCGTGATCGGACACAGACCGACATCTACGAGGAGTTCGTGACAAAGTGCGAGCAGCTCATGAAGGAGCATCGTGGTGAGCTGGAGTTCTGCATTCCCAGTTTCTCTGCGTTCAATCGCTACAGCCTCAGACAGGCCCGGCTGACACGTCTCCGCAGCCAGACCCGTGACATCGTTGCGGCGATCTCTGAAACCTTCGATGCCAAGGAGAGTGATGATCTGACGATCATTACCGCCGAGACGATCAAGTCGCTTGTGCTGCATTTGATCGCCGAAGGTGGCGAAAAAATGCTGCCCAAAGAGCTCATGCAGCTCTCATCCGCCGTGCGGCAAATCTCACAAGCGCAAAACATATCAACGGATCGTCGCATCAAGCACGAAAAACAGTACACCAAGCAAGTTTCTGACGCAGTCGACGCCGTCGCCAAAGTCAAAGGCATGACCGTAGAAACCGCCGAGCTGGTCAAGGCCAAGATCCTTGGCGTTGAGATTTGATGTCGGTAGCTCACGCAGCGATATACAGACCGTACCGACCAAGTAACGGGACGGAAGGTGAAATCTTCCAGGCGGAGTGGTGCGCAAAATGTGCGGCTTTCAACGTCGATGATCCTGACCGAACCTGCAGTATCAATCTGCGAGCGATGGCACATCGGATCGATGATCCAGAGTATCCCGGAGAATGGCAGTTCTCCAACGGCGGCGTCCCGATCTGCTCTGCATTTACAGAGACCTTGCCCGTTGAGCCACGCTGTGACCTCACGATTGACATGTTCCAAGCCAGCGAGCTGCAGGATGACTGAGCTCCTGACCAAAGAGCAATGGGAAGAGCAGCGCCGCCTGGCCACGGCCGTCATGCCCGATGTCATTGATCAGGTCGGCCTGCCTGCCGTGTTGCTGCCTTATCAGCAGCGCGCGGTGTCGTTGCTAGACAGTACCGCCACGCAAGTCCTCTTCATCGAAAAGTCCCGCCGGATTGGGCTGACGTGGGGGCTGGCCGCCTATGCGGTGCTTCGGGCCGGGAAACAAAGGGCGGCCGACGGCATGGATGTCATGTACATCTCCTATAGCCGCGACATGACGCGCGAGTTCATTGATGCCTGCGCGATGTGGGCACGGGCCTTCTCGATTGCGGCATTGGCCGAGGAGGAGCTGCTCTTCGAGCAGGGTGATGACAAGGGCGACAAGGCCATCCAGGCCTTCCGTATTCCCTTCGCCTCCGGCTTTGAGATCATGGCGCTCAGCTCTGCACCACGTGGCCTGCGTGGCAAGCAGGGTGTCGTGATCATCGACGAGGCCGCCTTTGTCGACAGCCTGGACACGCTGATTGAGGCGGCGATGGCATTCCTGATGTGGGGCGGGCAGGTTGTCGTCTGCTCCACCCATTACGGCGTCGACAATGACTTCAATCTGGCCATTCAGGACGTGCTGGCTGGACGGGCGCCCGGCGATCACATGCGGATCGATCTGGACCAGGCCTTGGAACAAGGGCTCTTCGAACGCATTTGCCTGGTGAAAGGCGATCCCTGGACGCCGGAAGCGGAAGCTACATGGCGACAAAGCATCATCGACTTCTACAAGGACAGCGCGGATCAGGAGCTCTTTTGTGTCCCCAGTGCCTCGTCCGGGACATGGCTGCCGTCACCGCTGATTGAAGCGCGGATGACAATGGATCGCCCAATCATCCGGCTCGATCTGCCTGACGACTTCCTGCATCGCAGCCATCTTGAACAGCGCTCCCTTGTCGCCCCGTTCATGGAGGAGATCGAGGAGGCGCTTGGTGCACTGGATATGGACCTGCGCTATGCGCTTGGCTTTGACGTCGGCCGCATCGCTGACCTGTCCGTCGTGCCGTTGCTCGCCATCGATCAGAAGCTCAATCGCTTTGAGGCGCTCTGTCTTGAGATGCGCAAGGTGCCCTATGCGGAGCAACAGGCGGCGGTTGATTTGGTCCTGCAGCATGTCCAGGCGCGCCTTGTTGGGGCCGCCATCGATGCGACCGGCATTGGCGACATGATTGCGGAGAACCTCGGTCGCAAGTTTGGCATCCGCGAAGACGAAGAGGGGTCCGGTCTCGTCTGGTCGATCAAGCTCAGCCAGGACTGGTACCGGATCAACATGCCGCCTCTGAAGGCCGCGTTTGAGGAAGACACACTTGCGCTCATTCCCGATGATGATCACGTCTCCGATCTGCGGGTTGTGAAGATCATTCGCGGCATTCCACGCGTGCCGGACACCCGCGAAGGCGACAAGGGCAAGACGCGGCACGGGGATTTTGCGATTGGTCTTGCCCTGGCGCATTTTGCCTCACGGATGCGCTGGGTCGAATACGGCTATCGCGGTGTCAAACCGCAAGATCCACCGCCCGACGGCAGCCGCAAGCTGCAGCAGCGTGTGAACACACAAACAGACACGAAACGCCGCAACTGGTGGGACAGCCCGCTGGGTGCTGGTTTGCGGGGCGGTATCTGATGATGTGCCGCACCGCAGAGGGTCAAGAGCTACGGGAACAGCTCTCAACACGGGGACACCTTCTGCAATGCCCCGCCGACCAGGGAAAACATATGGCCGCCTCTGTCCCGAGCGGGAAAGGAGAGGCTAAGGCGAGTCTCTCCACGATGTCAAAGGTACGAGACGCAAGATGACCCGCAAACCAGCACTTGTTGATCAATACGGACGCCCGGTCCAGCGCCGCGAACTGCGCAAGGAGCAGGCGGCGGCAACACTTGGTGGCGTGCGGTCGCCTTTGACGACCTATCCGGGCGACGGTCTCAATCCGGTACGGCTTGCCAATATCCTGCGCGCGGCAGATCGGGGTGATCCTGTCCAGTATCTGGAACTTGCGGAGACCATTGAAGAACGTGATCCGCATTATCTGGGTGTCCTGGGTACCCGCCGTCGATCCGTCAGCCAGATCGATATCACGGTTGAAGCGGCGAGCGACGATCCATTGGATGTCACCCGCGCCGAACTTGTAAGGGACTGGCTCAAGCGTGACGAATTGCAAAGCGAGCTCTTCGACATCCTGGACACAATCGGCAAGGGCTACAGCCTGACCGAGATCATGTGGGATACGTCCGAAGGGCAATGGCAGCCCGCGTATCTGGAATATCGGGATCCGCGTTGGTTCCGGTTTGATCGTGTCAGCCTGAAGCGCCCGATGATGCTCGATGAAAACGGCCAGGAGCAGGAACTGCCCGGATTCAAGTTCATCTTCGCAAACATCAAGGCCAAGTCCGGCCTGCCACTGCGATCCGGATTGGCGCGCGTCGCCACCTGGGGTTGGATGTTCAAGGCATTCACCCAGCGCGACTGGGCGATCTTCACGCAAACCTATGGGCAGCCACTAAGGGTTGGCAAATGGGGGGCGGGCGCATCAGAGGATGACAAGGACACGCTTTTTAATGCCGTTGCCAACATCGCGGGTGATTGCGCAGCCATCATTCCCGAGAGCATGTCGATTGATTTCGTTGAGACGAGCAATGTCAGCGCGTCGTCCTCGCTCTATCTGGATCGCGCGGAATATCTCGACAAGCAGATCTCCAAGGCGGTCATCGGTCAGACCGCCACCACCGATGCCGAAACCGGCGGCTTGGGATCCGGTAAAGAGCATCGCGAGGTGCAGGAAGACATCGAGACGGCCGACGCGAAAGATCTGAGCGCCGTCATCAACCGCGATCTGGTGCGTCCATGGATGCAGCTCGAATTTGGGCGTCTGCAGCACTATCCACGGATCATCATCGCACGGCCGGAACAGGAAGACCTGCAACGCGAGTCCGAAATCCTGGTCAAATTGACCGCTGGTGGCCTCCGGGTGAAGGCATCTCAGGTCTATGACAGGTTTGGCTGGGAAGAACCCGGTCCCAAGGACGCGATTTTTGGTCAAAACCCGCAAAATCCGCCTGCCGAACGGCAATCGCTGAATGCGAGGTCGAGCGATGAAGTTTTTAAACACCTGAGCGCGATTTTTAAACGGGTACAAACGCCGCGACGGGAATTTCCGGGGAAGACTGCCCGTCAGACCGAGGAGGCGCTGAGCGAGGCGCTGAGCGAGGCAGAGGATTTGACCGTTTTGGCGGATCGCCTTGCTGACGCCGGAAATCCCGGGATGCGGGCCATGTTGGCACAGATCGAAGGTATGCTGGAGGTGGCCTCAAGCTTCGAAGAGTTCCGCGAAATGCTCTTGGCCGGATTTGACGGTGTTGATGCCCAAGAGCTGGAGCAAGTGATCGCGGATGCGATGACAGCGGCGCATGCGGGCGGGTATCTCTCTGGCGCTGATGTCAGCGATGGGTGAGCCGCATGACTGAACCGCTGCGCGCGACGTTTCGGAAGCCATTTAACGCCCAATTAACAGCGTTGCGGATCCGCATGCTGGATCTGGTGCCCACATCGGCCTGGGATGATCTTTTACGCGGCGAACACGACCGCGCCTTTGTCGTTGCGGGTGCGACGAAGGCGGATCTGCTCACCGATCTGGCCGAAGCCGTTGAGAAAGCCATCGCGCAAGGCACCACGTTCGAGACGTTTAAGAAGGACTTTCGCGACATCGTTGAGAGACGCGGCTGGCATGGCTGGACGGGCGAGGGCACGCGGCGGGGCGAAGAATGGCGCATGCGCGTCATCTATCAGACCAACCTGCGTACCTCTTACATGTCCGGTCGCTATGCCCAGCTCGTGAATGGCAATTATCCGTTCTGGGTCTATCGCCATGGTGGATCGCTTGAGCCGCGTCCCCAGCATCTTGCCTGGGACGGATTGATCCTGCCATCTGACCATCCGTTCTGGGCGACGCATTTCCCACCCAATGGCTGGGGCTGTTCCTGTCGCGTCTTTGGGGCCCGGTCGCGCGAAGGCGCACGACGGCTGGGAGGAAAGCCGGAGCTACAGCTTGAGGATGGATGGGACACCATCGAACCCAGAACAGGTACACCTCCCGGCCTCGACAAAGGCTGGGACTACGCACCAGGTGCCAGCATCGCCGATTTGGTCAACAGCTTGGCGCGCAAGTTCGAGCAATGGCCGGATCCGGTCGGCCGCGCGTTTCTGGCATCGCTGCCGGACGATCTCCGCGACTTGTTTGAAGCCGCGCTTCGCCAGAGTGGGGGCAATTCATGATCACTGTTGAACTCGATGCCGCTGAGCTTGATCGCGTGCTGCGCCAGCTTGCGGTTGGTCTGTCCGATATGTCGGATCTGATGAATGATCTGGGTAATTACATGCTTGTGGCGCATCAGGACCGTGTGCAGCGTGGCGAACAGCCCGATGGCCAGCCATTCGCGCTGCGCAGTGAAACGACCATTGATCGCTATATTGCTGATGACTTGCCTTTTGGTCAGCCCCTTAATCAGTCTGGCACTATGCGCCAGCAAATGGCGTACAACTATGGATCCGATTACGTCGCGATGGGCTCCAATGCGATCCAGGCGGCGGTCATGCATTTCGGAGCGGAGAAGGGGAGCCTCGGATCTGGTGCCCCGTGGGGCGACATCCCGGCGCGGCCGTTCATCGGGCTATCAGATCAGGACGAGAGTGAGATGATGGGCGTGAGCATCGAGTGGCTGGATGGGTTGGCCAGCTAACTCGGCAAGACACCCGGTGAAAAGGATTGACGGTCGCCAATGAGGGGGCAAAGTCCCTTCAAGACTCTGGATATAGGATCATGCTGGCCGGTGAAGCGGTCAATAGGGTCATTGGCTTAGATTACCCTTTGTCTCTTTAAGATACCGTCGACCTTTAGTTTTGTGTGCTGAGATGAAGTGCTAATAGGATCGTGTGATCTAGATGGGGATTGAAGCATGGCAACTAAGCGCCCTTCGGCAATTGACGTCGCAAAATGGCGTTCTTCAGTTGACGTGTGGATTGATCATGCCGACATATTTTCCGACGATGTAGCAAGATTTGAAGCCGTCGAAAAATTGACCCTTTGGAATGTGGCGTACCCAGTAGACTTGTTCGCTCGTATGCCTCGGCTTTGGTGGCTGGATGTTAGGGGCGGTACGGTCAAGAACTTTCAGTCTTTGGCAACAGCGCAAGGCCTACGTTACCTTTGTATCAATCAGATAAGGGGCTTAGAGGACCTAAGCGACATCTCATCACTGAAAAAACTCGAATACTTGTCACTCTATGGTCTTTCAAAGGTTGAAACACTCCCTGAACTCAGTGATCTATCAAGCCTGAGGAGGGTTGAGGTCGGACAAATGAAGGGTCTGCAGAGCTTGGACCCTATTTGGAAAGCCCAGCAACTCGAAGAGATCCAACTTATGAAGGAAGTCCCAGCGGGACCTGATGACCTCAAACCGATTAACAATATGCCAAATTTGAAAGCCTTTTCTTGGGTCGCGATAGATGTCCCGGCAAAACGCTCGAGGGCAATAAACGAGGGCGTCAGCGTGCCTAAAGCCCGATCGCTTCACGCTACGGATTGGTTCGAAGAAAAAGATCAATGACTTCGGCTATGGGTTCATCGCTTCCCTTGGCTGCGCCGGACTCTAAGGTCGGCGGGCAGCCCAAACTAACATTGACCTAGGCTGCTCGGATATGGGATTCGGTTGGTCCACATCAGCATTCACTGTCTGTTAACACTCACCCTGTTACTATCACGGTGAACCCAACCCACTTTGTAACGATGACGAAACGTTGGCGATGGTGCTACGTAAAACAGACTGGCAGACCATCGCCTTGCTCTAGAGCAGCCAAACAGCCGCATAACCACTCACTCACAGCAAATTAGCGGCTTTTGGTTTATGTCGGATTAATAAGGCTTCATTGCGGTGCACTCACCTGTCCCTTGGGACAGGCCCGCCACCGTTTGGCCTAGGACGTAAACACGTCACTTCGATGGGATTGACCGCTGCCAGGACGACGCGGACGTTGGCTCAGTTCTATCCTATGCCCGCTTAACGCATCTAATCGATCTACCAGATACGTTTGCCGGGGCTTGCACCGCCAGGAAATTGCCATCCCGTGCACGTTACCGTGTCCATGACATTGCACGAAAGCTCTGCGACAAGGGTTTGGACTTGTAGAAGGTATGCCACATGAATTGCGGTCTCAAAGACCTCTTTCTGACGGTTCACGAACAGCTGTGGCAAACCCAATCGAGGCATTCAAAACCGACCGTCTTCGATAATGCACTGAATCAGGTGACACGACGGTTGAGGGAGGATAGCTTGGCTCCTGTGGGGAAGCAATAATACTATCATTTCACCCATGATGAGGTCTATCTGGAATAACTGATGGGAAATTCGTTGAAAAGCGCAGAGCAGAGCAAGGGCCCACGCGTGAGCAGTTTAGTTGATGAGATAGGCGAACCTATAATTGAGTACTTCAGGTTGGAGGGCGTCAATGGATATAAGACCATTCAACTTGATTGTTCTGCGTCGGCGAAGATCGTTTCCGCCGAAAATGGATCGGGAAAGACAACTCTGCTAAATGCTCTGTACGGGATTTTGGCGGGGAAACCGGCGCAGCTCCATAAGGTGCAATTCGATCAGTTTGCGATAAAACTACGCGAACAAGATGAACTTAGGGTCTCGAAGGGTGAGCTGACACCTTTGCCAGCTGATATCATCGACGTGATCGATGACAGTTTTCCACAACTGAGAGAGTTTGGGCGAGATGATAGTGCCATTCTGGAAGCATTGACAAAGCTTGCGCTTGGCCAAACAGATGAGTTCTTTAAGTCAGACTGGTTTGATCGCTTTTATCGAATGAGTCCTTTCGACAGGGACGATATTTCAACTATGTGTGAGGAATTGATTAGCGGCCTTCCTGACAGTGACAGTCGGTTTTCTGAAATTGAGGAGTATGTCAGGACTGGTTTGGGAGGCGCGACAGTCCTTTATCTGCCTACCTATCGGCGGATCGAAGCTGAGATGCCTAGCGACATAATGCAGTCGAAGCGATCCGACAGATACTACTTTAATCCCCGTCCGAAGCATCCGAGCCGTAGGGTGATGGGGCGTCGTTCTCGTTCGTCGTGGGAGATGGATCAGCTAATTTACTTCGGTTTAGAGGATGTAGAAACTCGCCTCCGAGATATTGCAGAACTAATTAGATCTGGAACATTTGATGCGTACACCAGAATTGGTGGTCGAACGCTAGAGGAGCTGCTGTCTGGACCGGGAAATCTACAAGGTGACCCGGAGAATATTGATACCGCGGAATTGGGCGTAGTTCTAGCAAGGTTAGGCAAGGCAGACGGTGAAGTTGAAGCTCGGATCGCCGCATTGATCAACAACGGAGAGATCAATAAACCTCAACACCGTTACCTGCGAAGTTTTCTTAGCCAGCTTTTGGAGGTCTATGCGTCGAACAAGGAGCAAGAACAGGCGATTGAAGCTTTCGTTGGAGTCATAAATTCATATTGGGAAAATGACTTTGATGAGAAGCGATTCATATTTGACAAACTTTCTGTCTCGACACGTGTGGAGAACAAGTTCACAGGAAACTCTCTCCCTTTGAATGCTCTCTCCTCAGGTGAAAAACAGATTGTTAGCATTTTCGCACGACTTTATTTGAGTGAGCTAAAGCAGTTTATTGTGCTCATTGACGAACCTGAATTATCTCTTTCCATGGATTGGCAAATGCGGTTCTTACCAGATATCTTGCGGTCTCCAAGTTGTGCTCAGATGGTGGCTATCACTCATTCTCCATTCGTTTTTGACAATGAGCTCGATCCATATGCGGGGCCCTTGAAGATTACAAACCGTAGATCGGATGAGGGAAAGAAGACTGTTGACAGTGAATGAAGAAGTTAAGCGCAGCGGCCTGACCGAGCGTATGAGGGCGGCAAGACAGAAAGGTGTAGTAGCCTTACAAGGTTATAATACACTTCGGTCTAAACACCCTCGCGATGTCATAATCGCTCTGGAGGGTGACGATGATCCAATTTTCTATAAGACCTGCATCAGAAACATAGACTCAAGCTTCAAATGGGTTCCGCTCGTATGTCGCGGTAAAGACAACGTCCTAGCTCTGCGCGTGTTGTTGGAGCGAAACACAGATGAGGATGCTTCGAAAACCTATTATATGATCGATAGGGACTATGATCACCTGAAGGGACATGTACCTGGCCCAAACCTCTATTGCACACCTGGTTACTCCATTGAAAACCTTCTTGTGACTTCTAGTGTGTTCGAAGAGTTATTGGTTGGAGAGTACAAATGTGCGGCGGGTGAAGATGAGATTGCCGAACTGAAGGCGCTGTTCGGAGAGCGTTTGGACGAGTTCTTCGATGCAATTGGACTGGCTAACAGGGCGTTGCACTACTGTAGGGTAAAGGGCATTCGGTGTGGTTCTGTTGACAACCGCATTAAGCAATACGTCTCGGTAACACTGGATGCTGTCACTTCAAGGTATGGAATAGATGATCTCGAGCGATTAATTGGAATCCCGGAAGGGTTCGACATTTTTGATTGTGACGATACTACTGCGAAATTTACAGAATTTGATCCTGCCGACGACTGGCGTGGGAAGTTCACCCTTTTTTTCTTCGTGGAGTTTCTGACGCAGCTTCGAGAGGATCGTTGTTCATTTGAACCCAAGAGATTTAAAGAGAGGCGCAAAGTTACATTTAATCCTAATTCGTCAATTCTGAGGGTTTTGAGTTCGATGATTGATCCCCCCTCTTGTCTGAATGCATTTATTACAAGAATCGCTGCATAGAAGTTATCTTTATTTTTTTGATGCGACGCAAGAATGGCTCATGTTTTGGTTTGATGACTTTTTCTCTTTAGTAATGACGAATTTTTGCTACCAAAGAAGTAGTTCCTATCCACTAGGGTTAATCCTGCAAAGGTCATCGACTACAATCGATATGTGAAGCTGCGACTAAGCACCAGATATCGAGCAATTTGCTGCACAGGAGAACGGAAGCAACGCGGGCTACCCCTGCATTACCCTGAGATTGTGTTCAAGGTAGGCTCCGTGGCCGGCCGACAACCATAACTAGATATGACTTTGCGGCTTTGCAGTGTCTGCTTCCTGCGCAAGACGGCTATCCGAGCTTCGCGACGCGCCCGAAACCTTGGCCTCAAATCCAATACCGGAAGTCCTACGAAGTTAATGAAAGGTCGAAGAAGTACAGGAGCACAAGACCGAACGTGACCAACAAGTAAAACATCGAAGTCAATGCCATTGCCAAAATAAGAAGATGAGAGTGAACAGGCCTTTCAATGCTAACCCGACTAGCTAGACTCATCATTGCCTGTGATAACTCTCGCGATTGCCTGACGCCTGCACCCGCCATTACTGTGAATCCCCCTGACAGCAGAATGAGTGGCCAGAGTGCGAACCTTGTTACTTCAAAATTCTCACTGTAGCTGTCGAGTAGATATGCAAGAACCCCGGAAGCAATCGCAACAAAAAACAGGTTCACTTTGACAACCAAGTCTAGGTAGAACTTCCATAGGGCGACCAGCCGCCAATACTCATCCTTTTCCACGTCGGTCATCAGCATCGTCTCCTGTGTGGCGAGTGTGCTTCGCTGAAAAAAGGTGCCATTAAGCCGGGTTTAGACCGTCAGCTGGACTTTGCAAAGTCGGCTTCCTGCGCTGATTCACAGTTGCCATAAATGCTGGATCGATTGCGTTCGGCTTTTCAGCATCATTTCGGAGCGAACGGCGCTACATCCCGAGTGGCAAACACTGATGTCTTGATTCCTTGGTGGTTCAACGCGTCGACGGCAGCGGACGTCTAAATGCTACGTCGCTGCCGTCTAACAACACACTCAGTACGCGTCACTCGATGCGGGGCTAATTACTCGTTACTGCACTCGTGACGACGCGGTGATCGCCCTGAATTGTGACCGCATTTGGCCTTGGCAGCCTGTCCTTTTGGATAGGCTTGCCGCAAACCAGCCCAAGGCATTAAATTTCGGTTAACTGCATTACACCGTGGTTAACGACCTGATTGACGGACCACGTCGTGCACCGCATGCTCGCGTAGGCATTTTCCCTTCAAACCACACAAACCCTTGCGTGTATTTGTGGGTATCTGGCGCAGATAGGTTCGCCCTACCATGAGCCACTTACCACTCCTCATCGCCCTTTGCGCCGCACAAGCCACCCATCAGGTGGGTTTGTGTGCTTCGCAAGCCCTACCACCCGTTTTGGGCGACAATGATGCGCCTGAGTGGATCCATCTGTTGCCTGGCGGTGCAAGCATCGAAACAGGTGATGCGCGTGGTCCTTACCATGTCACCTCATCCGATGATGTCATTGCGGCATCCTTTGCCCAGGACGACCGCCTCCCCATCGACGAAAACCACTCCACCGATCTCGCCGCCCCGCGTGGCGAGCCTGCGCCCGCGCATGGCTGGATCGTGGCTATGGAGGCGCGCAACAACGGCATCTGGGGCAAAGTCGAATGGACCGAAAGCGGTCGTCAGCTGGTCGCCAGTCGCGCCTATCGCGGCATTTCGCCCGTCATTCTTCACGACAACGCAAAGGCGGTGCACCGCATCTTGCGCGCCAGCCTGACCAACAAACCCAACCTGCGTGGGATGGCCACGCTTCACCAGCAACAGGACACCACAATGGACTGGATGACATTCCTGGCCGACACGCTCGGCCGCCCTGCGACAGCCACAGAAGACGAGATCAAATCAGCTTTGACGTCTGCAATCGGCAAAACCGAAACCATGGCCGAGGATACGGCCGCCATGCAGTCGCAAATGTCAAAGATCGGTGTGGCGCTCGGTCTGGCAGAAGAGGCCGATGGTGACGCCATCCTGGAAGCGGCAACACAAGCCGCGCAATCGGACAAAGCGGCTCCTGCCGAGATTGTCGCGCTGCAAAGCGAGATTGCCACGCTGACCAAGACGATCAACACGATGCAAGAGGGCAGCGCACGCACGACCGCAGAGACTTATGTCGATGCGGAAATCAAACGCGGCCGCGCGGGTCTGAAGCCGGTACGCGAGCGCTACATCGCGCTGCACATGAAGGATCCCGCCGAGTGCAAGGCGCTCATCGAGGCGATGCCGGTCCTCGGTGCCACCCCAACATCCATCGTGCCGCCCACCGCAACCGGCGGCAGGATTTCACTCAATGCCGAACAGATCTCCGTCGCGCGACAGCTCGGCATGACGACCGAAGACTATGTCAAGCAGCTTGAGCTTGACCAAAAGGAGGACGTGTAAATGGCGCCGTTGACGAAAGGTCGTAACACCCCGCAACGCCTTGGTGACATTCAGAGCGGTCCGGTTCCTGCCGGTGCGGTCATTTTCCAGGGCGCGCTTCTGGTGCGCACTCCGTCTGGATACGTCCAGCCGGGCGTCCCGGCAGTAGGCCTTGTTGGCGTCGGGCGCGCCGAGGAAGCCGTTGATAACACTGGCGGGGAGTTCGGCGACCTCACGGTCAGGTACCGCCCCGGCGTGTTTCGCTATGCAAATTCAGCGGGCGACGATGCGGTCGTTCTGCGCGATATCGGCACCCTCTGTTTCGTTGTGGATGATCAGACGGTCGCGGCGACCAACGGCGCTGGCGCACGCTCGCCCGCCGGTGTGATCGCCGATGTCGATGCGCAAGGTGTCTGGGTGCGCCTGGACGAAGCGCTGACCAACGCCTCCTAACATTCGCTCAACAAGGAAAGCTGACAATGCTTATCAACACCACCTCTCTGGAAGCGATCCGCGTCGGGTTCAGCGCTGCCTATCAGCGCGGTCTCGACCAGGCGGAGCCAATGTATCAACGGATTGCCACAACGGTGCCTTCGACGACAAAGGAAAACCGCTATGGCTGGCTGGGCAAGCTGCCCAACATGTCCAAGTGGGTCGGTGAGCGCACCGTTCATGGCATCGCCGAGCACGACTATTCGATCAAGAACGAAAGCTACGAGCTGACGATTGGCGTGGATCGCGATGACATCAAGGACGACAATCTGGGTACCTACGATCCCATGATGGTCGAGATGGGGGAGAGCGTTTCGGCCCTCCCAGATCAATTGACCTTCGGTTTGCTGAGGAACGGGTTCACCGAGGAGTGCTACGATGGCCAGCCCTTCTTTGACACCGACCACCCTGTCCTGGACGAGAATGGTGAGATCATTTCTGCGTCCAACACCGGAGGCGGCGCGGGAACGCCCTGGTACTTGATGTCGACGCGGCGCGCATTGAAGCCGCTCATCTTTCAGGAGCGGGAAAAGGCGCAGTTTGTTGCGCTGGATAACCCCAATGACGAGCACGTCTTCAAGAACAAGGAGTTCCTCTACGGCTCTGACGGGCGCTGGAATGTGGGTTTCGGCTTCTGGCAGATGGCCTATGCGTCTCGACAGCCCCTCAACGCGGCCAACTATTCTGCGGCGCGGACGAACATCATGGAGCGCAAGGGTGATTACGGACGGCCGCTTGGCCTGATGCCGGATCTTCTGGTCGTCCCACCAAGCATGGAAAGCGCTGGGCTGAAGCTCTTGAACAACGAGTTGGGTGCCGGTGGCGAGACCAATGAATGGAAAGGCACGGCTGAGCTGTTCGTTGTGCCCTGGCTTGCCGCCTGAGCCTGACCTGAGCGACATCGATTGATTGAGCGGTCCGATGTGACCGGACCGCTTTCTTCAGCCGATCCAAAGGAGAGCGAGATGTCCAATCGCGACGACATGAAGAAGCGGGCCAGGGAACTTGGTCTGAGCTTCAAAGGCAATATCAGCAACGATGCGCTTGAAGAACTCATCAAAGAGGCTGAAGCCGCAAGAGATACCGGCGCCGTCGCCAGCACTGGCGAGAATGACAGTGGCCAGATCGGCGCGGCCACACCGCCACCAGGTGAGAGCGCCGCAGATGCGGTTGGGCCTAGGGCGGCAGATGCTGCGACTGATGAGCAGACAATGCAGCCATGCGCCGCGACCGGGACGTCAGAGTCCGGCGCGGCGCCACAGAATACCCCGCGCGCCACTCACGCAACCGAGGGTGCAGAATCTGCTGCGCCCTCGGACGTGGCGTCGGCCTCATCCAGCGATGCACCCCAGAGCAGTGATGGCAAAGCCGGGGGCACGGAAACCGCCGTGCCCCCGCAGCAACCCGCAACAGGGGTGATGCTCCGCGTGACCGGACCCAAGAAGGGGCGGCGGCGGGCTGAGTACCAGTTTGACAGACAGCCCGTCGATATTCCGCTCGATGATCTGGACTACGCCGAGCGCTTGGCGCTGCAAGGTGATCCGAAGCTGACACTTCAGCTCTTCCAGGACGGTGAGCCGCTCACCGATCCGATGCAGGGCGGCACGGATCCAGCGGCTTTTGAACAGACCGTTTAACGGCCCATTAAAGGTGGCTTTCATCGATGCCCTACGCGACCCTTGATCAGCTTATCGACCGGTATGGCACCCCCGTGCTGATCAACCTCACGGATCGGGCCGAGATACCAGCGGGCGTGATCAACCAGGCTGTGATTGACCGGGTTCTGGCGGATACGGATGCCGTCATCGATGGCTATCTGGAGAAGCGCTATGCGCTGCCAGTCACGGACGTACCGCCCATGCTCGCCGACATTGGCCAAGCGATTGCGATCTACAAACTGCATGTGTTTCAGCCCGACCAGAAAATCGAGGACGAGTATCGCGAGGCGATGCGCATGCTGCGCGAGATCGCCGACGGCCGCATCACGCTGACGATTGCGGGCAAGCCTGCAGCGGGATCTGGCAGCAGCGGGGCACGTCTTACGGATCGTGAACGCCCTCTCACAGAGCAGAACCTGAAAGGCTTCATCTGATGATTGAGGCGGTGATCACCCGGCTGAAAGCCCAAGTTGGGTTTCTGCAGGAACGCGTCGAGGGGGCGGCAGACTTCACGAACCTCGTCGCCACCCGCAAGGCCTCTAGCTACAGCACCATCGCGCATGTGATTCCGTTGACGCTGCGCGGCGGTGCAGCCGATGCCGCTACGGGCATGTTTCGGCAGAGCTTTGATCGCTCTGTTTCCGTCATCCTGTCGATCCGCAGCAATGACCGGAATGGCCGCGCGGCACTCACCAATCTCGAAGACAATCTCTTCGCCATCATCAATGCCATTGTCGGCTGGGCGCCGAACGATGAGGTCGGCGTGTTCCGCCTTGTGGGCGGGCGTGTCGTGTCGATGGCGCAGGGCCTGTTCATCTACCAGATCGATTTCTCCATCCAGGACCAGTTGAGGATTGCCCAATGACCCAAACGTCCAAGACAGAAGAGATGCCCCGTCGCGGTGGCAGCTTCCTGCGCGACAAGGACGGCAAGCTGATCCAGACCGCTGGTCCGGCGCTTGCCCCGAAACCAAAATCCGGCAGGTCCAAAAAGACGCCTGCTGTCGAGAAAAAAGGGGAGCGCTGAGATGGCCCTTAAATGGCGCAGAAAGATCCTGCTGTTTCTGATCGAGGCTGCCTATGGCGTCGATCCCAACCCAACCGGCGCAAACGACGCGTTTCTGGCGACGGACGTTCAGCTCAGCCCGATGGAAGGCAATGATGTTAGCCGCGAGCTGGAGACGCCTTACCTGGGACCGCAACCCACAACCCCGACAGAGCTGCACCAGCGGCTGTCATTCAAGGTTGAGCTGGTAGGCTCCGGGACCGAGGGCACAGCACCCGGCTGGGGACCCATTCTGCGCGCCTGTGGTTGCGCCGAAACCGTCGTGCCGAACGCTTCGGTGACCTACAATCCGGTCAGCGACGATCACGAGAGCGGGACGTTCTATATCTGGATCGACAGCACGCTCTTCAGGCTGTCCGGCAGCCGTGGCACCGTCACCATGAACTACACCGCCCAGGGCATCCCTTACCTGGAGTTCCAGTTCATCGGGCTCTACAGCAAGGCAACGGAGACGCCGCGTGTGCAGCCGGATCTCTCGGCCTTCCAAAAGCCGCTGGTCGCATCGGATTTCAATACCCCGACCTTCACGATAAACGGCGCTGATTTTGTGATGCGCAGTTGCATGCTGAACCTCGGCAACCAGGTCGAGCCGCGTTTTCTGATCAATGCGGAAAGCATCCTGATTACGGATCGATCCGATGTCCTCGAAACGACCGTCGAAGCTGTACCGCTGACGGACTTCGATCCGTTTACGCTGGCGCGTGATCAGACCACGGTGCCGGTTGCACTGTCGCATGGCCGGGAGGCCGGTCTGATTTCGACACTCAACATCCCGACAGCCCAGATCCAGCGTCCCCAGGGCTTGGAGAGTACGCAGAACATCGTGGAATGGCCGCTGCGCATGGTGCCATTACCGACCGCTGGCGACGACCAGTGGACGCTGGTGCTGACGTAAACCCGTTAAGAGGAGAGAGTGATGTTCAAGGTCGTAGAAGAGCCGGAATTCACCCATGACGTGCCGATCCAGGTGCCGGACGATGACGGGCACAGCGAACAGATTTTGCGGACGCGGTTTCGCGCGATCTCGCTCTCGGATGGTGAGGCTTACGATCTGAGCACCAAAGAGGGCACAACCGCCTATCTGCAGCGGATCATCGTCAGCTTCGAGAACCTGGTCGATCTGGAAGACAGGAAGATCGCTTACACCGATGCGGTGCGGGATCAGCTTCTGGACAGGCCCTATATCCGCATGGGTCTGACCACCGCCTATATGCGCGCGATGCACAAGGCCCGCGCGGGAAACTAGAAGCCGTCGGGCGTGCCTGGGCGACGGGCACGCTCGGCGGCTCCGCAGTCAAAGATGAGGCGCAAAACGATGCAGAGCTTTGGGGCATCGCACTGCCCGATCTGGCTGAACCCGGCGGTGAGACAATCTGGGCGTCTAACGCCGAAGCCGTACATGCCTTCGCTGCCATTCACACGCAATGGGATCATGTGGTGACTATGATCGGTGTCATCCCAACCGGCCTCAATTACAGCGGCGTTGATGTCGGTTTGAGACTGGCAGGCATCGATGTCACGCCCGCGCTTTGGCGTGATGTTCAACTCATTGAGAGAGGAGCCCTTGCTGCCGTAGCGGAGGTAAGGGCATGACGGATTACCGGGTTGGCCTGCGCATCGAGGGTGATAGTGCAAGCGGCGAGCAGGCACTCAATCGGACAGATGCTGCGCTGGACAAAGCGGGACGCTCCGCCCGCGCGATGGGACAGGAGACGCGGCGCGCCGGTACCGAGACGCAGCGCCTCGGCCGCGAGGCAGACAAGACCGCGCGGGAGACGCGCGAGCTCAGCCAGGCCGAAGAACGGGCAGCGGCGGCAAGCCGTGCATTGGCGGCAGCAAATCGGCGTGCTGCCACGTCTGCCAGAACAGTCGGTCGCGAGAAGCAGATTGCGGCAGGTCACACCGGCAATCTCATCGCCCAGTTCAACGATATCGGCGTGATGCTGGCATCGGGTCAAAGCCCACTGCTTCTGGCGGTGCAACAGGGGACGCAGATCACGCAAGTGATTGGCCCGATGGGCGCGGCGGGGGCCGCGAAAGCACTGGGCGGCGCCTTTCTGGGCATGATCAATCCGCTGTCTTTGGCAACGCTTGGCATAATCGCGGGTGGCGCGGCCCTTGTGCAATGGGCCGCGCGCGCTCTCTCGGCTGGTGAAGAAGCCTCGGCGTTCGAAGAACGCCTTGATGGCGTGACGCAATCCATGGCGGCCTTGAACGCGGAGGCGCGGCAGGCGCGTTACGGCGCAACCGAAGAAGAGCTGACGTTATTGGACGGCATCAGCGCGAAGAATCGTGAGATTGCTCAGCTTCAGGAAAGGATCCGAGACACCCAAGGCCACAGGCGCCGCGTGGCGCAGCAAAACCTGAAAGACGCGATTGCCGAAAGGGATGCTTTTCAGGCGCAACTTGCGACGCTCCAGGAACGTCAGCGCTCTTTAGATGAGTTCATCGCCAGCACGGATACGTTAGCTGACATCGAAAGAGAACTTGGCGATCAGATGGGCGTGACGGCCGCGCAGCTTGCCGAGAACGAAGCCCTGGTTCGCCTGATGCAGGAGGGTATCAAGGCCAATGTCATCCAGCAGATGGAGCTGGCGGGCATCGATATCGCAAGCCCCATTGCGGAAGCCGTTGCCGAAGCCGCGAAGCTCGCCTCTGAACTGGGGATCTCGTTCCAGACGGCATCCGACATCATCGCGCTCAATGCGGAAGGGGTCTCTGGTCCTGATGCCGCGATTGCGCAGCTCGACCAGGCGCGGGGACCGGTGCGCAATGGTTTGCGCGGCGTTGTCTCGACGCAGACTTTTGACAGTGGCAGGACAAACCGAACGTCGCGTGGCCGGGGTGCAGCCACGTCCGAAGCGGATCGGCAACGCCGGGCCGTCACGGATCTGATCGCATCGCTGGAACAGGAGCTGGCCATTCAGCGGGAGCTGGATCCCGTCCAGCAGGAAATGATCCGGCATCGCGAGACACTGGGCGCCGCGACGGATGCTGAGCGGGAAAAGGTCGAAGAGCTGATTGCCACCCGCGCACGTGAAGCCGAGGCGATGGAGTTGGCGCGCGAGAATCTGGCAGAATGGCGCGATCTGACGGCTGACCTGCTCGATGACCTGATCCAGTCGGGCGGCAATCTGGAAAGCGTCTTGAGCAATCTCAGCGGCTTGCTCGTGCAGATGATCCAGCAGGCGGCTCTTCTGGGAACCGGACCGTTGGCGGGGGCGTTCGGTACGGCCGGAGGGGGTGGGGCTTTGGATCAGTTCTTTGGTGCGATCCTGCCAGCCGGTGCGACCGGCGGCCGGATCGTCGGTCCCGGCGACGGGAGATCGGACGATGTGTTGATGTGGGGCTCATCGGGCGAGACGATTATGAATGCGCGCGCCACAAGGCGCTATGGGCCGCTCCTCGATGCAATGAATGGCGATGCCGTGGTGCCTGGCTTTCGGGACGGCGGGCGCATTGCAGCATCTTCCACGTCTCAGCCCGTCTTTGGAGGCGTGAACATATCCATCGAGAACCACAGCTCCACCCCGGTCACGGGCGAGGTTGAGGAGCAGCCAGATGGATCGGGAGGGCGCAAATACACACTCGTTCTGGCGGATCAGGTGGGTGCCGCTTTGGTCACACGCGGTGGTGGCGCGCGTCGGACGCTGCAGCAGACTTACGGGGTGCGGCAGCGGGGGAGCCGACGATGAGCGTCGCGATCTGGCCAGCAGAACTGCCGAAGCCAAGCCGGGAAGGGTACCAGGCGCAACGCGTTGATGCGCGGGCGCGGCGCTCGGGAGGTCCGGTACCGGGCTATCGGAGACGGTTTTCCAGTGCGCCGGAGCTGGTGAGCCTCAGCCTCATTGACGTGCCGCGCGCCCTCAAGGAGGTGTTTGACAATTTCTACAGGCTGACCACGGCGGATGGCGTGTTGCCGTTCCTGATGCCGGATCCCGTGACCGACGGCTGGCCCCTTCTGGGTCCTGACGGACAATCCATCTTGCAGGGCGATCACAGACCGGTGCTTTTGAGCGCGCAATGGCTCTGCCTTTTCGGCGATCAGCCGCCCGTCGAGACAATCTCTGGTGTGCGGTTTGATATCGCCTTTAGCGTCGCGGTGTTGCCATGAGACGCGTATCGATGAATGCACGCACTGCGCTGGATGCAGCTACCTCCAGCGAGGTCGAGGTGGTCCTGATCCAGATTGACCATCCCGATCTTCCAACGCCCATCCGGCTGTCCACCGATCCGACAGAGCGTATCTCCACCGACCCGCTGATCTACGGCACGCGGTCCACATGGCTCGGCGCAAATCCCGCAACGGAGCCGTTTCTCTTCATGCTGATGGCGGCCGACATTCCCGGTGATCTGGAGGATGCCCCGGCGGCCGCCACCTTTGTCCTGGAGAATGTGAGCCAGGACATCACCGCCGTGCTGCGCAGCTTCATTGACAGACCGAGTGTCCAGTTGGCCGTTGTCCTGGCCAGCTCGCCGGATGTGATCGAGGTGGAGTATCGTGGCATGGTCATGATATCCTCTGATGGAGCAGTCGGAGAGGTCAGCATCCAAGTGTCCCGCGCACCGATTGAGGATGAAAACGTACCGATGGATCGGTTCACCAAGGACCGCTTTCCGGGGCTGTTTCGATGAGCTGGGCCAACGCCTATGTCGGCATGCCCTTTGTTGATCAGGGCCGCGATTGGACAGGTTGTGACTGCTGGGGCCTGGTGCGTCTCGTTTATGCTGAGAAGCTCGACATTGATCTGCTCGATTACCAGACTGCCTATACCAGCGCGGCTGAGCATGCCGAGATCGCCGCGTTGATCAATCGCGAGATCGATATGGGTCCATGGAGGCGCACCGAAGCGCCGGAGCCCTTTGACGTGCTGTTGTTTCGGCAAGGCCGCCTCGGGAGCCATGTCGGGATCCAGATCAACGCGACCAAGATGCTGCACATGGCGCGCGGCGAGCAGGCGAAGATCGAGGACATTCATGGGGTCCGATGGGGCAATCGGTATCTCGGCGCGTATCGCCACGTCGCCAGACGCACGCCATTAAACGACCCTTTAAAGGGGTCGTTATGACCCAGCTTCTTCCCGACTTTTTCTGGATCAAGATCGAGGATCATTGGGAGATTGGCGCCACTGTTGCGGGGGAAAAGGGTGCAATCTGGTGGCGCTGGGGCAGTAAATGGCCTCTGAAACCGGGGGCAATTCGCGAGATTGGCCCAAAAATTGAACGACCAGCGCGAGGGTGACGTCATGACCCAGCCCCTTGTCCCTGTTCTTGCCGCACCCTTGATCGGCCCGGAGCGCTTCCGCATCACGCTGAACGTCCCGACCGGGCTGACGATTGCGCAGATTGTGCAGCGTGTCCTGCCGGGCGCTGGCCTGACCCTCTCCCGGATGCGAGTAACGCTCGTGTCCACGGAGGGCGCCGCATTGATCCCGCAGCATCTCTGGGAGCGAGTGCGGCCCAATGCGGGTGTCCAGGTTGTGATCCGGGGTGTGCCCGGTGATGACCAGACGGTGCGGTCCATTTTGCTCGTGGCGGTTTCAGTCGCGGCTCTGGTGTTTGCACCGCCTCTGGCGGGTGCGATTGGCCTGGGTGGCAGCGCATTCGCAACAGGCCTGATTGCCGCTGGTCTGACCGTCACCGGCACCTTGCTGGTCAATGCGCTGATCCCGCCGCCGGTGCCGGACGATGGGACACGCCGCAACGTCTATGAGATCAGCGGGTTCCGCAATGAGCAGCGCCCTGGCCAGCCCGTGCCGCTTGTCCTCGGCAGGCATCGTTATGCGCCACCCTTTGCCGCACCACCGTTCACGGAGATCGTTGGCAATGATCAATATGTGCACGCACTGCTTTGCGTCGGTTACGGTCCGGTCCGCATCAGCGATATCCGCATCGGTGACACGTCAATTGATGCCTTTGATGACGTTGATATCGAGATCCGGGAGGGGCGCGAGAGCGATCAGCCTGTCACGCTCTACAGCCAGCAGGTCTACGAGGAGACCTTTGGTATTGAGCTGACGCGGCCGGTCCTGCTCGACAACAATGCAACAATCCGGGACGCCATTCGCGGGGCGCTCTACGGCCGTGGCAGCCCCAATGCCGGACCGGAGCAGCCTGTTGTCCGCGCGACTGGTTCGAATGCCGAGCAGATTTCGGTGCTGATTGCCTTCACCGGTGGTCTCTTTCGGGTGAACAGCGACGGTGATTTGCGACCGCACAGCGTGAGGTTTCGGATCCGGGCACGGCTCCAGGGTGATGTGAACTGGACGGACGTCGGGAACCTGACTGTGCGCGAGCAAAAGCGCGAGAGTTTTGTCCGCCAGTTCACCTTTGATGCCCCCGCGCGCGGGCGCTGTGAGGTCGAAGTGACCCGCATCACGATCAACAGCCTGGATCCGGCGCGATCAGACCGGGCTTATCTCGCCGCGATCCAGACGATCCGGTCGGAATACCCGATCAACGTCGCAAAGCCACTGGCACTGATTGCGCTGCGCATCAGGGCCTCAAACCAGCTCAGCGGCGCTCTGGACAATGTGAACTGCATTGTGGAGCGCGAAGGTCTGACACGGGATGGGGGTCAGTGGATTGCCGGTTATAGTCGGACGCCCGCCTCGGCCTTTCTCTTTGCCTTGATGGGGCCATCCAATCCCTATCCGGTGACCGAGGCCGAGATCGATATGGATCTGATCGCGGAGTGGCACGATTGGTGCCTGGCCAGGAACCTCAAATATGACCGGCCGCATGATCAGACCGAAAGCCTGGCCGAGATGCTGGCCCTGATCTGTGCGGCAGGACGCGCCACGCCGCGCCATGACGGGGTCCGCTGGGGTGTTGTCATTGATCGCCCCGAAGAGCTGGTTGTGGATCACGTGAACCCGCGCAACAGCAGCGACTTCGAATGGGGACGGACCTACTTCGCACCACCCGACGGCATGCGGGTACGGTTCCTTGATGAGACCAACGATTACCAGGAGGCCGAGCGCGTCATTCCCTGGCCGGGACATTTTGGACCGGTCAATCTGACCGAGGCGCTCGATCTGCCGGGCAAGACCGATCCAGACGAGATCTGGATTGAAGCGCGGCGGCGCATGTACGAGCTGATCCACCGCCCCGACCAGTTCTCAGTGCTGCAGGACGGGGCCTCCCGTGTCGCGACGCGCGGCGACCAGGTCATGGCGAGCTTTGATACGCTGGAGCGCACGCAGATTGCGGCACGGGTGAAGGCGGTTCAGGGCAATGCTGTTCAGATCGATGAGAGCGTGCGTGTTGGCGAAGATTGGGGGATCCGGTTCCGGGTCTTTGCGGATGCAGACGATGTGATCGGGGCTTCGGTTGTACAACCACTCGTGCCAGGCGCATCGACGACTTCTCTCGTTGTCTTGCATGGAAACGGACAGCTGCCACGCATTGGCGATCTGGTGCATCTGGGGCCGCGCCAGACCGAGAGCCTTGCCTTGCGCATTCGCGGCATTGAGCCGGGTCAGGATCTGACCGCGCGATTGCTGATGGTGGCAGCCGCACCCGTCATCGATGAGCTGACAGATGCCGAACAGCCGCCTGTTTGGGACGGGAGCACGGGGACACCCATTGTGCTGCCGCCCAAGCCGCTGCCAAATCCCTTCTTCTCCGCGATATCCGTGGGCACGGTTGAGGGTGGTACGCCCAGCACTATCGACATCACATTGGCGGTGCCGCGTGCCATTCCCAACGTTACGCTTCCGGAACGGTATGAGCTGGACCACAGGCTTCAAGGCGACCCGAACTGGACGACCATTGTCATCGAGGCGCCATCTGACTCGGCCATCATTCCCGACTATGCCCTGGGCGACACGGTCGAGTTGCGGGCGCGCGCGTTCGCAGGGGAAGAGACAACTGCCTCCGCCGTGTTCACGCTTGCGATGCCAAACGCGCCCTCACCGGCTTCCTGACGGGGCAATGCGGACGCTTACCCCGCAAGCGCTTGCGTGTTTATCGGGAGTCGCGCGCACGCGATGTTGGAGTGACCAGCAAAAGAGGATGTTTCAATGGCTTTGAATGGCGTCAGAACAACGGACTTGCCCGCACTCAACGCTGCGGATGATGTGATCGCAAACAGCGCGGGGACCACAGGCACAATACCCTTTGCCACGCTCGTCGCGCTGATCAATGCCACGACCGGCCCGACCTACGCGCTTCTGGCGGATCTGGACGCCGATCTGGTTTGGGCGGACGGTGTGCTGGCGACGGTCTGGGGTGAGACGGATGACTCGCTGAACGGTATCTATCAAAAATTCGGTGCATCCAGCACCGGGGCCTGGGGGTGGGTGCGACCATTACCCCTGACCACGCTGGGCGCAGCGTTGTTGAAGACCAAGGCCAATGAAACAGACCTTGCGGCATTGCGGGCAGATGTCGCGGCCCTTGCTGTCGGGTTGTCGCCCGCCGGTGCCTGGGATGCCTCCAGCGGGGCTTTTCCGGCTGACGCGGCTGAGGGCACATTCTACGTGGTCAGCATAGCGGGCACGGTGGACGGGCAGACCTTTGCAGTTGGAGATTGGCTGATTGCGCTGGTGACCACCCCCGCGACGGCCATATTTGCAGGCAACTGGACACGCGCGGACTATTCGGAGGTTGTTGCGGCGGCCCTGATTGATCCACCGGTATTCAAGGTGGGGGACCGGGCAGCGACCAGTGCGCAATTGAACACCCTCTCCATTGCAACAGGCGGCCACGTGTCTGATGGCGGGCGGGACTACGGGCTGACCATTGAAGCATTCGAGCCTGGCATCTGTCTGGTTGATCGCAGCGTTAATGCGGGCCAGAGCCTGATCAAGGGAGACGCGGCCCAGATCGCCCTGTGCCACGATCCGGTGAACAACGATGGCACCATCGGTTTTAACACAAACACCGACACCGTGATCTCGGCGCGATTTCGGGCGCAGTCGCAGCGTTTCTATGCCGATGGCGAGGAGAAACTGGTGCTGGATGCAGACGGGTTGCGCCTGGATGGGCAGAAGGTTGTAACCGAGCAATCCTTTCCAATCACGCAGCACAAGTTCAACAACCCGCCTTACACGGGCGCAGATCCGATCAGCAGGGTGTTCATTATCGAGAATCTCGCGTTGGAGCCGGGGACCTATCTTATCGAGGTTCACGGCGCATTCACCTACTCAGGTCCCGGCGGGTCGCAGCAATCCGTTGATCCCGTATGTTTTGATCAGTTCAGCAACGCCAATCTCATCGATTTTGATGATTTTGGCAGTGGTGCGTTCGAGCAGCGTATGCTCTCCAATCTGACGACGGGACTGCTCTATTGCACGGCAATTCTGAAATTGAATGAGGCAAGAACTGTGAAAGTGGGTTTCTCCCAGGGATCATTCTTCAGCAACGCAAGCCACACTTTCCAGGTCTTCAGACCACGCGTGACGATCCAACCGGCCCGGTCTTTGAACCCTTAGTGCGGGAGACACCGCGATGATCCTGGTGCGAGATGAGGATCGCACCCATGACAGCGGTGACACAACGGCTCCGATCCGTGTCGCGACTCGCCGCTCAGAGCGTGGGGCTGACAAGAGGTCCGCAGATCGTTAAAGGCCACTTTAAAGCCCCGTTAACAAAAAATCGCTGGCTGCAACTTTAACTGTTTCGCGCTGCAAAACTTACTGTCGCGCTACAATATCCACATGAATCTTTTGCGACAGGGCGGTTTTGGCCAAGAAATCGCTTTACAGGTGCCAAGACAGGCCTCACGATATGTTGTAGGGGAATAATGTGAACAACACCTCCCCTAGAGCAGGCACCTAGCGCTTGGGCACTGCCATGACCCTTGCGCCAAAAAGAGTGAGGCCGAGCATATGGCATTGTCCGAACAGTATCTTGAGGCTGACGATCTGCACCCGATCGACCTGGTGGAGCATATCGCCGAACATCATGCGTGGGAATTTGACCGCATCCATGACGACCAAATCGCCATGGCGGTTGAGGGTCAGTGGCGCACCTATTCTATCACGCTGGCCTGGTCACCTTATGACGAAACGCTGCGGCTGATCTGCACCTATGAGATGGAGCCCCCGGAAGAACGGATGCCCGCCTTGTTTGAGGCGCTCAACACAATCAATGATCGCTGCTGGGCCGGGTCATTCACGTGGTGGGGTGAGCAGAAGCTGATGGTCTATCGTTACGGGCTGATGTTGACAGGTGACCAGATGGCGGGGCCTGATCAGGTGGATACGATGATCAATGCCGCCGTTTCTGCATGCGAACAATACTATCCGGCGATCCAGTTGGTGACCTGGTCGGACCGCACTGCGGAAGAGGCGGTACAGGCCGCAATTGGCGGCGCCTACGGGCGCGCCTAACCCGCGACGACCAAAAGGCTTTTCTCTGTCACTTCCATTGCTTAACCTTTGCGTAAACATCGGGCGAGGGACGTGCAATGGATATGAATGAGGTCGCCGCGCGTGGTCTGGTGCTTCTGGGCTGCGGCAAGATGGGATCGGCGATGCTGGCTGGCTGGCTGCGCAATGGCCTGCCGCCAGAGGCCGTTTGGGTCATTGACCCTTATCCATCCGATTGGCTGAAAGAGCAGGGGGTGCATATCGGCGGTGATCTACCCGCGCATCCTGCCATTGCGATCATTGCGGTGAAACCGCAGATGATGGAAACGGCGCTGCCGGATGTGCGGGCCTTGGGCAATGGTGAGACCCTGGTGATCTCCATCGCCGCAGGCACGCCGATTAAGACTTTTGAGCGTGTTTTGGGCGGTGGCACGCCGATCATCCGCGCCATGCCGAACACGCCCGCTGCCATCGGCAGGGGGATCACAGCGCTGATTGGCAACAGTCAGACGCGCACAGATCATATGGACATGGCAGAGGCGCTGCTCTGGTCTATCGGCCAAACTGTTCGACTGGACAGTGAGGATCAGATGGATGCGGTCACGGCGCTGTCCGGGTCAGGACCGGCCTATGTCTTTCACTTGATCGAGGCGATGGCAGATGCGGGTGTTGCGCAAGGATTGTCGCCCGTTCTCGCGATGCAATTGGCCACCGCAACGGTTGGCGGTGCTGGTGAATTGGCGGAGGATGTCGATGAGACACCCGCGCAGTTGCGGGTTAATGTGACTTCTCCCGGTGGTACGACGGAAGCGGCTTTAGGCGTGCTCATGGATGAAGAGACTGGGTTCCGTCCGCTTTTGCGCCGCGCGGTGGATGCGGCAGCGGCCCGGTCGCGGGAGTTGGCGGATGAGTGAGATTTCGTTTGACGATTTTCTGAAGGTGGACGTGCGCGTGGGTACGGTCTTGCGGGCCGAACCCTATCCGGAGGCGCGCAAACCGGCGATCAAGCTCTGGATCGATTTTGGAGGTGAGATTGGTGAGAAAAAGACCTCCGCCCAAATCACCGCGCATTATACGCCAGATGACCTGGTAGGGCGTCAGGTCCTGGCCGTTGTCAATTTTCCACCCCGCCAGATCGGCAAGTTCATGTCGGAGGTTCTGGTGTTGGGCATGCCGGATGAAAATGGCGAGGTCGTGTTGGTCGGCCCTGACGATACGGTGCCTATCGGGGGACGTTTGCATTGAAGCGGCTTTTGATCACACGGGTCCTGCCCGATTCCAACCTCACCTTTGCCCGCAACCGTTATGATGTGACGCTGCGCGATACGGCTGATGGGATGAGCGTGGCGGAGGCGTCAGCGGCTTTGGCCGATTACGATGCAATCCTGCCCACATTGGGGGATCAGTTCACTGCGGAGGCGTTTGGCGGTGACATCCGCTGCGGTATCTTGGCCAATTTCGGGGTTGGCTATAACCACATCGATGTGGGTGCGGCGACCACGGCGGGTGTGGCGGTCACCAACACGCCTGATGTGGTCACGGATGCCACGGCGGATATCGGATTGACCTTGATCCTCTCTACCTGCCGTCGCGCGGTCGAAGGGGAACGTCTGGTGCGTGCCGGGCAATGGACAGGTTGGGGGCCAACGCAGATGCTGGGCACCCATGTGACAGGAAAAACCGTGGGTATTGTCGGCATGGGCCGGATCGGGCAGGCGGTTGCACGGCGCTGCCATTATGGATTTGAAATGCCGGTGCTCTACTATAATCGCTCACAAAAGGCCGTTGATCTGCCCGCCCGGCAAGTCGCAACACTGGCAGAGCTAATGGCGCAATCGGATATCATCGTTGTCACTGTTCCCGGCGGTGGCGCGAATACGCATCTGATTGATGCCGCAGCACTCGCAGCCATGAAACCCACGGGCATCTTCGTGAATATCGCACGTGGCGATGTGGTCGATGAAGAGGCTCTGATCGCGGCTTTGCAATCAGGTCAGATTGCAGGTGCGGGCCTGGATGTTTTTGAACGTGAGCCCATCGTTCCAGATGCGCTTTGCGTGATGGAAAACGTGGTGCTTTTGCCGCATCTGGGTACCGCCGCGCTCGAAGTGCGCACGGCAATGGGGCAAATGGCGCTTGATAATATCGTGGCCTGGGAAGAAGGGCGCCCGTTGCCGCAACAAGTGACCTAGATCAAAGTGAGGGTATGAGGACCTGCTAAGACTTTTCCAACAACAAAGGAAAGTCCCATGTATACCAATATCCTTGTTCCGGTTTCGTTTGAGGCGGATCGTAACGCTCAGGGCGCGATGGAGATCGCCAAGGCCTTGCGCGCAGAAGGTGGCAAGATCACCTGCCTTCACGTGATGGAAAGCCTGCCAAAATACGCGACCGAGTACCTTCCGTCGGATCATCTGGAGCGGGCAAAGGCCGACATTGTTGAAAGCCTTGGCGGCCTTGTGGCGGATGTGCCCAATGCTGAAACGATGGTGGTGAACGGTCATTCTGCACGTACGATCCTCGAATATGCAGGCGATCAGGCGAATGACTTGATCATCATCGCTAGCCACCAGCCGGGTATGCAGGATTACCTGTTGGGCTCGACCGCCGCCAAAGTCGTGCGGCATGCCAAATGCGCGGTGCATGTGCTGCGCTGACAGACGATTGGGCGAAATGCTGACCTGATATTGACCCGGCCCCCGTGATTGCGCAGGCTGCGTTTTACACAAGTTGGGCGGATCAATCACAGTGGCACAATCCAGATGGCATGGCGCGGGCGTTGCGCTGATTTGCGGATCGCTGATCCTGCTGATCTCGCTCGGCGTGCGGCACGGCTTTGGGCTGTTTCTGCAACCCGTCAGCATGGCGCAGGGCTGGGGACGCGAATCCTTTGCCTTTGCTATGGCGCTGCAGAACCTTGTCTGGGGCGCGAGCCAGCCGATCACGGGCATGATCGCCGACAGATACGGGGCCAAGCCCGTCATCGCGATTGGTGCCCTGCTTTACGCCGCAGGCCTTTGGATGATGAGCCAGGTGGGCGGCGAGACGCTGTTTATCCTTGGCGCTGGCGTTCTCATTGGGTTGGGCCTGTCGGGGACGACCTTCCCGGTGATCTTTGCTGCGATCAGTCGGTTGGTGGCGCCCGAACAACGGTCCTTGGCGATGGGCATAACGATGGCCGTCGGCTCCTTCGGGCAGTTTGCGATGCTGCCGATCTCTCTTGGTCTGATCGTCGGGTTTGACTGGCAGGGCGCGTTAGTCGCCTTGTCCATTCTGGCACTGCTGATGCTGCCCTTGGGTTTTGGCATCCGCACTGCGCCTGCCCCGGTGACGAGTGCGGTTGAAGATGTCAGTTTTGTGCAGGCCTTGCGCGATGCGGCAGGCGAAAGGGATTTCTGGCTTTTGTCGCTCGGCTTTTTCGCCTGCGGGTTTCAGGTGGTGTTCATCGCGATCCACCTGCCTGCATATCTTGCGGATGAAGGGATTGGTGGCGGTGTTGCCACCACGGTGCTGGCGCTGATCGGGTTGGTGAACATCGCGGGCGCTTATTTCGCGGGTTTTTGGGGCGGCCGGTATCGCAAGCCGATGCTGCTATCGTGGATTTATCTGGCGCGCGGTGTGGTCATCGCGGCGTTTCTGTTTCTGCCGCTTTCGGCCTGGTCGGCTTACCTTTTTGGGGCGGTGATGGGGCTCTTCTGGTTATCCACAGTGCCGCTTACCAATGGCACGGTCGCCTCGGTCTTTGGGGTCAAACACATGTCGATGTTGGGCGGGATCGTCTTTTTCGCGCATCAACTGGGCTCATTCGCCGGGGGGTGGATGGGCGGCTGGCTTTATGACCGAACCGGGAATTATGACGCGGCCTGGGGCATCGCCATCGGGCTCAGCCTGATTGCGGCTTTGTTGAACTGGCCGATCACCGAGCGGACATTGGCAGAGCGGCGGGCCACCGCATGAAGGCGCGCTGGCTTATCCCCTTTGCATGCACCCTGCTGGCAGGGGTGGTTTTGGCAGGGCTCTTCACGCTCTACCAAAACCCGCTTTTTGAACTTTATCTGATTGAATGGGGCCTTTGTTGAGCCGCTATGCTGCGGCCAACAAGTCCTCGCTGATCTGCCAAAGCCGTTCCGCGCTGTCATCGTCGCAAGCATGCGCGTCCACACCGAAATAGCGGGCCGTTGGCTCATTCTGTTTGGTGGGGGCGGCGATATTGCAATCCTCGCAATAAACACCTGCCTTGCCGGCCAAAAGCGGTGAAGTTGCCGCCCACAACGTGGTCGAACACCCCTGTTCGGGGGATTTGAACCCCTGCTTGGCCAGTTCGGAAGGTTCACCGTCTTCGCCCAGCCAGCCAAGCGCGATCATCTCTTCTTTCGGCAGGTGTCGTTGCAACGGTGTAAAGATACCACCCGGGTGAACCGAAAATGCCGTGCCGCCAAAAGATGACATGCGGCGCGACAGGGCATTTGCAAAGAGCGCATTCGCAGTCTTGGCCTGACCATAAGCCTGCCATTTGTCGTAAGGGGTTTGCGTGAACTGGATGTCGTCCCAGTGGATATCGGTGATCTTGTGGCCGGTTGAAGACAAGGCCACAACCCGTGGCGCGCTC
This sequence comes from Cognatiyoonia sp. IB215182, assembly GCF_033963905.1. NCBI lineage: Bacteria > Pseudomonadati > Pseudomonadota > Alphaproteobacteria > Rhodobacterales > Paracoccaceae > Cognatiyoonia > Cognatiyoonia sp. IB215182. The sequence continues at coordinate 46,790 of NZ_JAXBMB010000009.1, forward strand.
GCTTTTTCCAGAAGCGGCATCAAGGCCTTGGTTAAGGCAAAATGACCCATATGGTTGACCCCAAACTGGCTTTCCCAGCCGGGGCCAACCCGTGTTTCGGGGGTCGCCATGATCCCCGCATTGTTGATCAGGAGATCAAGATGCGACAGCGCGTCGGTAATCCTGTCCGCAAATTGCCGGACCGAACTGAGGTCGGCCAGATCAAGCGGTGCCGTTGTGATGTCGCCCGTCAGATCGGCGAGTTGTTCCTTTGCCTTCTCGGCAGAGCGCACAGGGACAATGATCCGCGCCCCGCGATCGGCCATAGCGCGCACGGTCTCCTTGCCGATGCCGCTATAGCCGCCTGTGACGATGGTTGTCGTTCCGGTCAGGTCGATATCGGCCAAAACCTCGGCGCCGGTGCTTTTGGCGTGGAATGCGGTGTCTTGCGGGATCTGATCGGCCAGGCTCATGTCATGCTCCATTTGGCGAAAGTGGGTTTGCGTCAGACTTCAAAGATATGAACAAGTTAACCTCTACGACAGGTGGTATCCTCCTTCACACTTGCCTGATCCTCTGATCCTTCGGAAAAGCGAACGCCTCACCCCGCCTTTCGTGCACCGACAAAGCTTTTGGGAGGTGCACCGAACTTGCGTGAGAATTCGCGGCTGAACTGGGCCGGGCTTTCGTACCCGACATGAAGGGCGACGGAGGCGATCGGGGCGTCGCCATGCTGCAGCATCCGATGTGCATCCATCAGGCGCAAATCCTTCTGGAATTGCAGCGGGCTACGGGCCGTGGCTTCTTTGAAGTGCTCGTAAAATACAGATGCGCTCATGCACGCGATGGCGGCGAGATCGGCGGCACGGATCGTGTGGCGATACTCCTGCCGGATATGGGCGATGGCCTTGGCGATGCGGCTGGCCTTGCTGTCATGGTTCATCAATTGGCGCAGCGCGCCGGCGTGCTGGCTGCGCAAGACGCGGAAATAGACCTCGCGCGTGACCGAAGAGGCGAGGGCCCGTTCCGCGACCGGATCATCCCCCAACCGAAACAGGCGCGCCATGGCGTCGATCACCTCCGGCTCGGCCTTGCCCGCATCGAGCCCGTGCGACGCTTCACCCATCCATGCCGAGGCATCGACATCGCTGTAAAGCGAACGGAGCATCTCCATATCAATCAGAATGCCAAGCGCCATGAAGGGCCGCTCGGGGCTGGCGGTAATGACCGAGGACAAAAGCGGCATGGCCTGACCGGCGATCAGCAGATCACCCGCGCCATAAGCGATCTTGCGGTCGCCGTAATAGGCCTCTTTCTGACCTTGCAGGACCAGGCTGATGGCCGGGTCGATGATTGTACAATCCCGAAGTGTTTCGTGGCAGCCGGTGATCACGCCCATATTGCGCACACCGGTTGCAATCAAAGCATCGTCGTTCCCTTGCGCCTCGCGCCAGTGGGTCACGTCTTGCAATAAGGCTTCTAAACTCATCGTTTCACCCTATCGCATGCCGCTGCTTTGGGAAACGTACATCCCGCAGGGTCAGAGGATCGGGCAAAACAATCGGAGAATTGTGGCCCATAGTGGTGGAAGATTGTTAGGGCTTGCCCAGCCGATCCGCCTTTTTGCGTACCAGCACGGCGCGTAGATCGTGAATGGCAAGCAGGATGTCATCGGTCAGCTCTTCGAGTTGCGCATCCGTTGCCCGTGACAGTGCCCATTGCGTCATCAGATTCAACTGATCGCGCGTACGCCGCATCTCATCAAGATCACGGGCGGCAAGCTGCGCCTGTCGCGCGTTGATCCAATCATTGATCGCGATCTCCTCATCCTGGCTCAGCTCATGATCGCCATGTGGCTTGAAATCGCCCCGGTTGGTGTTCACGATTGCGATCTGCTCCATGTCGATGCGGCCCTGCCGGTTCTCGGTGTTGATCCGAAAAACTGCGGCCCCGTTGTCGCGAATGCGGAAGTAATAGGGGGGAAGTGCGCTTGCCATGGCGGTAAGTCCTTGTGCAGTCTGCGCGGCAACCTATCACTGCGCGCCGCACGCGACCAGTCGGTTTAATGTGGGTTTTCAAGCACTTCAACGGCCAGGATCGTTGGCAGATGCCGGGCGATTTCGGTCCAGTGATCGCCTTCGTCAACACTGGCGAAAACCGACCCGCTATTGGTACCGAAATAAATGCCCGCCTGGTTCTGGCTGTCCCCCGCCATGGCTTGCCGCAGAACGGTGAAATAGCAGGCCTCCTGCGGCAGTCCCTCGCGCAAGGCTTCCCAGCTTTCCCCGGCATCGCGAGAGCGCCAAACGGCGGCGGCCGCATCGGGCGGGTAGCGCCCGGCGCTGTCGCCGTTTAGCGGGATCGTCCAGATCGTGTCCGGATCATGCGGGTGGACACGGATCGGGAAGCCGAAGGTAGAGGGCAGGCCGTCATTAATATCGTCCCAAGACCGCCCGCCATCGTTTGACCGCCAGACACCGTGGTGGTTCTGCTGATAAAGCCGATCAACGCTTCCGGGCGCCCGCATCATGTTGTGGACGCAGTGCCCCGTCTCGCCGTTTGCCGGGGCTGCGGGATGATGGTGTCCTTCGCAGGCTTCCGCATTCGACAGCCTGTTCCGCCGTTCCCAGCTTTGTCCACCGTCTTCCGTGGCAAAGACGCCAGCCGCTGAAATGCCAATCCAGAGCTTGTCCTTGTTGGCCGGGTCCCCCACGATCGTATGAAGCGTCAGCCCGGCGGCACCGGGGTTCCACGTGTCGGCGGACGGGTGGTTGGCGAGCGCTTCCAGCTTGTCCCATGTCTCGCCATTGTCTGTGCTGGCGAGGAAATTGGCCGGTTTCGTGCCAGCATAGAGCGTGCCGTGATGGTGCCCGAGCGACCAGATCTGGCTGAATTCCTCACCAAAGGGCGGCGGCGTGTCGGTCCAGCCGATCATTGCTGCGAAGTCCGGATCGTTTGCCGCCCACTCATCCATCTCCCCCTTGGTAAGCTTGGCGCAGCTCCAGGTCTCGCCCCTGTCATCCGAGCGCCAGACACCCGCGCCGGACCAGTCGCCACCACCGCCCGCCCAGATTGTGTCACCTTCGCCAATCATGTGGTTGATGGACCAACCGTCACAGAAAGGGCCGCTGACGCGCCAGTTGTCGCGGTTCTTTTCGCTCGTGACGAGGAAAGCGCCCTTTGTCGTGCCAACAAGGATCGTGGTTTGCATGGTATGTTCCCCCCTTACTTGCCGGGGAGGGTAGCATAGTGTGGCCGTTTCGTGAAAATTATCGGCTAGCGATATCAGCGTCTTCCTGTGCAATTGAAAGACTAAGCCATGAAATACCTTGCTATGCCAATACTGTTAGCAGCCACCGCCTGCGAGCGGTCAGACCCGAACGTTTGCGATGTCGTGATGATGACCGAAAGTGAATACACCGCCTATGAAGCGGTGCCTGACGACCAAAAGCCGGAGCATTGCGCGATACAGGTCATACCGGACGAGCTCTCACAACAGGTCAACTTCGAAATTGTGGACCCTGCCTAGTTTAGCGCTTCCCAGAGAGTTAAGAGCCGCTCGCAGGTCTCTTTCATCGCCTCATCCGACGTTGGATAACTGACCCGAATATTGGGGCTGCGCTTATGAATGACGCCTGAGATCGGCGAGTGTTGGGTTTTGCTTAGCCGGGCGTCTCAAAAGCGTAATCCATCTTGCCTGAGCGGTGGTTAGGTCAGAAGTCGATGATTTCAGAGAACGCCTTTTCGACATCGCCTCCTTTAGCGCAAGACTGAGTTTTTGCGACAAACTGTGAACGACATCCGCCACTTCCTCACGTTCGAGTGTCGCAAGCGAACTTTTCATCTTCGCAAATGCCATCAAGAAGTCGGTTAGGATTTGCAAGCTCTCCCCGTGATCCGGGACTGCATTGTTTTTCTTGATCTTGGCGATGGCGCGAAGCGCCCTTGCGTAAGCGTCTTTTGCCTTCTTGGAGCCTTTTGGTGTCACGCCGCTTCGCCCGTCCCATGACCGGAAAGGATTTTCCAGATTCCGCTCCAGCCAGTCGGCGTTGCGCGCTTGTGCTACGTGGAAGCGTCCGAATTCAGACCGTCGTTTGCGCGCCTGTCGGGCCACATCCGCGGGAATAGAAGAGAGGTGGATGTCGTCCAGAAGTGGGGAAGATGACCTCGTCGGCAGATCGTCGCCGCCGATACCAAAACAATCGACCAGCAACAAACGCCGCAGCTTTGGAAACCGCTGAAGCGCATCCGCATTCTTGAGTACGGTCGGCCCACCCCGAATGGCCAGACTGACCAGTGCGGGAAAGCTGCTCGCGACAAAGGCCAAGTCTACGGCGCCATGGTTGATCGTCAAAGAGGAGAGTTCGGCAAGGCCGCTGATAACTGGCAGCTGGAAATCGAGGTTCTGCAAGGTCAGATGCAGACGATGCCCCATGCCGTCATGCGCAATGGCACAGGCCCCATCGTTATCATCGCGAGGACCATACAGGACCAGCTGTTCGATACTGCTCGGCAGCTTGAGCTGCTTCAATCCCTGAACATCCGCTCCAACTCGTACCAGCGATTTCTCCGTTAGGTCCAGGACAGATTGGTCATGTTTGTGTAGGCTTAATGCTGCGAGCGATAGAGCGTCCATGGTGTCGAAAAAGTCTTGCGGCGGCCCCGTCATGACAAAGTCGGTCAGTTGTGGCGTCGCTTTCAGTATCGACCAGTCATGGTGCTTTGCTTGCGGGTCAAACGTTGCTTTCCTGCCGCGATACATGAACGCGAAGCCACCTTCATTTGCTTTGCGCACAACCTCTGCGTCACTGAGTCGGTTTCGACGCTTTTGCGGGAGAAGCCACGCTGGCTCGTGCGGAAAGCCGCTGTACCCCACATTGGTCGTCGGCACGTCGACAAGTGGTGCTTCGGTGCGGATATGATGATGCCCCATGGGAACCTGCTGATCAGTACTACGGCCCATATGCGCATGCGGCAGCGGTACAATTTCCCGCGCTGCTGCAAGGCTATTTCCAGACCAGTCAAGCGCGACCCAACCAAAGTCAGCTTCTGACGAGGGCCTCGGGGTGCAAACCTGATAAGCCCCCCATGGACCACCGAACCAGCCTTGGAAGGCATAGATGCCGCCAATGATCGGTTTGCGGGGCAGGGTCCTGCTCACAATGTAACCTTGACCTCCTTAAACCCAAGCGATTTCTCAGATCAGCCCTTCGCAGAATTTGATGATACGCTGACACGCTTCTTTCAGCGCCTCATCCGACGTTGCATAGCTCACACGGAAATTGGGGCTTAGGCCGAAGGCGGCACCAAAGACCACTGCAACACCAGTTTCTTCCAGCAATGCGGTCGCGAAGATCTCATCGTTTTCGATCTTCGTCCCGCCTGCCGTGGTCTTCCCGATACAGCCCGCGATGGAAGGATAGACGTAGAACGCGCCTTCGGGCTTGGGGCAGACGATCCCCGGCGCCTTGTTCAGCATGTCAACCACAAGGTCACGCCGCCGCTCGAACAATGCATTGTTCGGGGCGATGAAATCCTGCGTGCCGTTGAGTGCCTCAAGTGCTGCGTATTGACTGACCGAGCAAGGGTTCGACGTGGATTGTGACTGTACCTTCCGCATGGCCTTGATCAAATGCTCCGGCCCGCCCGCATAACCGATGCGCCAGCCGGTCATCGCATAGGCTTTGGATACGCCGTTCACCGTCAGCGTCCGGTCGTAAAGCCCCGGTTCGACTTGTGCTGGCGTGCAGAACTTGAAATTGCCGTAGGCGAGGTGTTCGTACATATCATCCGTCATCACCCAGACATGGGGGTGGCGCATCAGAACGTCGGTCAGCTCTTTCAGTTCGCTCCACGAATAACCCGCGCCTGTCGGGTTTGACGGGGAATTGAACAGAAACCACTTTGTCTTGGGCGTGATCGCCGCCTCAAGCTGTTCCGCCGTGATCTTGAAACCCTTGTCCAAAGTGGCTTCGACAGGAACGGGCGTGCCGCCAGCCAGCAACACCATATCGGGATAGCTGACCCAGTAAGGCGCCGGGATGATCACCTCATCGCCCGGGTTCAATGTCGCCATAAACGCGTTGTAGAGAACCTGTTTGCCACCGGTTCCCACAGTTATCTGCGCGGATGAATAGTCGAGCGCATTGTCACGCTTGAACTTCGCGCTGATCGCCTCTTTCAGCTCCGGGATGCCGTCAACTGCCGTATATTTCGTCTTGCCTGCCGCAATTGCGGCAACGGCCGCATCCTTGATGTTTTGCGGCGTATCAAAATCCGGCTCACCCGCACCAAGGCCGATCACATCGCGACCCGCCGCCTTCAATTCCGCCGCTTTTGTCGTCACGGCGATCGTCGGTGATGGTTTTACGCGGTCAAGCGTCGCAGAAAGGAAAGTCATCAGCCTCATCCGGTGGTTATTTGCGATCAATGATGACATAGGCTGGGGCCGCGGATAAGCGCAAGCGGCAAGGAGTGCAGAATGACCGTTTCAGACGTCGATTGGTTTAGTCCGGAAGCTGCGACATTCGGAGATCGCCTTGCCGGTGCCCGCGAGGCTGCGGGGCTGACCCAAAAAGAGCTTGCCGCGAAGCTTGGGGTGAAGCCCGTCGTGATCACGGGCTGGGAAGATGATATCAAGGAGCCGCGAGCGAACCGTTTGCAGATCGTCGCGGGCATCTTGGGTGTGTCGCTCAGCTGGCTTTTGACCGGAGAAGGCGATGGGCCAGAGGCGCCGGGCGAGGACGGCCCCGTCGCCGCTGATCTCTTGGATCTGCTGGCCGAGATACGTGGTCTGCGAGCACAGATCACCCAATCTGGAGAAAAGCTGGGGCAACTTGAAAAACGCCTGCGCACTGCCATCAAGGAGCAGTTATGACCGAAGACCGCGTCATGATGATCAAACGGTTGCGCATGCGGTCCATGCGTCGGGGGATCAAAGAGATGGATTTGATCCTGTCGGCTTTTGCAGAGGCAAAGCTTGACGGATTGTCTGACGCAGATCTGACGCTGTATGACACTTTGCTGACCGAGAATGATCACGACCTCTACGGTTGGATCGGCGGCCAGTTTGCAGTGCCGGAGCGCTATCGTGCATTGATTGCACAGATTTCCGCGCTGGCGGAAGGCGTCACGCGCCCCGCCTGATTTTCGCGAAAGTAGCTTCAATTTTATCATTTAACTGAATGTTTTTTGTTTCGTCTTAAGCAGATCGCCGAGCAGACGATGGAGTGACGAAATGAGCATTCATACTGACCTTGATGGAGAGGCGAAAACCGGGATGTCAGCTGCGCGCAGTGCGGCTTTCATGGCATCGTACCTGGATGCGCTGACACTGGTTGAACGGCTGCACCGGTTGCTGCTGGATGTGATCAAGGACGAATTCGAACGAGTTGGTCTGTTAGAGATCAATCCGGTCCAGGCGCTATTGCTGTTTAATGTAGGCGACAATGAAGTGACTGCAGGCGAGCTGAAGACACGCGGTTACTATCAGGGCTCGAACGTGTCCTACAATCTCAAGAAGCTGGTTGAGATGGGCTACATGCATCACCAGCGCAGTGAGATTGATCGCCGATCCGTCCGTGTCCGTTTGACCGAGAAGGGTCGGGATGTGCGTGAGATTGTGGCGCAATTGTTCTCTACGCATGCTGACGGTCTTGTTGAGCGCGGTGTGCTGGACCAGTCCGGGATCGAGGACATCACTGGATCCTTGCGGCGTGTGGAGCGGTACTGGACCGAGCAAATCAGATATATCTATTGACGCGCGACTGCGCGGCAATGTGTGGTTGATGAGGTGAATCGTTCAAGCGGGCCGGCCGGAAATGCCGCTGGCCCGCATCCATTTTGAGGAATGTAACGGCGGGCATTGAACATATTCACCGTCCTTCATTTCGTCTCGGATCGTCGGCGACCCTGCGGGTTTTCAGTGATGCTGATCGCGGGTCGCAGATGGTGCTGTTGTGACGGACCTGCTTCGTTGATATCTCAAACCTTACACGGCGCGCGATGGGTTCGACCATCCGTACGCGCCTTTGCGTTGGTGATGGCCTCTGTCGTAGAAAGTGAATGCCAAGCTTTCAGAAAGGAAGGCTGAGTAGAGTCCCTTCTGGCATTCGTTCGAGGGCAATTTGCGTTGGCCAGTTCATGGACATGAGGCAAACGCGCATCGATATTTGCGCGGTCTTCACCTTTGACGCTGCACTTGCTTCCGGGGTGTTTGGCTCCAAGTTACGTGGGCAGATGATCAGTAAAGCCTGCATTGACCAATCTATCGAAAGCTGACTGCACGGCATCCGGTATTTCAATCGGCACCTGAAAGCCGCGCTCTGCATAACTCTTCATGCGTGCAACATCCCCGACCATCTCACAGAATAAGGCGCGTTCGTCGTGATGTGGCAATGGCTGGGCGTCAAAAGACGTTGCTGGTGCTGTGATCAGAGCTGTGACGCACGGCCATTGGCGCAGCACTGTCGCCTTGCACCGCAACTGTGTCTGCGGTTTTGTAACGATGATGACCCGCCGTGCCGTTGGGACCAACTTGGCGCTGAAGCTGATGTTTTCGCCGATATGTGTCGCACAACGTTCAAGCATGATCGCGTCTTCCGGAACCCCGTCCTTGATCGCCTGATCTTTGAACGCTTCCGCCTCGGTTACCTGGTACAACGCGGATGTCCAGTTGCCCGATGCGCCCGAAAAGATGATCCTTTCGGAAAGGCCAGCATGAAACAACTCGGCGCAACGCGTCGCGACGCGCATATCGTAAGACCCGAGACCGATAATAACATCAGAACGCTGAAGATCGTCGTAAACGCAATGAAAACCCCAAAGAATCCGTGCGGCGGTGCGAATCTCCATCATTCGGATGTTGCACTTTGTCGCGGAGAGGGCTGACCTGTCATCTGAAAGCGGCAACATCGCCAAGCTGACCAATCGCGATACTCGCCAACTCGCGCAAAAGTTTGCGTTCCATGGCGGCTGCATAATCCTCGAACCCCAGCGCGACCTCGACAAATGCGCCGGGGCCACGCACCACGTTACGCCGGTAATAAGCGGAAAGCGCCTTGATATCGGCAAACCGGTGGTCGTCACCGCGGGCATTACCTGACCCGATGACCAACCCGTTAACCGTGACGCCCGGCGGTGTCCGATCCGAAGGAATATCTTCCGGGCGCGGCCCTGTATTGGTTTCCCCATCACCGGAGAGATCCAGCGTGCGTTTCCAGCAATCGGGTTGCGCGTCAAGCAGCGCGAACCCGTAAAGAAGCGCGGCACCAATCGCGGTGGTTGGCGCAGCAGTGATCCGCTGATGACCTCGGATCGTGCGAACCGCGTCGGCAAGGTCCGCCGGTGTTTGCAATTCGGTCCAGGGCAATACCAGAGTCTGGTTGGGTGGCCCGCTCCACTCAAAGACGGCGATTCGAATGGGCGCGTCCGGCTGCGCAAAAAGCACCTCTTGCACGGCATCGCTTTGGAGCGCACTGGCCAGCCCTTCAAGCTGTAACCGATACTCCACGGCATCGACGGAGGTAGACATGTCGAGCCCAAGTGCGAGGGCTTGGCGACATGCGGCGTGTGCTGCGCCCGACCAGATCAGCAGGCAGGCTAATGCGCGGATCATCCGGGCGAGGCCGCATTGCGGCCGTCGGGCGGCGCCAACTCACCCATGATCTGGGACGAGAGCTCGCGGATCAGTTTGCGCTCCATGGCGTTTTGGTAGTCTTCGAAACCGTTAGCGACCTCCAGAAACGAACCGGGGCCGCGGATGACCTTGTTGCGATAAAAGGGGATCAAGTGGATTTCGGCCTCATACTCCCCCGCATTGATGACCAGCCCGTTGACGACAACATTGTCGAATGGGAAGGCGGTGTAGGCCTCTTCCGGTCCGAAACCATCGTTATTTTGGCCATCACCCGCAACATCAATGGTCTGAAACAGACAGTCAGGCCCTTCCTGCAGCCGGATCGCCGCATGTCCCAGCGCGTGACCCATCGCTGTGGGAAAATCGTTGTGGCTGCGTTTGCTGCTCGCAATTATTTCCGAGACATGGAGCAGGTCTGCCGGGCTCTCGATCATGATCCATGGCGTCAGATCCTGCTGGTTGTACCGCCCGCTCCATTCAAAGACGAGCAGTGCGACGGGATCGGCGCTGGCAAAAAACGCGGCCTGAACGTCAGGGGCCAGAAGGGCGGCCGCCAACCCGCCCCGTTGCAGCCGATCCTCAAGCGGATCGACCGAGGCAGACACATCCATCGCCAGGACAAGCGCAAGCCTGCAGGCCTGTGCCGGGGCTGCCGCAACACACAGCCCCGCGATCAGCGCAGCCCTTACCAATGGCCGGTATTCTGCATGCTAGCCCAAGGTTCTGCCGGGGGCAGGTTGTCGCCCGCCTGCAGAAGCTCGACCGAAATATTGTCGGGCGAACGCACGAAGGCCATATGCCCGTCCCGTGGGGGACGGTTGATCGTCACGCCGTTGTCCATCAGGTGCTGGCACGTCTCGTAGATGTTATCGACGCGGTAGGCGAGGTGGCCGAAATGTCGGCTATCAGATGGCAGCGCATCGTCGCCGTCCCAGTTATAGGTAAGCTCAACCGGGCATTCCTCTTGCCCCGGTGGTGCCATGAACACGAGGGTGAAGCGCCCGCCTTCATTTTCGAACCTGCGCGTCTCTTTGAGACCCAAGAGTTCATAGAAGGCGATGGATTTGTCGAGGTCTTTGACCCGAACCATCGTGTGCAGATATGTCAGCGGCATGGCAGCGTTTCCTTTCGGTGCATGTTTGCAGGAAAGGGTAGCTGTAGAAACGCGACAGTAAATCCCCAATCGGGTATCGCAGCAAAGTGTGATGGAGGAAACCAATGGCAGTCCCTAGGGGAATCGAACCCCTCTTTCCAGGTTGAAAACCTGGCGTCCTAACCGATAGACGAAGGGACCGCGCTTGGTGCGCTGCTTTTATGGAAACTGCGCGTATGGCGCAAGAGGGTTTTTGCGGTTTTTTGTGGGCCTGCGTCAGTAGGCCGGGGCCGCATCTTCGAGCCGTAGCTGCACCGATTGTCGCCCCTGCCAGGTGTTGATGTCCAGCCGTCCGGCCAGGTGAAACCGCGCCCCGTTATGGCCCAAAAGCATGGGCCCGACTGGCCCGTCCATCGCGCCAAAACAGATTGCATCGATGCGGGCGTTGATCCCGTCACCAAAGCTGATTTTCAGATGGTTCGCGCCAACCTGTTTGGCAAAGTGGATCAGCACGTCGGGAAAGGCAAAGCGTGGGGCAGGGGCACCCGCGCCGAAGGGACCTGCATCTTCGATCTGATGCACAAGCTCTACGCTCGCGGCACTGGGCATCAGGATACCATCAAGGCGCAGGTCGGCGGGCCCGATCGCATCGGCCCCTTGTTTTGCTAAAAGATCGCCCAACCGTTCCATCGCCGGTTCAAGTTGATCGCGCGTAACTGTCAAGCCAGCGGCCATCTTGTGCCCGCCACCCTTGAGCAGCAGTTCATCTGCCGCCAAACGCTGAATGGCGGCCCCCAGATCGACCCCGGCGACGGAGCGGCCGGAGCCCTTGCCGATATCGCCCTCAAAGCCGATGACGATGGAGGGGCGGTTGGTCGCCTCTTTCAGCCGCGCGGCGACGATTCCCACGACACCCGGATGCCAGCCTTCGCCTGCCGCCCAGACAAGCGGTCCGTCAAGACCGCGCGCGGTGGCTTGCTCCAACGCTGCATCACGCACTTGCGCCTCCACCTCGCGCCGTTCGGTGTTAAGTTGGTCAAGCTTGCTGGCCAGCGCCTCCGCCTCGTGCCGGTCGGCTGTGGCCAGCAGGCGGCCACCCAGATCAGCTTTGCCAATGCGCCCGCCCGCATTAACGCGCGGCCCCAAAAGAAAGCCGAGATGATAGCTGGTTGGCGCCTGATCCAGACCTGCCACATCGGCCAAAGCGGTGAGGCCGATCCTTTCCCTGCGCGCCATAACGGTCAGGCCCTGACGGACAAATGCACGGTTCACGCCCGTGAGTGGGGCCACATCGGCCACCGTGGCCAATGCGACAAGATCAAGCAGCGCCATGAGATCGGGGCCCGTCTTGTCGGCGCTGCGCAATTGCCTGTTCGCTTCAACCAGCATCAAAAACACAACGCTTGCCGCGCAGAGATGCCCCAGATCTCCGGTTTCGTCCTGCCGATTGGGGTTTACGATAGCAAGGGCAGGGGGAAGCGTTTCTCCGCCCAGATGGTGGTCAAGCACGATGACATCCGCGCCTTTCGCGGCCGCGATGGGACCATGCGACAGCGTCCCGCAATCGACGCAGATGATTAAATCATGCTCAGCCGCGAGCGCGGACATTGCGGCGTCATTCGGGCCGTAACCCTCATCAATGCGGTCAGGGATATAGAGTGTGACGCTCACGCCTAGGTCGCGCAGCCACGTGATCAGAAGTGCTGCAGACGCACCACCGTCAACGTCGTAATCGGCGAAAATGGCGATGCGCTGATTGCCTTCCACCGCGCGCAAGAAACGCGTGGCGGCCTTTTCCATATCTTTCAGACCATGTGGATCGGGCAACAGGTCGCGCAAGGTCGGCGCCAGAAAGGCGGGGGCGTCCGCCGCAGCCACGCCACGCCGGACCAGCGTGCGGCATAGTGAACCGGGGAGGCCGGTTTCCTGCGCCATCGCCTCAGACAGGCGATCCTCTTCCACCGACGGGCCGACCCAGCGGCGCCCGGTCGCCGAGGCGCTGACATTCAGAAAGGCGGGTTTATCTTGTAGGGCGTTCATTGCCCGCCACAATATGCTGCTGTTCGCGGTTTAGCTAGTGGGGTTGCGATAGATCATGCGCCGGACCGAACCGGTTTTGGAACGCATCAGGATCGTCTCAGCCGTCACGAAACCAACCTCGCGCTTGATCCCCGGCACAAGAGAACCGTCCGTCACGCCGGTGGCCGCAAAGATGACGTCCGCCGTGACCATATCATCGCGTGTATAAACACGGTCAAAATTGGTGATCCCCGCCTTCTTGGCGCGCCCACGCTCATCATCGTTGCGGAACATCAGGCGACCAAAAATCTGCCCGCCCATGCATTTCAGCGCAGCGGCGGCCAACACACCCTCCGGCGCGCCACCCGAGCCCATATACATGTCGATGCCGGTCAGATCCGGTTCCGCGCAATGCATCACACCCGCCACGTCGCCATCGGTGATGAGTCGGATCGCGGCACCGGTACTGCGGATTTCCGCGATCATGTCTTCATGCCTTGGCCGTTCAAGGGCGCAAACGGTGATATCGTTCGTTGAACAGCCCTTGGCCGCGGCAAGGGCCGACACACGCTCTGCCGGGGACATATCGAGTGTCACGACGCCGGGGCGAAAGCCGGGGCCAATCGCCAACTTTTCCATATAGACATCAGGGGCATGCAGCATCGAGCCGCGTGGCCCCATCGCGATGACTGCCAACGCATTCGGCATGTCCTTGGCGGTGAGTGTCGTCCCCTCAAGAGGGTCGAGCGCAATATCAACGCCGGGGCCAGTGCCGGTTCCGACTTCCTCGCCGATGTACAGCATCGGGGCCTCGTCGCGCTCACCCTCCCCGATAACAACCACCCCGGCAATATCCAACTGGTTCAACTGGTTGCGCATCGCGTCCACCGCGGCCTGGTCTGCGGCCTTTTCGTCGCCGCGTCCGATGAGCGAGGCACAGGCAATGGCGGCGGCCTCGGAGACGCGGGCCAGGCCCAGTGACAGGCTGCGGTCGTTAAAGTCGTGGGGCTTTGACATGGATTGGTCCTTTTTTGACGTTCTTCACCCTAAAACCTGTCCACATGACAGTCACAAGACTGTTTGCGCTAAACCGCCTCAATCCGGATGGCGACAGGTTGGCCGGTGACAACACCAGTGCCAGCAAATGCGGCAAGCGCCTCATCAAGGGCGGTGCGGGTGGTCTTATGGGTCACGATCAAAACCGGGGCCATCGTGTCATCATGGCCGTATTGGCGCATCCGGTCGATGGAAATACCCGCCTCTCCCAGCGCTTGGGCGACTTTGGCCAGCGCACCAGGTTTGTCCAAAAGCTGCATGCGCAGATAATAGGGTGCCGGTACGGCGGCACGGGCGGCACGGGCCTTGCGCAGTTGTGCGGCAGGTTGGCCGAAGGTCGAGATGCGCAAGCCACGGGCAATGTCCATGACATCACCCATGATCGCGCTGGCGGTTGGGCCTTCGCCCGCGCCCGCGCCACGCAATACGATTTGGCCGACGGCATCGCCTTCTAGGACAACCATGTTCGTGCCACCGTCCAACTGGCCCAAAGGAGAGGTGGCGGGTACGAGACAGGGCGACATGCGTTGTTCTAGGCCGCGCCCGGTCAACTGAGCCACGCCCAGCAGTTTGATCTTGTAGCCCATATCAGCGGCCTGGTTGATGTCTTCGATTGTGACAGACCCGATCCCTTCCAGTTCGACCGCGTCAAAATCAACCTGCGTGCCGAAGGCAATGGAGGACAGCAACGCCAGTTTGTGCCCCGCATCGATCCCGCCCACGTCAAGTTCGGGGTCCGCCTCAAGGTAGCCAAGCTGATTGGCTTCTTCGAAAACTGCTTCGTAGCTGAGGCCCGCATCCTGCATGCGCGTCAGGATATAGTTACAACTGCCATTCATGACGCCCATGACGCGGGTGATGTCATTTCCAGCCAGTCCCTCAGTCAGAGCTTTCACGACGGGGATGCCCCCGGCCACCGCTGCTTCAAACCGGATCAAATGGCCCGCCGCCTCGGCCATTTCTGCCAATGATTGTCCGTGGATAGCCAGCAGCGCCTTGTTGGCACTCACCACATCCTTGCCAGCAGCGATGGCTGCCTCGGTTGCGTCTTTGGCTGGACCTTCGTGACCGCCCATCACTTCGATGAAGAGATCGACATCATCGCGTTGCGCGAGGCTCACCGGGTCATCTTCCCACGCGTAGTCAGACAGATCAACGTCGCGGTTCTTGGTCTTGGACCGGGCGGATACTGCCGAAATGGCGATGGGGCGACCGCCACGCGCTTCCAAAAGTTCGGCATGTTTTTGCACGATGCGGACGACGCCGACACCCACAGTGCCAAGACCCGCGATCCCAAGGCGAAGTGGTGAAGTCATCCGGCCGTCCTATTCCTGTCATGCATTCCGCTTGGGTAGTATCGAATAGGCGGGGTTACTGCAACGCGCCGATCTCGACCTCACGCAGACGGGCTGCGCGTGCCTCTAACGCGGCGATCCTGTCTTCCAGTGAAACGTCTGTGGCAGGGTCCAGAAAGGGTTCTGATGGTAGGGGTTCCAATGAGGGGTAGGGGGCCTCACGCGCCGCATCGGTGATGCTGTCGTCAAGGTCAGGGAAGGTCGCACAGGCTGCCAGCGCCAGCAATGAGATCAAGACGTATCGCATGGCGGCAAGGTACGCAGTGCTGTGCAGAAGGGGCAAGGGGGTTTTCAATTGAACAATTGTTCAGTTAAGTGAAAGTCATGGCGCGCAAACAAGGTTCACATTCCGATATTACTGGCCCCCGGGTGCTGGACACAGCGCTACGGCTGATTGCGGAACATGGCTTTGCAGCGGTTTCGATGCGGCAGATTGCGTCGGAGGTTGGGGTCCAGGCGGGTGCGCTTTACAACTACACGCCCGACAAACAGAGCCTGTTGTTTGACATGATGCGGGCGCATATGGCGGAGTTGCTGGCAGCACTTCAATCGGTCGATCTGCAGGGCGACGCGGTTAGCCAGCTTGAGACGTTTACCCGTTTTCATATCCGTTTTCATTTGCCGCGCCCGGATCAGGTTTTTGTGTCTTACATGGAGTTACGCAGCCTTTCGCCCGAGAATTTCTCGGTGATTGAGCGGATGCGTCGCGACTATGAAGACGCGCTTGAGGCGATCCTACGGCAGGGCGAAGCCGAAGGCGTCTTTGCGGTTGCTGATACGCGCGTGGCGACGCGGGCGATCATTGCCATGCTGACCGGGCTCAGCCATTGGTACCGGGATGGCGGCGCGTTGGATATCACTGCAATCGAAGCAATCTATTGGGACATGGTGCGCAAGTCAGTTGCCGCGTAGAGCGCATGCGGGGCGAGTGGGGTTTGCAGAGAGCGGCAAGATCGGGACAAGATGTTTCAACCTGACGAAAACGGCGTCTATGCCAGTGTTCATGCCTCGCCAGCGCGACGCATCTTCGCCTATGCAGTACTCTTTGCGCTGGGAATTCTGGTTCTCTACACCGCGCTTGCGCACCCGCCTTCCATTGGATGGCTTGTTTTCTTGCTGGCTTTTGGGATTGGGGCGCTTTGGCTCGCTGAACGACTGCGCCGAGCGACGCTATTGCGCATCGATCTAACGGCGACCGATATCCGCGATAGCGCTGGTACTGTGCTGGCTACAATGGACGAGATTAGGGCGGTCGACCGTGGCGTTTTTGCTTTCAAACCGTCGAATGGCTTTACGTTGGTCATGGATACAAAAATGCCCCGGGGCTGGGCACCGGGGCTTTGGTGGCGTTTGGGTCGCCGTGTTGGTGTCGGTGGCGTCACATCTGCAGGTCAAGCCAAATTCATGGCCGAACAGATTGCCTTTCGGCTAAATCAACGAAGCAATTAGCAGACAGTATCACCGTTATCGAGATCGTTCGGTGTCGGGTCGAAGCAAACGGCCGGCGAATAACGTGGCTTGATGATTGTGAACGTCGTGAACTCAATTTCATCATTTGCATCCGTGCCACCATTCGACAAAGGCCCAAGGAATGCTGTGTTTGCGATGGGGCGGTACATTGTGCTCGTCTCAAGTAGAATACCCACTTCGCCATCGGACATCGGCGGGATCCGGCCATCGTTGAACAACTGATCAAGTTCGTTCTGCGTTAAGTCTTGATTGTAACCACGACGCTCGCCCCAGTTGATTACGACGTCGTTTTGCGCGTCACGAAAACGGAAAATGGTGAGCCTAAAATCAGGGTCGTCATCGACCGATGACAATGTCCTCAGAAGGTTGCGGGTACCATTCAGATATGCTGGCGAAAGCGACTGTTCTTCACGACTGATCATGTCTGCAACAGTCAATGCCGCACGTGTGCTGACTGTCTGTGCCTTGAACGCGTCGAAATAGATCATGGTCGACATCAATGTCCAAAGAAGTATCGGCACTGCAAACAGCAGTTCAATTGAGATGATGCCGTCTTCGTCGCGACGAAAACGGTTCAAAAACTCAGGCGTTCTCATCATTCATCTTCCGCTCTGAATGGTTCAATCACAAAAGCAGCGCTGGTGACGATCGCGTAGGAACGCCCAGCTGCAGCATCGGCATCTTCGACAAGTCGCAGACCGATACCTGTCGTCGGCAGAAAGGGATCGACACGCGCGCAGATCCGCAGATACATCAGTTCGTTGTTGCCAAATTCGTCAAAAAAGATGTCGTCGCCATCGTTCGGATCTTCGCGGTTCACACAGCGCGCTGCGTTGCCGATGGGTTGCCAGTTGCGTACATCGTTGCGCGTCATTTCGATCCGTAGATTCGTTTGGCAATTCGGAATCACTTCGATGATTTCGCAAATACGGTCACGCAGATCGTCGGCATCGGGATCAATCATCGTGCCGACACGCACTTCCCGGACCGCGCGGTCAACGGCGTGCTCAACCATGAACTTGCGCAAGTTGATGATGCCGTTTTCCACGGTCATGAAAAAGATGAACATGAAGACGGGGAACACGAGCACGAAGGAAAGTGTAACGGTCCCGTCTTCGGCCGCGCGGTAGCGACGCCACGCATGTGATATGTGCGCAGCCCATGCCCTCATTGGCTCAACCGCAATGCCGTGATTTGCCGCGCGATGTTCTGGAAGATGTCATCGATCGCTGTTTCTTCAGCATCGAAGTAGTAATTTTCCGTAAACGCGCACTGTTTCATTTGGTTCGCGCCATTGTCCGGAGCGCCCATAGAGATCGTGTATACAACGATGTTGCGGTCGCGCGCGGCAGAACAGATCTGCTGCAGCCAAACATCCTGCTGCGAGGCGTTGTTTGGGTACTCTGTCACACCGCTCCAGCCAGGGCGTAGGCCCTCGGGGTGATCATTCACATTGTTGTACCAATATCTGTAAGGATAATTTGTAAATGTCCGGCGCCAAAATGGATCAGCCCAAGTGTCATCCTTGACATGACGTGTCGCCACGTTTTCACCGTCAGTCATCAGGATGACATACTTTTTGGAATCCTCGGCCGCTGCGGTCTGTTCGTAGTCCAATGGACGGATGCCAGCAAACGCGGGATCAACCCCTGGTACGTTCGCCAAGAGTGAACGCATGGACGGATCAAGCAACGACACACCCCATTTCATGCCAAGGTGAATAGACGTGGTCCGTGTGGGCTGAAGATTACGGATTACCTGTGTGAGTTCAGCAGCATTTTGTGTGAGTGCAATGATACTTGGGTCCCGGTTGTTTACCGGATCCGCTTCAGGGCAGAGAGGACCTGTGAATTCTGATGTCGAACTGCGGTCATCCAGGCGTGCCAACTGGGTGTATGTTCGCTGTGTGTCAAAGACCGTCGTCGCGAATTCAGACGGCAGAATTTCCACGCACCGCCAAGGGTTCGTAACGATGCCGTCGAGCAGCGTGTCGAGATCACCCTGATCGAAGTCGTTGCTGCTGTCGTCTGCGAGATCCTGAAGCGCAGGAATATCAGATGTATCGATTAACTCATCGTTGCTGAGAATACTGTCGGGGGTCGTATTGAGTGCGCGATAAATACCTTCGCCGATATTGACGTTTGCAGAGTATTGCACCAGCGACAATGATATCTCGTCTTGGTATTCGGGGATGAGAAGCGTTGCTACGAAGTTCTCGGCAGCGTCGCGGAGCAAACTCATGCGCGTACCACTTGAACCGTCTACCTGCGAGACACTTGTTCCCATCGAGCCGGAAATATCCAGAACGAGAGAAATCTCAACGTTGCCTGTTCCTTCGATCGCGCGCGCAAAACCAGGCGCGGTCAACTCTTCCAGGCCGATGAACTTCGTGTAGAAGGTGCTCATGTCGAGCTCGGACTCGACCGTTACAGTCCGGCTGCCGGGCGTGTTGTTTATCTGAATCGGCTTTTTTAACGTGTCCTCGAGGCCTTCTGAGCGGAAGTAGCCCCGAATGACCTCCTCACCGTCAAGCTGCTGGTCAAGTTCCGCTGCTGCCAACACGGCACGGTCCGTCACATTCTGCAAAACAACGCGCCGCGATTCAAAGCGCATGAAGTCGACGGCCATGCCACCCATCACCAGCATGAGCACGAGAAGCAGCAGCGTGAGAACGATCACGCCGCCTTCTTCATCGCGTCCAAACTGACGCAGGTATCTTACCCGCAAACTGGGCCGATCGTTGTTCGAGATATGCACAGACATCCGTCTTTTCATCATATTACCCCATGGCAGCGATTTAGCAGCGCAGGCTGAACGCCTAATAATCGTGCAAAACGATGTATCATGAAAACCAGTTTGCTGTGGCAAAAATTAGGCAGCTACCGTGGCGTTACCGCGCTTTGTAACTAAATTGCCAAACATTTTTGCAGTCATACCAATAATTGTTGGTGAAACGGAAACAAATTCATCCTGCGTTCATCTAAAACGGCGGCTAATTCACTCAAATCCTTGCATTTTTTTAGGCAATAACTCGCCGATCATGACGCGATAGAATCGGCATTGCGGCAACTTGAAGGCGAACGACGGGTTTTGAGGTGCGAATCTGTACCTTGATTCTGCCGTTGAAGCCTCACTGTTTCGATCCGGCAGTGATCTGCTACGGCAACTGCATCGTGCCAGCAAAGGTCGTCGGCTATCCGTTGTTTGTCGAAAAGTGACCATGCAAACCACCCTGCGCCCTGTTACGGTCCAGTCAGGCAAGAGGACGGGCAATGCGGTATTCCGGCTTTCGGGTGATCAAAGAGGGGCTGTTCGGCCAGAAGGGGTGGCAACAAGCCTGGCGTGATCCAGAGCCAAAGGCCGAGTATGACGCCGTCATCATCGGCGGCGGCGGGCATGGGCTGGCGACAGCCTATTACCTCGCCAAGGAGCATGGGCTGACGAATATAGCGGTACTCGAAAAGAGCTATATCGGTGGCGGCAATGTGGGGCGAAACACGACCATCGTGCGCGCCAACTATTTTCTGCCGGGCAACTCCGAATTCTATTCCCATTCTCTGAAACTATGGGAAGGGATGGAGCAGGACCTGAACTATAACGCCATGCATTCTCAGCGTGGCATCATCAACCTGTTCCACTCTGACGCGCAGCGCGATGCTTTTGCGCGACGGGGCAACGCGATGATCAATCAGGGTGACGACGCGATCCTGCTCGACACCGCCGGCGTGCGCCGCATACTGCCCTATCTCGACTTCGACAATCTGCGGTTCCCGATCTATGGGGGCCTCTATCATCCGCGCGGTGGCACGGCCCGGCACGATGCGGTGGCCTGGGGCTATGCGCGGGGCGCGGATCAGCGCGGCGTCGATATCATCCAGAATTGCGAGGTCACCGGCATTGATATCGAAGGTGGCGTGGTCAAGGGCGTTCAAACAACGCGCGGTGCGATCCGGGCCAAGAAGGTGGGCATTGTCGTCGCGGGCCGGTCCGGTCAGGTGGCAGCGATGGCGGGCATGCGGCTGCCGATTGAAAGCCATGTGCTGCAGGCCTTTGTCACCGAAGGGCTGAAACCGGTCATCGACCATGTGGTGACCTTTGGCATGGGGCATTTCTATATCAGTCAGTCTGACAAGGGCGGGCTGGTTTTTGGTGGTGATCTCGATTTCTACGCCTCGTACGCGGCACGTGGGAACCTGCCGATGAAGGAACATGTGATGGAAGCGGCCATGACCCTGATGCCCATGATTGGCAAGGCGCGGGTGCTGCGGTCCTGGGGTGGGATCATGGATATGACGCCGGATGGCTCGCCCATCATCGACAAGACCCACATCGATGGGCTCTTTATCGATTGCGGCTGGTGTTATGGCGGGTTCAAGGCGGTGCCCGGCTCTGGCTTCAGCTTCGCGCATCTGATGGCGACGGGGCAGCATCATGAACCGGCGGCGCGTTTCCGGCTCGATCGGTTCCGCACAGGGGGGGGGCTATTGGATGAAGAGGGCACCGGCTCTCAGCACAATTTGCACTAGGGACAGACATGCGGATCAAATGCCCCAATTGCGGTGAACGCGACCGGCGGGAATTCTACTATGTCGGTAATGCGATTGCTTTGCAGCGGCCCACGGTTGATGCCGGCGCGGAGGCTTGGGATGACTATCTGCACAACCGCGACAATCCGGCGGGCCGCACCCGCGACCTGTGGTGTCACGAAGGTGGCTGTGGCGCCTGGCTTGTGGTTGAGCGCGATACCGTGACGCATGAAATCCATGATGTGCAACTGGCCGAGAAGGTTGCGCGATGAGATTACAGAAACCCGAAAAGACAGTGACCTTCACCTTTGATGGCCGACCCGTCAAGGGCGTGCCGGGAGAGCCTGTTGCCGCAGCACTTCTCGCCAACGGCATCAAGCTGGTGGCGCGCTCATTCAAGTATCACCGCCCGCGCGGGATCATGTCGGCGGGATCAGAAGAGCCGAATGCGCTGGTGACCGCAGGCCGCGGTGCCGCACAGGAACCGAATGTACGGGCGACCACCCTGGAGGTATCGGAAGGGTTGGAGGTGTTCAGCCAGAATGCCTGGCCCAGCCTGCGCTATGACCTGATGGCGGTGAATGACCTGTTATCGCCATTCCTAGCAGCGGGCTTTTACTACAAGACATTCATGTGGCCGCGCGCGTTTTGGGAGAAGCTCTACGAGCCCGTTATTCGCCGATCGGCGGGTCTGGGCGCGCTGAGCGGCGAGAGTAACGCGGATCACTATGAAAAGGCGTTCGCTTTTTGTGATGTACTGGTTATCGGTGGTGGCCCCGCAGGCCTGATGGCCGCGCTGACCGCCGGGCGCGCTGGTGCCGATGTGATCCTGGTTGACGAGGACACGGCACCTGGCGGACGGCTTTTGCGCGAGGTGGAGGATGTTGGCGGCAAGCCCGGTGCCGACTGGGTTGCCGATGTCCTCGCGGCACTTTCGACGCTGCCGAATGTTCGCATCATGACACGCACAACTGTGACGGGAGCCTATGATCAGGGCACCTATGGCGCGCTTGAGCGTGTTGCGGGGCCGTCTGATGAAGGGAAACCGCAGGTCTGTTTCTGGCGCATTGTGGCCAAACATGCGATCTTGTGTGCTGGTGCGCTTGAGCGCCCCATTGCCTTTCCCAACAATGACCGGCCCGGGATCATGATGGCAAGCGCCGTGCGGTCTTATGTCAACCGCTGGGGGGTCGTGCCGGGGCGGCGCGTTGCGGTCTTTGGTAACAATGATGACGCCCACCGCACCGCGCGCGATCTGGATGCCGCCGGCATACGCGTGGTTGCCTTGATCGACAGTCGAGGGGACGTGAAAGTCGAAGGCGATTTTCCGGTCTATACAGGTGCAACGGTTGTAGCGACAAAAGGGCGGCATGCGCTTGAAAGCATTACAATTTCGCAGGCGAGTGGTACACGCAGGATACTGACCGATTGCCTCGCCGTCTCAGGCGGTTGGAACCCGACCTTGCACCTGACCTGCCATATGAACGGGCGGCCAGTATGGGATGAGAGCATTGCATCTTTTGTCCCAACGCCCGACAGTATTCCCGGAATGCTCACCGCGGGTGCCTGTCGCGGGACATTCAGCACCGCAGGCTGTCTGAAGGAGGGGGCTGAGGCAGGCTCAGAAGCTGCGAGTGAACTGGGGTTCAAGCCCAAGGTTGATCTTCCGGCTGCAGATGATGATGCCTATGCGATCAGCCCGCTTTGGGCGGTGCCGGGCAAGGGGCGGAAATGGATCGATTTCCAGAACGATGTCCATGTCAAGGACATCAAGCTGGCCGCGCAAGAGAACTATCGCTCTGTCGAGCATATGAAACGCTACACAACCCAGGGTATGGCGCCGGATCAGGGGAAGTCGTCGAATGTTGTCGCCTTGGCGGTGCTCGCCGACGCAACCGGGCGCGGCATCCCCGAGACTGGCACGACCACATTCCGCCCACCATATGTACCGGTCCCGATTGCCGCGATGGGCGCGGGCGGCCAGGGCAAGGGTTTTGCGCCGGAGCGGCTGACAACCTCGCATGCCGCGAGTGTTGCCCAAGGCGCGCCGATGATTGAAGCCGGGCTGTGGTATCGGCCAAGCTATTTCCCACAGCCGGGAGAAACGCATTGGCGCGAATCCTGCGACCGCGAAGTGGGCTACGTGCGGAATGCCGTTGGCATTTGTGATGTTTCTACGCTGGGTAAAATCGACATTCAGGGGCCGGATGCCGCGGCCCTTTTGGATTTCGTCTATGCCAACACGTTCTCGACGCTGAAGGTGGGGCGTGTCCGCTATGGTTTGATGCTGCGCGAAGATGGGCATGTCATGGATGACGGCACGACCGCGCGGCTGGGCGAGCAGCATTTTGTCATGACGACCACGACAGCGGCTGCAGGACAAGTCATGCGCCATCTGGAATTTGTGCTGCAGGTTTTGCGCCCCGACCTGAATGCGCGCGTGATCTCGGTGACGGAGCAATGGGCGCAGTTTGCGGTCGCAGGGCCGCGCGCGCGGGATTTGCTCAACACTTTAGTGGATCAGTCCATCGGAGACGACGATTGGCCCTTTATGGCGTGTGGCGCCATTGCGGTTGGCGGGGTGCAGGGGCGGCTCTTCCGGATCTCGTTCTCTGGCGAACATGCCTATGAGATCGCCGTACCTTCCCGCTATGGCGAAAGCCTGTTCCGGCTGCTGAGCGCGCAAGCGCAGAGCATGGGCGGCGGTGTTTACGGGATGGAGGCGCTGAATGTGCTGCGCATTGAAAAAGGCTTCATCACCCATGCGGAAATCCATGGGCGCACGACGGCCTTTGATATCGGCATGGACAGGATGATCAGCCGCAAGAAGGATTGCATCGGGCAGGCCGCCGCTGCGCGCCCCGGTCTGATTGATCCGGCCCGCGAACAGCTTGTCGGGCTCAAGCCGATCACGCCGTCCGAGCCACTGATGGCAGGCGGGCATCTGTTCCAGCAGAGCGCACGCGCGATCCGGATTAATAGTGAGGGGTATCTGACCTCGGTCTGCTACTCTCCGACGCTGGAGACGCATCTGGGCCTGGGCTTCCTGTCCCACGGGCGCAGCCGCCATGGCGAGACGGTGCGCATGGTCGATCACCTGCGTGAGGTTGAGACGCTGGCGGAGGTCTGTGATCCGGTCTTCTTTGACCCCAGTGGAGGGCGCGCACGTGGTTAGTTTGATTGCGAAAACCCCGTGTGACACGCGGTTGCCGCTGGCCGTTGGCGGCGTTGAGATCTCCGAAGTTGTCGCCGACACCATCACATCCGTCGCGCCTTTTGCGGGACAGGAGGCCCCTGTTTCCAATCAACTCAAATCGCAGGTCGGGGCGCTACTTACGTCAGTTAATCAACGCGCTGGCCCCGTTTTGTGGTTCGGTCACAATCAATGGCTGGTTATGGCTGCAGTCACGCTGGATGGAGCGGCGGTGACGGATCAAACGGATGCCTGGGCCATCGTGACGATTTCGGGCGAAGATGCGGAGGATGTCCTTGCGCGGCTTGTCCCCATCGATCTGCGCGGGGCGCATTTCAGCGAAGGTCAGATCGCCCGCACTCTTTTGGGGCATATGCATGTGGCGATCAGCCGAACCGGAAAGCACGCGTTCGAGATCATGGCTATGCGATCCATGGCTGGCACGCTGGTGCATGAGCTGGAAATCGCAGCACGCGGGGTTGCGGCGCGCCGCGGGTGACACAATATGATCGCCGATAGTGTCGGCACCACAATTGTTGTACAACTCACTCCACCATGAGTCTCCCACCCGGTTTTCTTGATGAATTGCGCTCTCGGCTGTCCTTAGGGCAGGTCGCGGGGCGCAAGGTGATATGGGACAGCCGCAAGTCCAACCAGGCCAAGGGCGATCTATGGGCGCCATGCCCGTTTCATCAGGAAAAGACGGCGAGTTTTCACGTCGATGACCGGAAAGGCTACTACTACTGCTTTGGCTGCCACGCGAAGGGTGACGCGATCACCTTTGTGCGTGAGACCGAGAATGTGGACTTCATGGAAGCCGTGAAAATCCTCGCCGCCGAGGCAGGTATGCAAATGCCTGAACGCGACCCACAAGCCCAGGCCAAGGCGGATCACCGCACGATGCTGGCTGAGGTGATGGAACAGGCGGTTAAATGGCATCAATTGCAATTGCAGACGAGCGCGGCGTCCGAGGCGCGCGCTTATCTTGTGCGGCGTGGTTTGAACGCAGAGGCACAAGCGCGCTGGCAGATTGGCTTTGCCCCGGCGCAGGGTGGGGTGCTAGCTGCGTTGACAGGCAAAGGCGTGCCGCGGGAACATGTGATCGCTGCGGGTCTTGCCGCTGAAAGCGACCGGGGTGGTGCGCCTTATGACCGGTTCCGGGGGCGGATCATGTTCCCGATCCGCGACGCAAGGGGCCGTGCCATTGGTTTTGGCGGTCGCGCGATGGATCCCAACCACCCGGCGAAATACTACAACTCGCCTGAAACGCCGCTCTTCGATAAGGGCCGTAGCCTCTACAACCACGGCCCCGCGCGCGCGGCAGCTGGCAAGGAAGCACCGCTGATCGTGGCCGAAGGCTATATGGATGTGATCGCGCTCTCCGAGGCGGGCTTTCCCGCCACTGTTGCCCCTTTGGGCACAGCGATCACCGAGGATCAGCTACGCCTGCTTTGGCGGATGGCGGATGAGCCGATCATCGCGCTTGATGGCGATACGGCGGGTCTGCGCGCGGCGATGCGGGTGATCGATATCGCGCTGCCCATGCTTGAGGCGGGCAAATCCTTGCGCTTTGCGCTGATGCCGGAGGGGCTCGACCCCGATGACCTGATCAAGAGCCAGGGTGCAGCGGCCATGCACAAGCTGCTTGATCAAGCGATCCCGCTTGTCGCGCTGTTGTGGCGGCGCGAGACTGAAGGGCGCAGCTTTGACAGCCCTGAGCGCAAGGCCGCGCTGGAAAAAGCGCTGCGCGACCGAACGACGCTGATCAAGGACCCGTCGATCCGCGCCTACTATGACCAGACGCTCAAGGACATGCGCTGGGCGCTCTTTGCTCGTCCGAAGACAGGACCCGCGCGCGCGAAAAACGGATATGGCGCGGGGCGTGATCCTTGGAAAAAGACGATCCAACCTGCCGCCAGCAGCAAGGCATCGGCGTTGGGAACAGGCGCTGCCAGCGAAGACCATCTGCGCGAGGCCGTGATCCTCGCCACGCTGATCTTCAACCCCGATGTTGCGCCGGAATTTGAAACCGCAATTGAACAACTCGACAGCGCTGACCCATTGCATGCGGATGTTCAGCGTTTGATCCTGCGGCATATGGGCACAGCGGATCTGCAAGCCCATGTCAAAGAGGCCCTTGGAGCGGCGCCTCTTGAAAAACTCCTGGCGCAGAACCATGTGCGCATCAGTCCGGGCGTGCGACGTGCGGGAGATGCGGAAATCGCGCGCCAGTGTCTGGCAGAAGAATTCGCCAAGATCGTCGCGCGGCGCGGGCAGGTGCGCGAGATCGAAGATGCGGTTGATGACCTCTCTGGCATTGCAGATGAAGGGGTTACGTGGCGACTTGCACAAGCCTCTGCCGCCGTTGACCGGGCAGGGCGGGGCGATAACGAAGATAAGGCCGAATACGCTGTGGGCGAAAACGGCGCTCGGATGAAAAAGGAAGAGCGGAGTGCATTCGACCAGCTCTTGGGCGAGATCGATTTTGCCAAAAAGACGGCTCGCCCTAAGTCATAACGTAAGCAACACAACGTAAAAAGCGATCGCCACCTTCTTGCGAATCACCTGAATGATAGGTTGATTCGTCTTTAATCGAATCAGCCGAATCATTTCGGCGCTGCAGATCACCTGAATGAGAGGCCACGCATGGCAAAAGACACCGACGATCGCAAAGACGGCGACCAGGACGGCGATATCAGCCTTGATATGAGCCAGACCGCGGTCAAAAAGATGATCGCCGACGCGCGGGAACGCGGTTACATCACCTATGATCAGTTGAACGCGGTGCTGCCGCCCGATCAGGTGTCGTCGGATCAGATCGAAGATGTGATGTCGATGCTGTCCGAAATGGGCATTCAGGTGACCGAGGAAGAAGAATCCGAGGAAACCGAAGACGAGAATAAAGGCAGTACCGAGGTTGCCACTGTCGCGGGATCACGCGAAGTGGCGCTGGGCGGGGCCGAGCAGGAAAAGCTCGACCGTACCGATGACCCGGTGCGGATGTATCTGCGCGAGATGGGGTCGGTTGAACTCCTCAGCCGAGAGGGCGAGATTGCCATCGCAAAGCGGATCGAGGCGGGTCGGAATACGATGATCCTCGGTCTTTGCGAAAGCCCACTGACCTTCCAGGCGATCACGATCTGGCGCGACGAGCTTTTGAACGAAGACATCCTACTGCGCGATGTTATCGATCTGGAAACCACGTTTGGTAACCAGATGGGCGAGGATGGCGAGGAAGAAGCGGTTGTCGCCCCCGTTACTGGCGCCGCACCCGCACCCGCCGCGAAAGAGGAAGAAGCGCAAGAGCTTGATGCCGACGGCAATCCGATTGCCAAGGATGAAGACGACGATGACGACGATCAGGCCAATATGTCTTTGGCCGCGATGGAGGCGGCGCTAAAGCCGCGCGTGCTGGAGACGCTCGAAATCATCGCCCGCGACTTTGCCGACCTGTCCGATATGCAGGACGCGCGGATGTCGGCCACGCTGAACGAGGATTCATCGTTCACCGACAAGCAGGAAAAGAAATACCAGCAACTGCGCTCAGAAATCGTCGAGTTGGTGAATTCGCTACACCTGCATAACAACCGGATCGAGGCGCTGATCGACCAGCTTTACGGGATCAACCGCCGGATCATGTCGATTGATTCCAGCATGGTGAAGCTTGCTGATCAGGCCCGGATCAACCGTCGTGAGTTCATCGATGCCTACCGTGGGCGCGAGTTGGACCCCAACTGGCTGGACGAAATGTCCGAGAAGACGGGGCGCGGCTGGCAGATGCTGATCGAACGCTCGACCGCCAAGATCGAAGAACTGCGCAGCGATATGGCGCAGGTCGGTCAGTATGTCGGCGTCGATATCACCGAATTCCGCCGCATCGTCCAACAGGTTCAAAAGGGCGAGAAAGAGGCGCGGCAAGCCAAAAAGGAAATGGTCGAGGCGAACCTGCGCCTGGTGATTTCGATTGCGAAAAAGTACACGAACCGCGGCCTACAATTCCTTGATCTTATTCAGGAAGGCAACATCGGCCTGATGAAGGCGGTCGACAAATTCGAATATCGCCGCGGCTACAAATTCTCGACCTATGCGACCTGGTGGATCCGTCAGGCCATCACCCGGTCCATTGCCGACCAAGCCCGCACGATCCGTATCCCCGTCCACATGATCGAGACGATCAACAAGCTGGTGCGCACCGGGCGCCAGATGCTGCACGAGATTGGTCGCGAACCGACACCAGAGGAATTGGCAGAGAAGCTGCAGATGCCTTTGGAAAAGGTCCGCAAGGTGATGAAGATCGCCAAGGAGCCAATTTCCTTGGAAACGCCGATTGGTGATGAAGAGGACAGCCAGCTTGGCGATTTCATCGAAGACAAGAACGCCATCCTGCCGCTCGACTCGGCCATTCAGGAGAACCTGAAGGAGACAACAACGCGTGTTCTGGCCTCGCTGACGCCGCGGGAGGAGCGGGTGCTGCGCATGCGTTTCGGCATCGGTATGAACACCGACCACACGCTGGAAGAAGTTGGTCAGCAATTCAGCGTGACCCGCGAACGTATCCGCCAGATCGAGGCGAAGGCGCTGCGGAAGCTGAAACATCCCAGCCGGTCACGCAAGCTGCGGTCGTTCCTCGATCAATAGGCTGATCTGATAATCTGACAGGGGCGCGACCGGACAGTCGCGCCTTTTTTCATTCGGCCGCGATGATCGCGCCCACCTCTTGCCCGGTGACAATGCCATTCGTGGTGTGGTTGATATTGATATTGCCTACCAACTCATCACCGTCACTGCCGACAATCAAGCCGGAATAGACCCCATCCTCTGCGCCTGCTGCGCTGGTGGAGAACCCGCCGCCACCAGTCGTGCCCGCAAAGGCGCCATTTGTCAGTGCGGTAGAATCGAGGAACAGCGTGTCCAACGGGCGCGTCTCGGTCTCATCCAGTTCGCTGGCACGTCTGATCGAGATGTTTCCCGAGATGTTGCCATCATCAAAGTGTGCGACCAGTTGTGCGACACCCGTGACCGTATGGGTGATATCTCCCGTTCCCGTGTCGCGTAGAATGCCGACATAGTCGCCGTCATAGACCAACCGTCCGGCGGTTGGCACTGTCGTGTCCTCCAATCGCGCCGCAAAAGCGCCTGTCAGGGCGGCACTGCCGTCAGAGTAGATCGCGACTTCGCCATCTCCGGAGGCCGTGACGCCCCGGATGGCGAGAATGCTGTCCATATCATCCGAATAAGCGACGAAGCTGGCAGGCACAGAGATGGACGTGTTGGTTGTCGGCGAAAGTGCGTCATCGCCTGCGATGCTGATTGTGTTGTCGGCCTCGTCAAACGCAAAATCATCTTCTGGCGTACCTGTGAGTGCCGATGTTGCTGCGGCAAGCTCTTCGATGCTGCTTGTGTCTTCTTCACTGTTAGTGCCGCTGCAGGCCGCGAGCGTAACCAAGACGGTCATGCTGAGAGAGATCGAGCGCATGTTACGAAGTCCCTTCTATTCATTCTCATGGGAACACATGGCCTTCCCAGTTTTTCTTCACGCGTGAAATCATCGATGCCGTACTTGGGCCACGGCCGATGAGCATCACGTTGTCTCGCGGCGCCGCGGGAATGCCGCTTTTGCCGGTTGCCATATTCCTGTAACTTGCGGCGAAACGATTGTTGGATCGGGATGGGGGATCGCGTCATGTCACTGCTTTCACGCCTATTTGGTGGGGGTCAGGCCAAAACGACCGCTGATGTCAGGGAGACTTATCAGGACATGCAAATCCTGCCGGAGCCTATGGCCGAAGGTAATGTCTATCGTCTTCGCGCGCGCATAACCCAGGACAAAGACGGTCAGAGCAATGAGCATGTTCTGATCCGTGCGGACACTTTTCAGGACCGTGACGCGGCCATCGCTGCGGCGATCACAAAGGCCAAGCAGATGATAGACGAACAGGGCGAACGCTTGTTTGACTAGTGCAACCCGTTGAAGGGCAATGGCGCAAAACCTCAGACCGCCATTATCTTGAGTTCCTGCAATCCAGGACACAACCGACCGATTTGGCGGTGGACCCGTTTGAGGCAGTCGCCTCACGTCCGACTACAAACACCGACGGCAGTATAGCTTGCCTGCAGCAAAGCCCCCAGATGCGCGTCGCTGATACCCGCCTGCATCGCGATACCGCGCCAATCCGGTTCAATTGCAGCCCCTTCGACAGGGTGGGCCACGATGCCCGCCAGAACAATACTCGCAGCGGCAAGATCAGTGGCATGCCCGCGCGACATCTCTTGCGCCAGACAGGTGCAGCCTTGGGCGACGCTGACTTGGGGCGCAAAGTCGTGTTCATGAAGATCCAGCGTCTGCGCGCATTGATTGGCAAAGCTGTTCGCTGCATGGGTCAACGTTGGAAGCACCGCAGCTTCGGCCCTGCCGCCATCCCATTGGGTCAATAGATTCAGGCCCAAACCTGCCAATAAAGTTGCGGTCATAACTGACCGGATAAGATACCGCATAAGACGCTCCACTCAAAAATTTTGCACCAACTACGCATCAAATTTGGTTGGAATAAGGTCCTAAATTGACTTGTTTTCGAATTGGTTAACGGAATTGAGGCAATTGAAACAAAACCTCACATCCGCTGATGTGCGTTTACAAACGGGTGAGGTTGCGTTTCAGCACATTGATTTCAAGGGCATCGCTGTCATCTGTGAGACATCGAAAGGACCCCGCGATGACCCGTCTTTCAATCTCATTCGCTGCCGCATTGTTAACAATGACGTTAACACCAACCGCTCATGCCTACGGCACTGATCCGTCTGCGGACGCCTTGCAGGACATTCTGCAGATTGGTCTTGAATTGCCATCTCAGGTCAAAGCCGAGGGAACTTGCCAGATGAAGCTCACACCGGCCATGGCACAGATGCTTGCGTTGCCTGCCGATTGGCGCGGTGACGCGCAGAATGACCAAGTGGATGTGGCATGTAGCGGGGCGCAGTAAGTATCTTGCGCTCGGGGCTTGAGTTGCGCAGTGTCGGCCCATGCAGACACGTTTTGATATCGCGACAAACGGCCCGGGGCTTTATGAGTTTACCACACATTTGCGCCATTGGGTGACAGGGACGGGCCTGTTGACGGTTTCCGTGCAGCACACTTCTGCCAGCCTTTTGATTCAGGAAAA
Source organism: Cognatiyoonia sp. IB215182 (assembly GCF_033963905.1). NCBI lineage: Bacteria > Pseudomonadati > Pseudomonadota > Alphaproteobacteria > Rhodobacterales > Paracoccaceae > Cognatiyoonia > Cognatiyoonia sp. IB215182. The sequence goes on from NZ_JAXBMB010000009.1 coordinate 78,278, forward strand.
TGCCGACCCGGATGTGCAGGTAGATCTGCAGAACTATTTCGTGCGTCTGGTGCCGCGCGCAACCGATCCGTCAATGGACTATCTAACCCACACTGCGGAGGGGCCGGATGATATGCCCGCGCATATCAAGGCGGCGTTGCTGCCCACGCACCTGTCGATCCCGGTGACAGACGGCCAACTGGCTTTGGGGACCTGGCAGGGTGTTTATCTGTTCGAACATCGCGACAAACCTCAACAACGCCAGATCGTCGTACATCTGAGCCCCTGACATGGTGACTGGAGTTCAGGCACAAGAGTTCCACGAAACCTCTATGCAGTCTATGGGCGCATCTTAGATGCGTTTGCATCTTGTCATGCTTCTTTGCCTGAGCACTGGTGCTGCTCATGCAGGTTGCGCGACAGGGCTCACTACCTTTCTGACTTGCGAGGTTGGTGCAAAGCGCAAGGCGCTTGATGTCTGCTACGACGATCAGATCGTGACATACAGCTTTGGTCCCGTTGGCGCGCCGGAACTTCTGCTGACAGAGACGGTCGCCAACATCGACTACACACCATGGCCCGGCGTGGGCCGCGCGATCTGGGAAAATGTGACGTTTCAGAACGGAGATTACGGGTACACGGTCTTCGCCGGTTTTGAACGGCTCTTTGGTGAAATGAGCGATGCTGATCTTCCCGATCCACATTTTGGCGGCGTGGTTGTGAGGCGCGCAGGCACGACAATTGCCGAACTGGAATGCACCGCAGGCACCGTTGAAGCACCGTGGGATGATGCGCTTTTTCGTGCGAAAGAGGCGACGGGTCAAACCTACGACCATAGCCGTCGCATCTGGCTCTATCGGGAATAGGGCGAGTCCTCGGCGCAACGGTCATCGCCCATCATCTTGCGGCTTGATTTGCCCACTACCCAAGACCGGGGGGTGCCCCTATAGTGCCTGTGAAAAAGGGGGCGCCGATCACAAGGCATAGACCCCGGCACAGGTAAACAAGGACAAGATATGCGTTGCCCCTTTTGTGGAAATGTCGATACCCAAGTCAAAGACAGCCGCCCAGCCGAAGACCATGTGGCCATCCGGCGGCGGCGGTTCTGCCCAGCCTGTGGCGGGCGGTTCACCACATATGAACGGGTGCAATTGCGCGATCTGGTTGTGATCAAATCCAACGGGCGGCGCGAGGATTTCGACCGGCCAAAGCTAGAACGCTCGATCCGGATTGCGCTGCAAAAGCGCCCCGTTGAGCCCGAGCGGATGGATCAGATGATCAGCGGCATTGTGCGGCGGCTTGAGAGTATGGGCGAGACCGATATCCCCTCTGGCACAATCGGTGAGATCGTGATGGAAAGCCTCGCGCGTATCGATACGGTGGCCTATGTGCGGTTCGCCAGTGTGTACAAGAATTTCCAGGCGGCAGACGATTTCGATAAATTTGTCAGTGAGTTGCGCCCAGAAGCGCCCAAAGACGAAGGGTGACCGGCACCAGCGATGAACGCTTCATGGCGCTTGCCCTGATGCTGGGGCGGCGCGGCATGGGGCGTGTCTGGCCAAACCCTGCGGTGGGCTGCGTGATTGTCAAGGAAGGGCGGATCATCGCGCGTGCGCATACCGCTGTTGGCGGGCGCCCGCATGCAGAGGCGATCGCATTGGCGCAAGCGGGTGAGCGAGCCGCCGGTGCCACTGTGTATGTCACGCTTGAGCCTTGTGCCCATTATGGCAAGACGCCGCCCTGCACGCTGGCGTTGATCAAGGCGCAGGTCGCCCGTGTCGTCATTGCGATTGGTGACCCTGACCCACGCGTGTCGGGCCGTGGCATTGCGATGCTTGAAGAAGCTGGCATCGAGGTGACACAGAATGTCCTCGCTGAAGAGGCTCGTCGCGACCATGCTGGCTTTCTCTTGCGCCTGCAGGAGGGGCGGCCTTTCTTGACGCTGAAGCTTGCTGGCACGCTTGACGGGCGCATCGCGACCGCGACCGGTGAAAGCCAGTGGATCACGGGGCCTGAAGCGCGGCGCGCGGTCCATATGATGCGCGCCCGCCACGATGCGGTGATGGTGGGCGCCGGCACTGTGCGGGCTGACAACCCGTCCCTGACCGCGCGCGGGCTCGGCCTCAACCATCAGCCGGTCCGTGTCGTGGTCTCACGGGCGTTGAAAATCCCACTGCACAGCAATCTGGCCGAGAGTGCGGGCGATGTGCCGGTCTGGCTGTGCCATGGGCCGGAGGCACAGGCTGACGCCTGGGTCGCGACGGGCGCGCGGAGTTTGCCCTGCAGTATCAACGCGGGCCAGGTTGATCCGCATGCGATGATGCAGGAATTAGGCAAGGCGGGGCTCACGCGGGTCTTCTGCGAAGGTGGCGGAATGCTGGCGGCCTCGCTTTTGCATGCAGGTCTGGTGGATGAACTGGTGGTATTCTCCGCAGGCATGGCCATCGGGGCAGAGGGGACGCCCGCTCTGGCGGCCATGGGGGTTGACCGTTTGCAGAATGCGCCGCGTTTCGAATTGCATGATGTGCAGGCAATTGGTGCCGATATCTGCCATACTTGGCGTCGCAAAAGCGCGGCAGATTAGGCGAGGTCATCGCCAGAGATATGCAAAGCTGGCCAGCGCGCCCTGCAGTTTTGCAACAGTCCGGTTCATGCGACCCGGCCGAGGGACATCGTCATTCTCCAGCCGATCCACAATCACCTCAACCGGGCAGGCAAGGCCCGTTACTGGATCGTAGTACCGCGGGTAGCTGATCAATGTGGCATGCACCAATCCAGCCAGGTCAACCCGCGCTGTGCGGCGCGGAATCGGCATCGCCCGGTCATCCGTCAGTCCCCAATGCGCATAAAAGGGAGAGCCAAGACAGGTCACGCGCTTGCCGCGCAGCAGCGCCTCAAATCCCAAAAGCGAGGTCATCGTCCAGACCTCATCTACCTGTGACAGGGCCGCAATCGGGTCCGTCCGGTAAAGAATAGCATCAGCAATGCTGTCCGCATCAGGGACGGTGCCCGGGCGCAAACCAATCTCCACATCCGGGTGGGGCTTGTAGGCGATCACAGCTGCAGGGTTTGCTGCGCGCACCGCTTGCAGCAAATCCCGGTTGGTCTTGATATCGGTTGTGCCGAGCCGGATTGAAGCGTCATCCTCTACCTGACCCGGCACAAGGATGCGACGACCCGGTGGCAGCGTTTCAAGGTCCGCCTGATCCGACAGGTTGTATTTGGAAAGGCCAGCCTCCACAATCCGCGCGATTAAGGCCTCGGCCCGCATGCGCGCACCGGCTTCAAGCTGATCGCTTGCATTGATCAGCGTCTCAAGCCTGCTGGGGCGGGTGGCATCATAATAGATGCCAAGATCATCCAGAACGAGGCTGAGCGGGGCAATCAGATCGGCGCCCAACCCCTTTGAACGCAAGAACCCGTCCTCTACCAGAACCGGCCCTTCTCGCGTCGCCTTGCTCGCCCATTGCATGATGCGGCAGCCCGTTGCCTTGGCTGCCGCTTCCGCCTGCGCGGGTTTCGCAAACTGCACGCGCTTTGGCCCGCCAAACACCTTTTGCAGCGGTGCCCGCTTCCAGATGCGCATATCGACAGCGACCCAGCCCAGGTAATCGTCACGCCAAGCGCGGGCAAGTTCGGTTAGCGTTGCTGCCGCCTCTTCAAAGCTACAGAGCCGGTCGTGAAATGGATCGTACCAGGTTGGGTAAAGGATCATGGCCGCCGCAAAGAGCTGCGCCTGTGTCAGTTTGCGCTGACGACGTTGTAGGGGTTTGCGGTCATCCGTCAGGCCCCAGCCCATGTAGAACGGCTGGCCGAAGACGACCGGGCGATGACCGGCCAGGATCGCCTCAAAACCCATCTGCGAACTGACGGTGTAGACGGCAATCGCCCCTTCCATCAGCGACCACGGCGATACTGGCGCATCACAAAGGCTGATCAGCCCCGTCACATCCTCTTTGGTGAAATACCCGTCCCGGTGGCCTGCCCTCGTCTCGGGATGTGTTTTGATCACGATCCGTGCGCCGGGATGCTCTGTCATCGCGTAAAAAAGCATCTCGCGAAACGTGTTGCTGTCCGCGCCGCTCGCTTTGATGGACGCATCTTTCCGGGTTTGGTCGATCACCAGAACGTAGCCGGGCGCCGGAAGTTCCAGCATGGGATCAAAGGCGTTGTACTTTGACAAATGCGCGCTCTTCAGCGCCGCGATCCCCGCCTTGGCCCGGTTCAACAGGGCCGTGTCATCAAGCGGGTTTTCCGTCAGCAGCGTTTCCAAGTCCGACGGTGTCTCTGGGTCGAAATGCACGCCGCGTCTGTCGATGTTGAGCCCAATGGGAACATCCCCGTCGCGCCCTAACCTCACGGAACGGAGAAAGCTGTCTTCAACACGCACCACGGGTGCTGCACGCTTTGCGGCCACGGCCTCACCCCGTTGGGCGGTGGGGCTCCGGCCCCAGACGCCGACCATATCACCTTCCCCCGGTGCGCCCAGGCGAATGTCGTAACCAGCCAGATCAAGGATCCGGCGCACGCGCCGCTCGGTCAGGAAGCCACCGTTATAGACGTAGAGTGGTTGGCGTGCTGTCTCGGTCATGGCCGCAAGCTATGCGAGGGCTTGCCGGATAGCCAGCCGAGCCTTATTTGACCACGCGCACGGCCTGGGCAGCGCCAAGTGTCGGTGACAGGCGTGCATCATAGGGATCATCTGCAGCGAGCATCATGTCCGGCAATTGACGCAACAATTGGCCACGCCCGCGCGCCGAATAATAGCCACCTGGGACCTGGCTCGTCTCCAGCAGGAATTGTCGAAATGCACGATAGGCCGCCGTGTCGGGCTTTTGAGGGCGTGAGAAGAATGCGGGCAGGGGCTGTTCGGACACAAATTCGGGTTTTGCATAAATGGCCGTTCCAAACAGGCGCAGTGGAATGCCACGCCAGAGCGCCTGCTGCCCGGATGTCGAGTTTACAGTGACCGCGGTTTGCGCATGATCAAGAATATGGGCCAGCTTGCCGCCGCGCAGATAATGCACGCGATCGCTGATGCCACATGCTTTTGCACGGTCCCTAATCAGGCGGCGCAAGGGTGATTGGCCGCTTTCAAGGGGGTGCGCCTTGAACACGAGATGATGGTGACGCGGCGCCCCTTTGGCGAACCCGTCAATCACCACATCCAGAAAGTCGCGCATGGACTCAAAAGGCGAATGCGCCTGAAAGCTGGCGTCATGTTCCAACTGAAGCAGCGCCAGGTGATAGGGGTAGCCACCGCGCAAGACCCGCCTTGTGGTGATCATCCGCCCGAGCGCGAGGAATGGCATCAAGGCGAGGCGCCTAGAATAAAGCAGGGCCTCGCGCCGTACCGGCAATGCCCGATGCGGTTTGAAAGCGGGATAGCGCCCGTTCCGAAACATCACGAACCAATGATAAGCAGCACCCCAAAACACATGCTGGCGCATGTCGCCCCAATGGGACGGTGGGGTCGGGATCTCGACACCATCTGTCGCCAGCATCTCTGCCACCGACAGGTCAATCAAGCGGGAATGACCGTTGCTGCCGTCGCGTTCATAGGTCACCCAGTAGGGCCGCAGATACCCTTCCTCAAAAACGTGCACACGCAAACCTGCCGCTTTCGCTTGACGCACGGCCTCGGCATGGACGGGCCTTGTGTCCCCATAAACCACGATGTCGGTGATTTGGCGTTCACGCAACAGTGCCGCCAAGGCGTCGGGCCAGTCCGATGGTTGGCCCTGAAAAGGAATGTATCCGGGTTCAGGCCACCAGAACGCAGCGTCGCCTGCATTAAAGCCCACACGCCACACTTTGGCGCCTGCCTTGCGCAGCATGTGTCCCAGTTTGCGATAGAAAGGCCCATGAGGACCTTGCAGGAACAAAAAGGTGCGTCGGTTACTCATCAGCGCAGTCTGCCAGTGGGTCGCTTGTTTTTTGTTAACACCTCATGGTGGCGTCAGAAAAGCCGCCTGACAAGACCGGGCGCTTGCCTGCGCGGGTTCCAGCCGTTAGGTCATCGCGAGGCCATCGAAAAGGGATGAGGCATGTTCACCGGGATCGTCACGGATATCGGCACTATTCTGCAACTGGAGCAGCGAGGTGACCTGCGCGCGCGGATTGGCACGGGTTATGACGTGGATGGGATCGATATTGGTGCATCCATTGCCTGCAACGGCGTTTGCCTGACCGTGATTGCGCTGGGGCGGGAGCCACAGAATTGGTTCGATGTGGAGATGTCGGCCGAAACCGTCAGCGCGACCAATGTCAGCAACTGGGGTGTCGGCAAACGGCTGAACCTGGAACGCGCGCTGAAGGTCGGCGATGAACTGGGTGGGCATATCGTCTCTGGCCATGTCGACGGCGTGGCCGAAGTTGTCGGCATGCGCGATGAAGGCGACAGCACCCGCGTCACCTTCCGCGCGCCCGACGCGCTCGCCAAATTCATCGCGCCTAAAGGGTCGGTGGCACTGGATGGGACGTCCCTGACGGTCAACGAGGTCGATGGCCGTAATTTCGGGATCAACTTCATCCCTCATACAAAGGCGGCGACGACTTGGGGCGACGTCGCGGTTGGTGATCTGATCAACCTCGAAATCGACACAATGGCACGCTACGTGGCGCGGCTGCGCGAATACGGGTGAAATCGCTCGTAATTCAATCCATTGAGCATGCGACCGGCGACCGCTGCGTTGACATCATCCGCCTTCCAGATGGGCAATTCACCTTCCGCGAATGCCGCCACGACCCAGAGGACAGCCATGGCTGGCGCCATCTTTCAGGTGCGCAACCCGCGACATTTGACACTGCGGAAGCCGCGCGCGCAGCGGCTTTGGCAGAGATCGGGTGGATGCAGACCGATCGTGATGGCGGCATGTAAGGGACGCCGTTTCCGGTCCATACAGATTTAGACCTAACACCGCCTAGGTCGCAACAAACAGCGGCAGCCTTTCCTTGGGCACAAACCAGAAATTGTCGTCTGCCGAATGCCCGAGGGCTTCCAATGTGGTTGCCTCGGCCTTGGCGTGATGAAAGCCAGAAGCATGTTGCGCAAGGACCTCATAGTCCATCTCTGCAAAGAAGCCGATAAGATCTTGCAGGCGTGTGCCAAACCGGTCGAAGACGTGATTGATCTCGCAGATTACGACCGGTTTCGAGATGCTGAGCGTCTCGGCAAAACCTTTCAATGCGGGCAGCTCCATGCCTTCGATATCGATCTTGACCCAACTTGGCACAGGCAGCCCCTTGTCACGTCGAAAATCATCCAGTCTGACGCAATCTACTTCCACGTCACCTGATGCACTGAGATGGTTTGACGACCTCTTTCCAGACGTCATGCGCACTCTGTCGGCTTGCTCACCCACCGCAACGGCATAAACCTGCTCCGTTGGCATATCGTTCAGTTTCAGGTTCAATAGCAACTCTGTTGGCTGTGGTTCAAAAGATACGACCGTAAGCCCATGGACCTGGTGCTGTGTCGTAATCGTGAAGACGCCACCATGGGCGCCGATGTCGTAGAACACGTCGTCCGGTCGCAATCGTTCAATCAATGCTGATCGTGTGGCCGTTTCATCAGCCTCAGTGAAATCCAAGTTTCCTGTCGCACCAAAACGTCGAAGGTCGTAGTGAAAATGACTACCCTCAAAGTCGACCGATATCCGGGATTTTTGCGTGGTGTAAGCGGTTCCAACCCCGTAGGCGCGCAGCAATGTGCGATGCAAAAACAACAGGCTGGCATTGAGGACCCGAAAGCTTATCTCCTTGATCCGCATATGATCTCCCAAGTGGAAAATGAGTTTGCGACAAAAATCTGTCCCATCAGCAAGCGTCAGAACGGGGGATTGCGCAATGAAGAACCGGTGCAAACCTTGCAAAAATAGGGCAAAAGGGTGAGATTTTCTGATCGTGAGCGCCGGTTTGTGCATTTTGGGTTGAAGTAGCTGACGGCATCTTTGAAGGATTTGCGCGTGGAATAGTGCGACGCAGAAAGTGAAGCTGCCTCGCCGGTGATGAGAAAAGATGGGCAAGTGAACGCAAAGATCGGGCATAACTCGGGCCGGGTGAATGAGCCAGGCAAAAGCTGGCGCCGCCATGTGTGGACCAAGGCGCGCAAGAACCTGATCGGCACGCTTCCGGTAGAGGTTGTGCGGTTGCGGGTCAGACGCGCGAAAGAGCTGGGTTTACCCTACAAGACCTATGCCGGGTTTCGCGCAAGTTCGGGGCACGACCTGATCGGTTTTCTGTTTTCGAACAATGCGCTTTTGGTGCTGCGCGATGGTGAGGTGATGCCTTTGGCCAGGGCAGGCAAGCTTGCCAACCTCGTCCGGACCGATTGCACCGGCATCGCGCACCGCCCTGTGACGCCGATGCATCTCGCCAATTTGCGGGGGCTGGCGCGCGCCTTTGCGGCCCCCCGATTTAGCGATAGTTGGTCGGTCATGCGTGATCAAATACGCGCCATCGTGACATCGCAAGGACAGCCCGCCGATCGGTTTGTCATGGTCGGTGATACCGCTTTTGAGCGTGAATGGGCCGAGGCGGCGCGCATGGCGGGATATCTGTCTGCCGGCGATTTCTTTGATAGCACGTCAAGCCACACCTGATGCATCCCGCGCGGCACGCCACGTCCCGCTTCCGCACCCTTTTCAAAGGCGTGGTGCTGGGCTATCTGGCGGGCAACACGTGATCGGGGATGCAGATGAACCAGAAATTCGAAACGCCGGGCCCGGTCGAGCGTGACTGGTCGGATGCGATCAGCAAGATCGAAGACATCATCGAAGATGCTCGCAACGGTCGGATGTTCATCCTTGTCGATCATGAAGACCGTGAGAACGAGGGTGATCTGGTCATCCCAGCCCAGATGGCAACACCTGATGCCATCAATTTCATGGCCAAGAACGGGCGCGGGTTGATCTGCCTTACACTTCCAGGTGAGCGCATTGATGCGCTTGGCCTGCCGCTGATGGCGTCGCACAACTCGTCCCGGCACGAAACCGCCTTCACCGTTAGCATCGAAGCGCGCGAAGGCGTCAGCACTGGCATCTCCGCCGCCGACCGTGCCCTGACCGTGGCCACCGCTATCGATGCCACCAAAGGTGCCGCAGATATCGCCACGCCGGGTCACGTCTTTCCCTTGCGCGCGCGCGACGGCGGCGTACTCGTCCGCGCAGGCCATACCGAGGCGGCGACGGATATCTCGCGCCTAGCGGGTCTTAACCCGTCAGGCGTGATCTGCGAGATCATGAAGGAAGACGGCGAAATGGCCCGCTTGCCGGACCTCATCGCCTTTGCGCAATTGCACGGCCTGAAAATCGGCACGATCAGCGACCTGATCGCCTATCGGCGGCGGCACGACAACCTCGTCCGCGTTCGCGAAACCAGCATGATAACCTCTGAATTTGGCGGTGAATGGGAACTGCGCATCTACACCGACGAGACCCAAGGCGCGGAACATATCGCTCTGATAAAAGGCGATATTTCGACGCCAGAGCCCGTGCTGGTGCGGATGCATGCGATGGACCCGATGCTGGATGTCGTCGGTGTCGGCCCCAAGGGCCGCCGCGATGAGTTTGGCGACGCGATGGAACTGATTGCACAAGAAGGTCGTGGGGCGCTGGTTCTTTTGCGCGACGTGCATATGAAATTGGAGACGGATGAGGAAACCTCTCCCCAGACCTTGCGCCAATATGGGCTGGGTGCCCAAATCCTTAGCTCGCTCGGTATCCACGAAATCGAACTCTTGACCAACTCGCCCAAACCAAAAGTCGTGGGTCTCGACGCCTATGGGCTGGAGATCGTGGGCACACGCAAAATTTCGGAGATCGGATAATGGCCGGACCCGCTCATCACATCATGCCACTGCCGGAGTTCGACAAGCCGGTGAAAATCCTCATCGTCGCCTCGCCCTACTACAAGGATATCAGCGACCATCAGATCGCCGGCGCCAAGGCAGAAATCGAAAAGGCAGGAGCCACCTGCGAGGTTGTCAATGTCCCCGGCGCACTCGAAATCCCGACGGCCATCGGCATCGCGGAACGGATGAGCAATTTCGACGGCTATGTCGCCCTCGGCTGCGTGATCCGGGGTGAGACGACGCACTACGACACGGTCTGCAACGACAGCAGTCGCGCGGTGCAACTGCTTGGTCTGCAAGGGCTTTGCATCGGCAACGGCATCCTGACGGTCGAGAACTATGAACAGGCCGCGGTGCGTGCTGACCCTGCCCAGATGAACAAGGGCGGCGGTGCGGCGGCGGCAGCCTTGCACCTGATCGCGCTCGCTCGAAAGTGGGGCAAAGCCGAAAAGGCGGTTGGGTTTACGCGTGAGATCCTGATGGCCGGTGATGAGAGCGGCAAAACCACAGCATGACCCTTTCGAACAATCAGAAACGTAAGATGAAATCCGCGGCGCGGCTCTATGCCGTGCAGGCCTTGTTTCAGATGGAGTCATCCGGACAGACCGTCGATGCGATCATCCACGAATTCGAAGATCACCGCTTCGGCGCAAGCTATGAAGAAGGTGAGATGGTCGAGGGTGATGTGGACATGTTCCGCGCGCTCATGGACAAGGCTGTGAATGATCAGGCCCTGATCGACCAGATGACGGATCGTGCGCTTGTCGCCAAATGGCCTATCGCACGGATTGATCCTACATGGCGGGCGCTTTTCCGCGCTGCTGGTGCCGAAATGACCTTGAAAGAGACGCCTCCAAAGGTCGTGATCAGCGAATTTGTCGGTATCGCCGAGGCATTCTCTTCTGATGGCAAAGAGCCGAAATTCGTGAACGCGGTGCTCGACCACATGGCGCGCGAAGCACAGCCAGAGGCGTTTTCCTGAATTTCGTCCGACATTCTGCTCAGTCTCACCGAGCGGGTTAGCTGATTTTCAACCACTGAGGCGCCAGTTTGCCGAACAGTGTTTGCCAGCTTGCTGGATCAGCCTATGATACTCTTCAAGGAGATATGATATGCGATCGCATAACGAACCGGATCTGATGCGTCTTTATCTGCGCCATTGTGCCGTTGGATTTGTCCTGTCGGCTGTGTTTGTCGCGATGATCCTTTGGATGAACGTCGCTAACCTTGGCTATCTGGTCCAGCACACCGATGCGGGTTTCTTGGCGGTGTTCTTGCTTTGGTTTTTTAATGGCACGGTCTTCGGTAGCGTCCAGTTCGCCGTTTCGCTCATGCTGAACGCCGAGAAGGATGACAACGATAAGCCGGGCGGCGGTCTGGCAGTTCCGGTCCGCGTATTGGCACAAGATGGATCGGAGCAGCGCCAGCTTTAGGGTGTGACGCGTGGTGCCATGGAGGTCGGTCCTTTAGCGTTGTGAATAGTGCCTGGCACAAGGCGCGGAAATCGGTATTTCCTTTTCCGACGGATACATTCCAGCGTATGCTTTCTGCTATGGGGAACCTGGAGTTCGTCACGCAAGGGCAATACCCTGATCGTGTTGGTGACGGATTTTGCAATTTCGTGCCTGCGTTCCATTCGTTCAAACCCAAGCCCGCAGCGCAGGTAAGAAGCGGGAGAGTGTCCTGCAAATCGTGCCTAGTCAGCGTACGCGGCTAGGTTGTTTGGCTTCAGGGCAAAGGTAATTCGCGTGTGGAACGGTGCGCATAAACCAAAGTTATATGCCGCTAAACCTTTGGTTTGCAGACAAAATCGGGATGGAAGGGCTTAGCTGAGATACACCGGACTGCTACTTGGTCTGACTATAGATTTGTGGGAATGCGAAATGGGCCCTTCACAGAACAAATTTGCACCTATTGATGCGGTTGCCCTCGATCAGAAGGCGGAAGTCATGACTTTGAATGAAGCCCTGCAACGCGCATCGAAGGCAAAGCAGTCCGATCTGATAGAGCCAAATTCTATAAGCACCAAAACAGAAGCGTTGTTCCGCACCATGTTTCGCCGGCCAGTGCCGTAGCAGGTGGCGGGAACCGCAGCGACCGTCAGAGGTTTATTCCCGAGGACCTGTATATACAGGTGGGCGCCAGATAACTGAACCAGGGCTCAGACAGAGCCAGCTCCCTCGGATTTGCTTAAGGCCACTGGAATGTAACCCCGGAATGACTAGAAGAGCAGAAGCCCGCCGCCGCTAGAGGTAGGGGGTGGCGGGCATTTGGACAAGTGCTTTCGCGGTTTATTCTTCGACGTCGCCTTTGATCAGCCAACCGTTGCGACCAACCATTTCGACGGGGGCATAGGCCAGCAAGACACGCTCTGTCATCCCAACCATCAGCAGCGCCATACAGACTTCGTAAAACGTGATACCAGCCAACAATGACATAGGGCTACTCCTCATTCCGTTGGATTTATTATGTGGATGAAAGCTGCCGAAATCGTGACGCTGGCGTGGTTTTCAGGGCTATTAACTAGGGTCAATCGCCCGATTCATGTCACAAAGATGCGCGTTTTCGATGAACGGATCAGAGCGCCTTTTCGCTGAGTAGTTGAAAACAATATAGAAAATCGCATCCGAAAGATGAACGACGGATTTTTGACCTTACCGAAGTCTTAACTTGCGTGTCGCAACCCGGCCAATAATGCGACTCGCGATAGCGCCACCGCTTCCCTTGCATTTTGTTCATGTATTGTTCATGGTTTTGCCATGACCGTTGAGTTGACCACCTCCACACTTCTTCCCGGCCAGCTTCTCGCTCGCGGTGTCTCGCGCGCGATGCGCAGTCATGACTTTGTCAGCGTTGAAGAGTTGGTGCCGACATCCGGTCTGCGTGTCGACGTTATGGCGCTGGGCCCCAAGGGCGAGATCTGGATTGTCGAATGCAAATCCTGCCGCGCCGATTTTCTGTCCGATCATAAATGGCGGGGCTATCTGGAATGGTGCGACCGCTTCTTCTGGGCGGTGGATGGCGATTTCCCGACGGAGTTATTGCCGGATGACACAGGCCTGATCCTGGCGGATGCCTATGATGCCGAGATTATTCGCATGCCTGCAGAGACGCGTCTACCTGCGGCACGGCGCAAGGTCATGATGCAGAAATTTGCGCGTCATGCAGCCATTCGGGCACAATCAGCGCGTGACCCGGATTTCGTCACCCCGTTTTAAGGGCGCGTGCCGCGATCGCCGCAGCCTTGATCTCTTCCGCGATTTCCTCGGCCTCTTCTGGGTCAAAATCCATCGGAATCTCAATGCCGTCCGCCTCGACAAAGATCCTCACCATCCCCAGATCGGTCGGCCCGATTTGGATATTCGCGGTGATGTCGCTTTCCGTGTTGATACCCATGATCACCCCTTTCGCTTCAGCCCTTTGTCCTACAGCGCAAATTGCTTGATTGGCAAGGGTGGGCAAGGCAGGCTGCAGGCCATGGGTTTTGCCATCCGTCCCTTTGCCGCCGATGATGCCGACTGGCTGCTCGACCAGCATGCAAATCATTATGCGCGTGTCGAAGGTTTCGATGACACATTCGGCCCGCTGGTCGCGCAGATCGTTGCGGATTTCCTTGCTGATCATGATCCGGCCCGCGAGGCAGGGTGGATGGCGCATGAGGGGGCTGTTCGCTGGGGCACGATTTTCTGTGTGCGCCTGTCGGATGAGGTCGCAAAGCTGCGCCTGTTTTACCTGATACCAGAGGCCCGTGGTAGTGGGGCAGGGCAGGCTTTGCTTGATAGATGTCTGTCCTTCGCGCGTGACACGGGCTATCGCGGCATGACGCTGTGGACCCATGAACAACACGTGGCCGCAGGCCGCATTTACAAGCGCAACGGGTTTCTGCGGACCGACGCAAAACCTGTCCATTCCTTCGGTCGCGACCTGATCGAAGAGACGTGGGAGATCAGCTTTTGAAGGGTTGCAATCGCAGCTTCATAGGGCTAAATCCGCTGCCAGTGCCGCCTTAGCTCAGTTGGTTAGAGCGCTTGATTGTGGATCAAGAGGTCCCTGGTTCGAGACCAGGAGGTGGTACCACTTTCAGAATTCAAGAATTTTGAAAGTGTGTGGGTAAGCGATTGGCGCAGCCAATTGCGGCCACACCCGGCCGCCATTGGAGCGCAAATCGATGACCACCGTCACCTTCACAATCGGCTCCAACCCACCGCCACGGCTAGACAAGGCCCTTGGCCGCGACGTGCCCGCGGACTCGGCACTTAGCCGCTCGCGCCTTGCGAAACTGATCGCTGATGGCGCTGTCATCATCGACGGCACAGTCATCACTGACCCGCGCTGTCGCATCTCGGAGGGTGCGGAGGTGACGGTTACAATTGCCGCAGCCGAGGACAGTCATATCGGCCCCGAAGACATCCCGCTGGATGTTGTATTCGAAGACGCCGACCTGATTGTCGTGAACAAACCAGCAGGCATGGTTGTGCATCCGGCCCCCGGTACACCCAGTGGCACGCTGGTCAATGCGCTGATCCACCATTGCGGCGATACGCTGTCCGGGGTGGGCGGGATGAAGCGCCCCGGCATCGTGCACCGGATCGATAAAGAGACGTCAGGTCTGCTGATGGCGGCCAAGACTGACCGTGCGCATCACCACCTCGCCGCGCAATTTGCGGCGCATGATGTCGAGCGGCGGTATCTGGCGATCTGCTATGGTGTGCCCGCTTCGAACGATCCACGCCTGCGCGGGATCAAGGGTGCGTCTTTCGAGCCGGGCAATATCCTCAAGGTCCAGACCTTTCTGGGCCGCCACAAAACCGACCGGCAGCGGCAAGCTGTTTCGTTTACCGAAGGGCGTCACGCGGTGACCCGCGCAAGGGTGATCGAACCTTTGGGCGAGCCACCGGCAGCCGCACTGATCGAATGCTGGCTCGAAACTGGGCGTACGCACCAGATTCGTGTTCACATGGCCCATTGCGGACATGCCCTGATCGGCGATCCGGTCTATGGCGGGCGACGCAAGCTCTCTCCAAAGTCCGTGGGGGAAGCGGGTGCAGTGGCTGCTGCGCAATTCAATCGCCAAGCGCTGCATGCAGCGACTTTGGGGTTCGAACACCCGGTTTCGGGGGCAAAACTGGCGTTTGAAGCGGAAATGCCCGCCGATATAGGCAATCTCTTGCGCGCCATGCGCGAGAGAAACTGAAATACACGATGCCATGTGCGTGAACGCACAAAAATGTGTCTCGCCAAACTAAACCGACTAGTTCATATTTGTTTCACGGAAATTGATTAATCGTCTCTTGAAACGTTACGTCAACGTCCCCATATCCATGTTAAGCCTTTAAACATAGGAGGGCACAACAGTGAGTAACTACCAGAATTTGCCAGCCCCATCACCAGAGGGTGGGCTGAACCGTTATATGCAGGAAATCCGCAAGTTCCCCATGCTGGAACCTGAGGAGGAATACATGTTGGCCAAGCGCTGGGTGGACCATGAGGACACTGACGCTGCGCACAAGATGGTCACGTCACACCTGCGTCTTGCTGCTAAAATCGCCATGGGCTATCGCGGTTATGGTCTTCCGCAGGCAGAGGTGATTTCCGAGGCCAATGTCGGCCTGATGCAAGCCGTCAAACGCTTTGACCCCGAAAAGGGTTTCCGTCTGGCCACTTATGCGATGTGGTGGATCCGCGCGTCGATTCAGGAATACATCTTGCGGTCATGGAGCCTCGTGAAGCTTGGGACGACCTCAGCCCAGAAGAAGCTGTTCTTCAACCTGCGTAAGGCCAAGAACCGGATCGGTGCTTTGGAAGATGGCGATTTACGTCCTGAAAATGTGAAGCGGATTGCCACTGATCTGGGCGTGACCGAGGATGAAGTGATCTCGATGAACCGGCGCCTGTCGGGCGGTGATGCGTCTCTGAATGCGCAGGTCGGCTCTGACGGTGAAGGGTCGATGCAATGGCAGGATTGGCTGGAGGATGAAACCGCCAATACAGCTGAGCATTATGAAGAGCATGATGAGCTTGACGCGCGTCGCGCCCTTCTGGCTGAAGCGATGGATGTGCTGAATGACCGGGAAAAGGACATTCTGGTGCAACGCCGCCTTTCCGAGGAAAGCGTCACGCTGGAAGACCTGAGCAGCCAGTATGATGTTAGCCGCGAACGTATTCGCCAGATCGAAGTACGCGCGTTCGAGAAGCTGCAGAAGAAGATGCAGGAACTTGCACGGCAAAAGGGCATGCTGACGACTGCGTAAGCCTCCCGCGGTCAATGCCTCAGATCCCCGCCCGTCCCGGCGGGGATTTTTGTTGCAACCGCCTGCGGCGCGGTTCTTAGTTGGCGCGGATCACGGTAGGGAAGGCATCACCATGGAACCACTGCGTTGGGGTGTGTTAGGGGCGGCAAATTTCGCGCGCGAGCAGATGGCGCCTGCGATCCAGGTGGCGAAAGGTGCCGAACTCGCCGCACTTGCCACAACACTCCCGGCCAAGGCGGCGGGTTTCGAAGCGTTTGCGCCGGGAATAACGGTCCATGACAGCTATGACGCGCTGCTTGCGGATCCAAGTATTGACGCCGTCTACATTCCGCTCCCTAACCATCTGCATGTCGAGTGGACGATCAAGGCGCTTGAGGCAGGCAAACACGTCCTGTGTGAAAAACCGATGGCGATGGCCGCATCGGACTTTGACCGGCTCATCGCGGCCCGTGATGCGTCGGGCAAATTGGCGGCAGAGGCCTTCATGATCGTCCATCACCCGCAATTCAATCGGGCACGTGAGTTAGTGCAGGGGGGTGCAATTGGGCGACTGGTGCATGTCGATGCGTTTTTCAGCTATTTCAATGACGATGCGACCAATATCCGCAACCGCGCCGCTGCGGGTGGTGGCGGTTTGCGCGATATCGGGGTCTACACCTTTGGCGCGGCGCGCTTTGTGACGGGGCAAGAGCCGGAACGCATCCCTTACGCAAAACTGCGCTTTGAGAACGATGTGGATATCTTTGCACAGGTCGCCGCCGACTTCCCGGATTTCAGCTATGCCGCCGTTGTCTCCATGCGGATGTTTCCACATCAGGGCATCAATTTCTTTGGTGAAAAGGGCGTGCTGCGGCTGACCTGCCCGTTCAACGCAAATGTCTTCGACCTGGCCGCCCTGACGCTCGAAACCGACACCGGATCCGTGGTGACAGAGCGCTGGCCAGCCACGAACCATTATGTGCTGCAGGTGGAAAACTTCGGCAAATCGGTGCAAACTGGCGCGGCATATCCATGCCCGCTTGAATTCTCGCGCGGAACGCAGCACATGATGGACATGGTGTTCACCGCTGGCAGAGCCCAATAGGAGGGGACAATGGCCAAGGATCATGAAACTGTAGAATCCGACGCGACCGACGATCTGGAATCGATCTGGCTGCGCCTTCTGAACATGGTGATCATCGCGGTGCTGATGAGCATGGCGAGCAGCCTTTTGGGCATTCTGACAGTCGCACAGTTCCTCATCATGCTGTTCAACCAGCGCGAGCCGAACGAACAATTGGCAGAGATCGGGACGACAATGGGTGTCTGGATGGCCAAGGCAGCGCGCTATCAGACAGCGGCGAGCGAGGTCAAACCGTGGCCTTGGACGGAACTGGACTAGCCTGCCTTTTCACTGAGCTCTTCCTGATACGAGACACAAGATGCGCAAATCGATATTCATGGCGATTGCGATCCTTGTTGCCGCCTGCAGCCCGCCCGATACGATCAGTTTTGCTGCACCCAATCCCGCCGCAACAGTTGAAGATATCTTTGTTGTCACGCAGCAAAATGTTGCCTTGGGTCGTGACGCGTTTCGAAGCGACCGCTCGACCGTCGCGCGGCGTGCGCAGCTTTCGGTCTCAATCCCACCAACCCATGTTCAGGGCCAGATTGCCTGGCCAGATGGCCCGACTGACCCGCTGACAGATTTTGCTGTCGTCGATTTCGTGTTGCTTGAAAATGAGACCGCGCTTGAACGAGCCATTGCCGAGACAGAGGGCGATGCGGTCTATCTGTTTGTTCATGGCTACAACACGACCAGTTCCGAGGCGCTTTATCGTTTTGCCCAGATCGCACATGACTTCGATCTGCCTGATGCGCGTTTGATGTTTTCCTGGGCATCCGCCGGTGTGCCGGGCGCCTATGTCTATGACCGTGACAGCGTGCTTTTCGCTCGGGATGATCTGGTGGATTTGCTGACCGATATCGCCCGGAAGACCGACAAGAACATCAACGTGATGGCTCACTCAATGGGGGCCTTGTTGACGATGGAGGCGATGCGTCAGCTCGCCGTTTCCGGCAATCGCGATGTGTTGCGGCGAATGGACTCGGTGACCTTTCTGTCACCCGACCTTGACCCTGATATTTTTCGCGCACAGGCCAGCGCTATAGGGGAGTTACCGGAACCTTTTGTCATACTGAACAGCCAGACCGACCGTGCGCTGCGTCTGTCGTCATTGCTGAGCGGCGGGCGCGAAAGAGTAGGTGCAATCAGTAGTGCCGCCGATGTGGAGGGCCTGAATGTCACGTTCGTTGATATCACCAACCTCCGCGATGGCAGCAGCCTTGATCATATGGTTGCCTTCACATCCCCGGTGGCCATCGACGTGCTGCGACAGATGATGGATCAGGATGCCCTGCGCGAGTCCGAATTGTCCCAATTCCTGGTACTGAATCGCGACGGGTCGATCCTGTCCAACTAGGCTTCCATCGCCTCGAGTTCATCAATGAAGCCTTCGATCATGGATAGTCCCTTGTCCCAGAACTTGGGGTCAGAGGCGTCAAGGCCGAAGGGCGCGAGCAGGTCCTTGTGATGTTTCGACCCGCCCGCACGCAGCATGTCGAAATACTTGGTGCGGAAATCTGCGTCGCCCTCGCGATAGACGGCATAAAGCGCGTTCACCAATCCGTCGCCAAACGCATAGGCATAGACGTAAAATGGCGAATGGATGAAATGCGGGATGTAGGTCCAAAAAGTCTCGTACCCATCGGCAAATTCAAAGGCCGGGCCAAGGCTTTCCGATTGCACATCGAGCCAGATTGCATTGATATCCTCCGGCGTCAGCTCACCCTTGGCGCGGGCGGCATGCAGCTTGCATTCGAAATCGTAGAACGCAATCTGGCGGACGACCGTGTTGATCATGTCCTCGACCTTGTTGGCGAGCAGGACCTTGCGTTCTTCCGCACTCTCAGCCTCATCCAGTAATTTGCGGAATGTCAGCATCTCACCGAACACAGACGCCGTTTCCGCCAGCGTCAAAGGTGTTGAAGAGAGCATTTCTCCCTGTCCAGCCGCCAGAACCTGATGGACGCCGTGCCCCAGTTCGTGGGCCAGCACCATGACATCGCGCGGTTTTCCAAGATAGTTGAGCATCACATAAGGGTGCACGGTCGTCACAGTGGGGTGGGCGAAGGCACCGGGGGCTTTCCCCGGTTTGACGGCCGCATCGATCCAGCCCTTCGAAAAAAACGGTTTCGCTAAGTCGGCCATCTGGGGGTCAAACTCGCTGTAGGCGCTCAGCACTTTATCCCTTGCGGTATCCCAATCGACGGTTTTGTCGCTTTCCATCGGCAGCGGCGCGTTGCGGTCCCAGACTTGCAGTTTCTCAACGCCCAGCCATTTGGCCTTGAGCGCGTAATACCGATGCGACAGGCGCGGATAAGCGGCGACAACCGCGTCGCGCAACGCATTCACCACTTCTGGTTCGACGTGATTGGCCAGATGCCGCGCGGTCTGCGGCGTCGGCATCTTGCGCCAGCGGTCTTCGATTTCTTTTTGTTTGGCAAGCGTGTTGTGGATCCGGGTGAAGGTTTTGAGATTGTCCTGAAAGACCGCTGCCAAAGCGCGATTTGCAGTCTCACGTTTTGTGCGATCAGGGTCAGTCAAAAGATCAAGCGTGGCCTCAAGCGGGAGCGTCTCACCATCCAAGTCAAATTCCAGCCCTGCCATTGTTTCATCAAAAAGCCGGTTCCACGCCGCTGCACCAACGGTAGACTGGTCGTGCAGAAACCGCTCCAACTCATCGGATAGCTGATGCGGCTTCATCGCCCGCAGCCGGTCAAAGACCGGCTTGTAGCGAGCGAGATCCGCGTTCTCAGCCAGCAGCGCGTTGAGGTGATCATCTTCTAGCCGGTTGAATTCAAGGCTGTAAAAGACAAGCTGTGTGGTAAAGGTCGTGATCTTGTCCTGGCAATCGGACATGAATTTCGCACGATCCGCATCGGTTGTGATCTGATAGTAGCGCAAACCCGCGAATGACATGATGCGGCCCGCGATAACCTCAATCTGTTCATACCGCTGAACGGCTTTCAGCAATTCAGCGGCGTTGAGAGCAGCGAGTTTGCCAGCGTAGCTTTTTGCAAAACCGGCACATTCCTTTTCCAGCCAGTCCAGATCGCGTTGCAGTTCTGGCGCGTCGGTGCCGGTGTACAGATCGCTCAGATCCCATTCGGGCAGGTTGCCGAGGTCTTTGCCCCCCGTTGCGTTTGCGTCGAAAACCGCTTGTGGAAAATGCATGTCTTAACCCCCAGTTGTTTGGCCCTTCATAGGCCTCTCGCCCACTGGTTGCTAGCCGTATGTCGCCAACATTTCCTTGAGATCGTCGAGCGTATTCGCCTCATCCACCGGTTTGTCTTTACGCCAGCGGGACATCCGGGGAAAACGTAGTGCGACGCCGGATTTATGGCGGGGGCTGGCTTGGATACCTTCAAAGGCAATCTCAAACACATGGGTTGGTGGCACCTGCCGGACGGGGCCGAACTTTTGCAGCGTGTTCTTCCGCACCCAGGCGGTGATTTCGCGGAATTCGGCATCGGTCAGGCCGGAATAGGCCTTGGTGAAGGGGACCAGATCGTTGCCCGCGCGGACGGCGAATGTGTAGTCGGTAAAGAGGTTCGCGCGGCGTCCGTGGCCCGCTTGGGCATAGATCATCACCGCATCGATGGTCAGCGGGTCGATCTTCCATTTCCACCAATCGCCGCGTTTACGGCCAGACAAGTAAGGGCTGTCGAGTCGTTTGAGCATCAGCCCCTCCGCCCCGATCTCGCGGGATTGTTCGCGGGCTTTGGCAAGGTCGTCCCAGCTTGTGAAATCGACAGCTTCGGAAAGGCGAATAGGCGCCTCTGGTGGCGCGTCGTTGATCAGCGCCTTCAATTGGTTGCGGCGTTCGCTGAGCGCGGTGTCGCGGATATCCTGACCTCCATATTCCAAAAGGTCATAGGCCATCAGGATAACTGGCGCTTCTTTCAACAGCTTTTTCGGCACGGTTTTGCGCCCGATACGTTTTTGTAGCGCATTGAAAGACAAAGGCTTCCCATCGGCGAAGGCGAGGATTTCACCGTCGATGACCGTGCCATCGGGCAGATAGTCTTTCAGCTGTGCAAGCTCCGGGAAGCGGTCGGTCATCAGGTCCTCGCCACGCGACCAAAGGTGATGCTCGCCACCGCGGATGATCAACTGGCCACGGATGCCGTCCCACTTGCGTTCGGCGTTCCAGTCGCCCGGTTCGCCAAGGTCATCAAGGCTGTCCAACTGATACGCCAAGTAAAACGGATAGGGGCGTGAAAGGTCAGCCGTTGGGTCGTCCGCCTCAATCAGGTCTTCCCATGTGGCGGTGTCGGGAGTCCAATTGCCCATCAGCTTATGGGTCAGTTCCGCCTCTGGCTGGCCTGTGGCCTGCGCCAGCGCGCGGGTGATGAGCTTGGCACTGACACCGATGCGGAAGCCACCGGTCAGGAGCTTCGTAAACAGAAAGCGCTGCGTCGTGGGTAGGCTGTTCCAGGCCTGCAGAATGCCTGCCTTTCGCTCCTCCTCTTCCATGGCGGAAAGCGCTTTGATCCGGTTGATCCAGTAGGTGAGGGACTGGTCATCGTCCCCTTCGGCAGGGGGAAGCACCAGCGCGATGGTCTCGGCCAGATCGCCGACGATGCTGTAACTCTCTTCGAACAACCAATCGGGCAGGCCCGCAACCTCTGCCGCCCATTCGCGCAGGCGGGTGGCCGTGATCGTGCGCTTGGGGCGCCGCCCGGTGAACAGGGCGATGGTCCACAGCTTGTCGCTGGGCTCAGCGGTGCGGAAGTAATCGGCAAGCGCGGCCGTTTTGACCGTCGTTTTGGTACTTTCGTCGATGCGGGTGAAAAGGGTGGCAAAGTCCTTCATGCCTCGACCTCTTCCGCCTGATCGAGGTTTTCGCCGTGATAATCCGTGCTGACGATATGCGCGTCATAACCCTGCTCAGAAAGCCATCGTTGAAAGGCAGAGGTGTAGCCGTGTGTGGCGAAAACCTTGGTCGCGCCCGTGGCCTTGATTGCATCATTCAAGCCGTCCCAATCGGCATGGTCTGAGACGATAAAGCCTCTGTCAGCCGCCCGCCTGCGCCGTACCCCGCGCAAGGCCATCCACCCGCTGGCGAAGGCGGTGGAGGCCGGGCCGAAGCGGCGCGTCCATGTGGTGCCAAGCGCGCTTGGCGTCGCAAGAACTAGCGCGCCAGGATGTGTTTTGGCCGTGATCTCCGGCGTGGCGTAGACCGTCTCGGGCAGGGTAAACCCCTGACTGCGAAGAACTTCATTTGTGTTTTCGATGGCACCATGGGTGATGATGGGCCCGATATCGGGGTTGACCTGCGCCAGCAGCCGCTGTGCCTTTCCCAATGCATAGGCGCCGAGGATGGAGGTGCGTCCGGCAGCGGCATTGCTTGCCCACCAGTCATTGATTTGGCTCGTCAGGATATCCTGCGGGGTCCATTTGAAGATCGGCAGACCAAAGGTGCATTCGGTGATAAAGGCGTGGCATTTTACTGGCTCAAACGGCTCTGACAGGCCGTCATCCACGGTCTTGTAATCGCCAGAGACGACCCAAATCTCTCCCTTCACTGCGACGCGGATTTGCGCGGAACCCGGCACATGACCCGCCGGATGGAAAGAGACCAGCGCATCGCCAATCTGCCTCTCTTCGCCAAAATCGATAGTCTCCAGCGCAATCTCGCCCAGCCGGTGGCGCATCACCGGGGCGGTGCCTTTTGTCGCCAGATAGCGGCCCATACCGGGGCGCGCATGGTCGCTGTGGCCGTGGGTGATCAGCGCGCGATCCACCGGCTGCCAGGGATCGATGTAGAAATCGCCCGCCGGGCAGTAGATGCCGCGGTCGGTGAAGGTCAGGACGTCTGCCATGAAAACGAGTATAGACCGCCGGCCGCCCCCGCCAATGGTCGGGTGCGAAGACGTGGGTTTCGCGCGCCCCATCGGCGGGATAGACTGGGCGGTGGACACGAGAATGAGGGGGCCGATGACGCTTGACCCGGCGTTGATCCGCCAGACTTATGAGGCGATCAGGCCCGCCACGATGCGGACGCCGACCGTGCATGCGGCGCGGTTGTCGCTGCATCTCGGCATTGATCTGTATCTGAAACTGGAGAACCTGCAGCACACCAACGCCTTCAAGGCGCGCGGTGCCTTGGCGAAGCTGTTGACGTTGTCTGACGCCGAAAGGTCAGCGGGGGTCATAGCCTGTAGCGCGGGCAACCATGCGCAGGGCGTGGCCTATCACGCCAGCCGGTTGGGCATCCCCGCGACGATTGTGATGCCCGAAGGGACGCCCTTCAACAAAATCAAGCGCACCCAGGATTTCGGGGCTGAGGTCGTGCTGCACGGGCAAGGTTTCGATGAAAGCGTGCAATTCACGCTCGACTTGGCGGCGGAGAAGGGCCTGACCTTTATCCACCCGTTTGACGATCCGGTTGTGGCTGCGGGGCAGGGCAGTGTGGCGCTTGAAATGCTGGAGGATCAGCCCGATCTCGATTGCATCGTCATCCCAATCGGTGGCGGCGGCCTGATCGCGGGCATGGCGGTGGCGGCGAGATCCGCCAAACCTACCGTCGAAATCATCGGGGCACAGGCTGAACGGTTCGACGCGGTCAAAGCCCAATTTGACGCAGTGGCCACCAATTTCGGCGGCGCGACGCTGGCCGAAGGCATTGCGGTGCGTGAACCCTCACTGACAAATATGGCGGTTATCAAAGAATTTGTAGATCGCGTTGAGACCGCGAGTGAGCAGGAGATTGAAGCGGCTGTCTTTGACCTCTTGTCTTACGAAAAGATCGTGGCCGAAGGGGCTCCGGGCGCAGGTCTTGCGGTGATCGAAAAGCTGGCGCCGGAGTTGAAGGGCAAGAAGGTCGGCCTCGTCATCTGCGGCGGCAATATCGACTCGCGCTTGCTCTCCACCCTGATCCTGCGCGGGCTGGTGCGGGACGGGCGGATCACCCGCCTGACCTTTGAGATTGACGACACGCCCGGCCAATTGTCCGAAATCTCACGGATCATTGGTGAGGCAGGCGCAAATGTGGTTGAGGTGATCCACCAGCGCATGATGCAATCGGTGTCGCTTAAACAGGCGGAACTGGAGATCGTGATCGAGGCGCGCGACAAGGCTCATGTCGCTGAAACCGTGCAGGAATTGCGCGATGCCGGTTTCAAGGTCCGCGCTGACAGTGAACTGGGATAGACGATGTATATTGAACCTTTCGGGATCGAGCTTTGGATGGACGCGTGGGAGACGCGCTGCAGCTACAACCTGGCCGAGACGTGCGTGGAAAGCCTGACAATTGCCGATTTGCTTGCGTTGGCCGGTCAGGAGCCCGGCGATCTTTTGGCGTTGTCGCAGATAAAGATGACCTATGGCGATATTCGCGGCTCTGCGCGGCTTTTACATGCGATTTCAGCGCTTTATGAGCGGCAGGATCCCGCGAATATTATCGTGACCCATGGCACAATCGGTGCCAACATGCTGGTGTACAAGGCGCTGATTGGCGCTGGTGACCGGGTTGTGACGGTTGTGCCGACCTATCAGCAGCATTTCGCAATCCCTGCAAGCCTTGGTGCTGAAGTCGTCAAGCTGCCGCTGCGGCGCGCGGATGATTATCAGCTTGACCTAGACGCCCTGCGCGATGCGGTGACACCGGGCACGAAGATGATAGCCCTGACCAATCCAAACAATCCAACAGGCGCTTTGATGGATCGCAGTGTGCTGGAGGGCATTGCCGCAATCGCCCGCGAGGTGGGCGCCTACATCCTGTGTGATGAGGTCTATCGGGGCACCGATCAGGAGGGTGACGGCACAACTGCGTCAATTGCCGATATCTACGAAAAGGGTATCTCGACTGCCGGCATGTCCAAGGCATTTGCCCTCGCTGGTCTGCGGCTTGGGTGGGTGGCCGGTCCTGAAGACGTTATCTCGGCCGTCGCCCATCATCGCGACTACGACACGATCTCGGTCGGCAAACTGGATGATCACTTTGCGACGCTTGCGTTGGAAAACAAGGGCCGCGTTCTTGCTCGGTCGCGACAGATTACGCAGGAAAACCTGACGTACTTGGCCGATTGGGTGTCTCAAACGCACGGCATTAGCTGGGTGCAGCCGCAATCGGGGACGGTAACCTTGCTTGATTACGATCTGCCGCTGGGATCCGAAGAGCTTTGCACCCGCCTTATGACAGAGACGGGCGTGCTGCTTGCACCCGGCGCGGTGTTTGAGGTGGAGGGCACGGTGCGGATCGGTTTTGCCAACCCAAAGGCTGACTTGCAGGCAGGTCTGGCAGAGGTGTCCGCGTTTCTGGCGCGCGCTTAGGCCGCGTTGGTCAGCGTCTTGTTAGCGTCAAAAAGCGCTACCGTTTCGTCGATGATCGCCGTGCGCATCTGAGGCGCGTCCATCAGCATCTCGTGCCGTCCACCATCAATGACCCGCAATTGGCCGCCCGGCCACTTGCGCATACGATCACGAATGCGGCCCGGGTCCACAATCGCCTCGTCGGTGCCGAGAAAAGTGAGACAGGGAACAGCGGGTGAGGGCAGGGTGCTGAGCTGGAACATCTCGCGCAATGACATGTTCAGCCAGCGCAAGGATGGCCCGCCAAGGCCAAGATCAGGATGTTTCGCTAGCTGTTCTTGCAGCATGTCGAACATCTCAGCGTCGCCGGTCAGCGCGTTTTCCTCAAGCGTCGTGCGCAGGACGTAGGATTCTTCTGATTGGCCAGGTGCCAGAGTCTGGTCAAATCCAAACGGTTTGCTCACCGCTGAAAGCCCCCATGCCACGGGCCGTAGCGCGGGGTTCATCTGTACACCCCACATCGGTGCCGAAAACATCGCTGCGTTCACATCGAGCCCGTTCATCAGCGACCGCAGGCCGATACACCCACCCATGGAATGCCCTATCAGGAAATAGGGCTTCGGAAGGTCAAGTGCAGCGGCATGCGCCAGCGTCGCCTCAACGTCCCGCTGATAATCATCAAAATGCCCCACATGGCCGATGGCACGATTTGCCATCATCCGGTCGGCGATCCCCTGACCGCGCCAGTCAATCGCAAGGCTTGCATAGCCGCGCTCGGCAAAGGCCCTGGCGGCGCGACCATACTTTTCGATAAATTCCGTGCGACCGGGAAAGATCAGGATCGTTCCCTTGGCATCAGGAATGGTCCAATGGCCCACGCGAATGCGCAGGCCATCTGCCGTTTTCAACCAATAGGCCGCACCCCCGTCGGGCCCGCCGGCGATATCGCTATGAAAGGGTGCGGGCTCCATCAACGCTTAGCCCAGAACGCCTGACAGCTTCATCGCCTGGCCCATATCGCCATCGACGGTCAGCTTGCCGGTCATGAATGCGGTTGTCGGGTTCAGCTCGCCGTCAAGGATCGCCTTGAACGTCTCGGTGCTGGCGGTCAGCGTGACGTCAGCTTCGTCATCACCCGCGCGCGCGCCGTCTGCGTCAATAATGATCGCGCCTTCGCCCTCAATGTCGAATTTGGCAGAGCCGTCAAAGCCTGCCCCATCCATTTTTGCGTTCAGGGCAGCTACGGCCTCGGTCACAACGTCACTCATGTTTTTCGTCCTTTGTCAGTGATGTGACTGTGCCGCCTGTTGGTGTTGGCTGCACAGTGCGCTACATTGCCGAATATGGTTACGTTGAGACATCCCATCAAATATATCGTTGCGGCACTTTTTGTGGCAGTGGGGATTTCCCTACCTGCATTTGCCCAGGAAAGCCGCTTGGACGATTTATATCAACAGCTTTTGGATGCTGGTGAGCAAGACTATGCCCGGATCGAGCGCCAGATTGTGACCGAGTGGGAGCGCAGCGGCTCTCCGGCGATGGATCTGCTCTTGCGTCGCGGCAAAGAGGCGTTGGAGGAAGGTCAACCGGATGTTGCGGCCGAGCATTTTACGGCGCTCGTAGACCATGCGCCGGAATTTGCCGAAGGGTATTATGGCCGCGCATCAGCTTATTACCTTCTGGGCAAGACCGGACCCGCCTTGGATGATATCCAGCAAACCCTGCGCCTGAACCCGCGCCATTTCGAGGCGATGCGTGGCCTGGCGACCATTATGCTGGAGTTGGAGCGCGATGAGGATGCACGCACGCTTTATGAATTGATCCTGACAATCAATCCGCATGCGATCGAGGCGCAAGAGGCGCTGAATGTTCTGGAAATGCAGCTTGAGGGGCAGGCGCTCTAAGCGTTTCTGCTCTGATCGGGGACCGCTATGACACCCGCCCGGATTACGGCTGTATTGGGCCCGACCAATACCGGCAAGACGCATTACGCGATTGAGCGTATGTTGTCCTATCGTACCGGTGTGATCGGGCTGCCACTGCGTTTGTTGGCGCGCGAGGTTTATGACAGGATCGTGGCGATACGCGGCCCATCGGTCGTGGCCTTGGTGACGGGCGAGGAGCGCATCGTGCCGCCCCGCGCGGCCTACTGGGTCTGCACTGTTGAGGCGATGCCCGAAGGCATGGGCTGTGATTTTCTGGCCATTGATGAGATACAGCTTTGCGCCGATCCAGAACGTGGCCATGTTTTCACTGACAGGCTGCTCCATGCGCGCGGTATGCATGAGACGTTGTTTCTGGGCGCCGAGACGATGCGCGGCGCCATTGCAGCGATAGTCCCGGAGGCACAGTTCTTGCGTCGTGAGCGGATGTCGCAGCTCACCTATTCAGGTTCGAAAAAGATAAGCCGGATGCCCGCAAGATCAGCCATCGTGGGGTTCTCGGTTGAAAATGTCTATGCGATTGCAGAGCTTTTGCGGCGAACCAAAGGGGGTGCTGCCGTGGTCATGGGCGCGCTCAGCCCGCGGACGCGCAATGCGCAGGTGGCGATGTACCAAAACGGTGATGTGGATTATCTGGTTGCCACCGATGCGATTGGGATGGGATTGAACCTCGATATCTCGCATGTCGCATTCTCATCGCTCAGCAAGTTCGACGGCCGACGCATGCGTCACTTGCAGCCGCAGGAGCTCGCGCAGATCGCGGGCAGGGCAGGGCGGTACAAGGACAACGGCACATTCGGGGTGACCGGAGAGGCCGAACCGCTCGATGAACATGTAGCCGAGGCGATCTGTGCGCATAGGTTTGCCCCGGTCAAGAAATTGCAGTGGCGCAATAGCGATCTGCAATTCGGATCGCTCAAGCGTCTGATTGCCGGGCTTGAACAGCGGACCGAAGATCAATGGCTGACGCGGGTGCGCGAAAGCGACGATCTGCGTGCGCTCAAGACATTGGCCGAAGACGCCGAAGTGATTGCACGCGCGACCGACGGGCCGTCGGTGAAGCTTTTGTGGGATGTCTGCCGCGTCCCCGATTTTCGTGGGATTTCACCGGCAGAACATGCATCGCTTCTGACGCATATCTATACCGATCTGCACCAGTTTGGGCATGTTGATGCCAATTGGTTCGCCTTGCAGGTGAAACGCATTGACCGCGATGATGGCGATATTGATACGCTATCCAAACGGCTCGCCTATATCCGCACGTGGACATATGTGGCGCAACGCAAGGGTTGGCTAGTTGACGAATCTCGTTGGCGCGAGGAAACGCGCGCTGTAGAAGACCGATTATCAGATGCGCTACATGGCGCATTGACGCAAAGATTTGTGGACCGGCGGACCAGCATTCTGCTTCGCCGGCTCAAACAGAAGGAGAGCCTTGTGGCCGAGGTGAATGACAAGGGCGAAGTGACCGTCGAAGGCGAGTTTGTCGGACGGCTGGAGGGGTTCCGGTTTCGCATGGACAAGGCCGGAAGCCCAGATGAGGCGAAGACGCTGCGCCAGGCCTCGGTCGCGGCACTGGTTCCACATTTTCACCTGCTGGCTGATCGGTTTTACAACGCACCGGATCCAGAAATCGATTTCACCGAACAAGGCGGGCTGATGTGGGGTGATCAGGCGGTGGGTAAGCTGACCTCTGGCGCGGACCCATTCAAGCCCGGGGTTGAAGCATTTGTCGATGAGGAAGCCGGGCCCGATGTCGCTGCGAAGGTGCAGCGCCGTCTGCAACACTTCATCGACCGCAAGATTGCCACTGGTTTTGAGGGCCTACTTGCGCTGAAAAATGATGAGACGTTGACGGGGGCAGCCAAGGGCTTTGCCTACCAGCTTGCCGAAGGGTTCGGCATTCTGCCGCGCGGTGAAGTTGCGGACATCGTCAAGGCGCTGGATCAGGATGCGCGTGGATCGCTGCGCAAACATGGCGTGCGGTTTGGCCAGTTTACGATCTTTCAACCCCTGCTGCTGAAGCCTGCGCCCACACGGCTGCGATTGGTGCTTTGGGCACTTGCAAAAGGCTTGCAAGAATTTCCCGAAAGCCCGCCACCAGGCCTTGTGACCGTCCCCGCTGCGAAAGATGCGTTACCGGGCTATTACGCGATGGCAGGTTACCGTGCGGCGGGCGAACGCGCTATCCGGATCGATATGCTTGAACGGCTTGCAGACATGTTGCGCGATAAAGACAGTCGGGCCGGGTTTGAGGCGACTGCAGACATGCTCTCGATCACCGGCATGACACTGGAGCAGTTTGCCGACCTTATGACCGGTCTGGGCTACAAGGCTGAAAAAGGTGAACGCGAGAAGGTCCGCGCGGTCGCGTCTGATGCCGTGACGGCGACGTCTGTCGAAGAGACGGTACCAACTGAGGTACCGACGGAAGTGCCGGTCGAGGTGCCCGCTGTCACAGATGCCGCACCCGACGAAACCACGCTAGAGGCGCCAGATACCGGCCCCGAGATGGAGGTATTTTTTACCTTCACCTGGGGCGGGCGCGGCGCGCGTCAGAACCAGCGCTCGCAAGGCCAGCACAAGCCACGTGGCAAAGGCAAACCAAAGGCACGTGGTAAGCCGCAGGGTGATCGCAACAAGCCGCAAAGCTATCAGGCAAAGCCGAAGAAAGAAAAGACGATTGATCCCGACAATCCGTTTGCTGCTGCATTAGCCGGGTTCAAGAAGGATTGACCGAACCGCGCCCGACAATTCGCTTGGATAAGTGGTTGTGGCACGCGCGGTTTTTCAAATCCCGCAGTCTTGCGGCCGGAGTTGTCAGCGCAGGCAAGGTGCGGGTCGACCGACAGCCTGTGAGCAAACCCGCCCGTACCGTCGGCCCCGGTGATGTGCTGACATTTATCCAAGCGCGCGAAACCCGCGTTGTCCGTATTCTGGCCTGTGGCGAACGGCGCGGTCCTGCGCCCGAGGCGCAAGCGCTTTATGAAGACCTCACACCGGTTCCGCAGGAACGCCCCGCCTCAGTCGAGGGCGCCAACCCGAAATATGAGAAGGGCGGCCGCCCTACCAAAAAGGATCGGCGGGATATGGGGCTGGACTAACTGTCATAAAGCAGGTCGAAAAGCTTGCCGATCCGGTTCTGCTTGGTTTCGGCCGCTTTCGCGCGACTGATCTGGTGGCACCGGCTACGCCGTTTCCCGATGGGCATGGCATCTCAGATATCACGGGCGTCAGGGGCATCCTCAAAGGCGTCGCGCAAGATGCCTGGCAAGTTGATTGCTTCCTGATCGGCCACTTTGAAACGTACGATGACGGGATCGCCCAAATCGCGGCTAATGACTTTGCGCAGCCGCTTTGATACCATCATGTAGTGCCCGCTGTGGATTGGCACGAAGGCGCCCTCATGAGCGAAGCCGTTGATTTCGGCATCAACGCGCAACTTGGGATAGCGACCAAAAGGGAGTTCGGCTGCAAGATCGGGCTTTAGCACAATGGCAGCCGACATCAGGTGCTTTCCGTTCAGTTCCTGGGTCAAATTCGTCTCGAACATGTCGGGTTAGAAATCAATCATGTCGCGTACGTCAGTGTGTCGGATTGGCGGAGTCAGTGTCTGTCCCGCCTTCCCTCAATTGTAGAGCCTAGGCGCGCCCAGACTGTCGTGAATTGCATTGGCCGTTTGCGGCTGCAGGCCCAGACCGGACGCGAGAGCATGCAGATACTGTGCTTCTGCCTGATTGTCGGGTGTGATCGCATTGACCGACATTGTATAGACTTGGGTCTCCAGCCCTTTCGGCGTGTCGGCGGCAAGTCTGGCAGCGTCAACCGGTTCATCCAGGATGGATTGCAGAGTTTCCGTCGTGCCGGGGTCGCCTTCGCGGACAATGTCGATCAGCTTTGTCTTTTCGCCTTGATCAAGGTCTCCATCGGCACGGGCGGCCTGTGTCATGGCCCGCAGCATCAGTTTGGCGACGTCATCTTCATCGGGTTCTTCGGCGGGATTGTCCTGGTTCAAAAGCGCTTCAAGCCCTCCGCCCGCCTCGCCACCGCGCGCGCCAGCCAGACCGCCCAAAAGCGCACCCAGGCCGCCCAATCCGCCTACGGCGGCCATCCCGCCACCACCGGATAATTGCCCCAGCATGCCGCCCAGACCACCACCGGCCGCACCGGGTGCCGACAGCTGGCCCAGCATGTCGCCCAGCCCACCCAAACCAGCCTGTTGGGTTCCGCCGGCACTGCCCGTCAGTCCAGACAGGACATTACCCAAACCACCATTTTTCTGGATTGCATCCATGCCCTTGGCCATGGCAAAGCCCATTGCCATCTTCGTTACGGTGTTCATCAGTGACATCGTTTTCCCCCATTTGGTACAACATGCAGTTGCAAATATGAGGTCAATGATGGGTCGAACTCAGCCTCCAGTCCAGCATTTGGTTCAAAGGCGATCGTCTGGTCGCCAGCGTAAATGCTCCCTCAGGAGGCGGTTTTGAGCGACTTCTTTTGAAAGTCACCTGCCTCTTGCGCGTTCAGGGGCCATTCCTTCAACTGGCTCTCCATCAACCACGGTACATGCTTTTCCGGGACTGCACGCTCGAACAAGAAGCCCTGGCCAAGTGAACAGCTTAGGTCTTGCAGGTAGGAAAGATCATCTTTGGTTTCGATCCCTTCCGCAGTCACATCAAGATCCAGCCCCTTGGCCAGCGCCATAATGCCAGCGACGATCTTCTGGTTTTGCGGTTCTGCTGCAATATTGGTCACAAAACTGCGGTCAATCTTGATTCGGTCGAAGGGCAATTGGCGCAAGCTTGCGAGGCTCGAATAGCCGGTACCGAAATCATCAAGCGCCACGGCAACCCCAAGTTCCTTGAGCGCATCTAGTTTGGCGCGGGCGATCCCGAAGTCATGGATGATAGAGCTCTCAGTCACTTCGATGGTCAAACGCTTCGCATCGAATCCGCAATCGTCAAGGACCTGTTTGATTTGTTCAACAAGAAGAGCATCATGAAATTGCAGCGGAGAGACGTTGAATGCGATTGTCAGTTTCGGGTCCCATGACGCTGCGGCCTCGCAGGCTTGACGTAGAATGCTGAGCCCGAGATTGCCTATCTGGCCGCTATCTTCAGCAATCTCGATGAAGACACTTGGCGCGATGGCGCCTCTCGTGGGATGGGTCCAGCGCGCCAGAACTTCAAAGCCAATCAGGCCTTGGGTCTCAATGTTCACAACCGGTTGAAACCACGCCTCAATTGCGCGGTCCGCGATGGCCTTTGTCAGGTCTACCTCCAGCTGGGCACGTTCGTGCGACTTCTGGTCAAGCTCAGCGTCATACCAGGCAAAACGGGCGCGACCGCCATCCTTGGCTGCATAGAGCGACTTGTCAGCCCTGCGCAGGGCTTCGGTCGTGCTGATTTCTTCACTCCATTGCATCAAACCGATGCTGCAGCTTACATGCAGTGGTGTTCCGTGAAACCGCACAGGCTTTTCCACCTCATGTATCAGACGCCTTGCGCATCTTTCGACCTGCTGTACATCCGTGCCGACGTCAAAGATGATCGCAAACTCGTCCCCTCCAAGGCGACCAACCTGGGCGAACTCACCCACTTCCGCTTTGAGCCGTTGCGCCACCTTGCGGATGGCGGCGTCACCTGCCGCATGTCCGTGTATGTCATTGACCGGCTTGAACCTGTCGAGGTCGAGCATCGCAATGTAGCGCGGCGCGTTGGCGCGCACCGTGTCGGCAGTCTGCTCAAGCACGGTTCCAAAGGCCCGGCGGTTCATCAGCCCGGTCAACGGGTCGTGTCGTGCATTCTTTTCCGCGCGATCACGTTCAAAATCACGTTGACGGACGAGTTTTCGCAATCGTGTGCTTTGGAAAATCGATGAAAGCAATAGCGCAATCGTCAGGTTCACAACGAGCAGTGCAAATTCGTCCAGATCCCAGTCCTCATGGGCGCGGCTGTAGTCATAGAACCGCTCAAAGAGCTCCATCTCGGCCATGATTGGCCAAGCAATGATGGCAGAAACAAAAAAGCCGATGTGAATGACCCATGTGGCGGAGACGCGTCTGCGCAGCTTTGTCCAGGAATTTGTCATGATGCGGCCCATTCTCTTCGTCCGGGCATCACATTGCGTCCAAAGACCTTAGAAATTGTGAATGTGGTCTGGTGTTCCAAAGGGCCGGGAAAAACGTGATCTGGGCAACGTTGCCGCAGTTGCGTCAAGGTGATCCATTCGACCTTGAACGTTTCTGATGTCTGTCATAGCTAACGGTCGTTAAACAGCCGGATCACTTCATGACCTACATCGTCAACGACAACTGCATCGCCTGCAAATACACCGACTGCGTCGAGGTTTGCCCCGTCGATTGTTTCTATGAGGGCGAGAACATGTTGGTCATTCATCCCGATGAATGCATTGATTGTGGTGTGTGTGAACCGGAATGCCCCGCTGACGCCATTCGCCCGGATACCGAGCCGGACATGGAAAAGTGGGTCGAGTTCAACCGCAAGTATTCCGAAATGTGGCCGGTCATCATCACCAAGAAGGACCCGCTGCCCACCGCTGAAGAGATGGACGGGAAAGAGGGTAAGATGGAGCTCTTCTCGGAAGCGCCTGGCGAGGGTGGTTGATTCGTCGCCAACCAGCGCGGTAAACCCAATGTTTTCAGATGCTTGCTGCGGTGCAGAGGCTGACTTTCGAACGTGGCGTTTTTATGATATACTGTGCGCAATGACGCGAACGAGTTGACCTTGTCCATTACAGCTTCGGCCCGACGGTGACATTTGTTGCCGCCGGTTTTTTGTCGCTTGGTGAGGGGGTCGCGATGAAAGGACGATCATGAGTAAGAAGAAAAACGAATTCAGCCCAGAGCAGTTTGTCGTCTACCCCGCACATGGGGTAGGCAAGATTGTTTCGGTCGAAACACAAGAGGTTGCAGGCTTTGAACTAGAGCTGTTTGTCATCGCGTTCGAGAAGGACAAGATGACGCTCCGCGTGCCAACGCACAAAGCTGTGGAAGTGGGTATGCGCGCGCTGGCGACCCCTGATGTGGTCAGCCATGCGATGAAAACACTGCGCGGCAAGGCCAAGGTGAAAAAGGCCATGTGGTCGCGCAGGGCACAGGAATATGAGCAAAAGATCAATTCAGGCGATCTGATTGCGATTGCCGAAGTGGTCCGCGACCTGCACCGCCAGGACGACCAGCGCGAGCAGAGCTATTCTGAGCGCCAGCTTTATGAAGCGGCTTTGGAGCGTTTGACGCGTGAGATTGCGGCTGTTGCCGGCAACGACGAAACCGCTGCTGCCGCCGAGATTGACAGCGTGTTGGTGAGCCGGGCGGCTTAAGCCCCGACGCATCAATACAAATTGGCCGCGTCGATCTAGACGCGGCCTTTTTGTTTGCGCTGACTGATCTTTCAGTTTGCGCTACAGCGCGCGCCAACCGATGTCAGAACGGTAGAAGCCTTCGTCCCAATCAATGCCCTGCGCCATTGCGTAGGCCTTTTCATGGGCCTCTGCCAAAGTCGCGCCACGCGCCGTGACGTTCAGGACACGCCCACCCGTTGCGGTGATTTGACCGTCCTTTTCAGTGGTGCCCGCGTGAAAGACCATGTGAAAACTGTCTTCGGGCTGACTATCCAATCCGTTGATCACGCTGCCTTTTTCGTAAGAACCCGGATAGCCTTTCGTCGCCATCACGATGGTCAGCGCATGGTCATCGGCCCAATTGACCTGGATCTCATCCAGACGCTCTTCGGCGCAAGCCTGCATGAGGTCGAGGATCTGTCCGCCCAAGCGCATCATCAGGCATTGGCATTCGGGATCACCAAAGCGGACATTGTATTCCACCAGACGCGGCTGG
Source organism: Cognatiyoonia sp. IB215182 (assembly GCF_033963905.1). Taxonomy (NCBI): domain Bacteria; kingdom Pseudomonadati; phylum Pseudomonadota; class Alphaproteobacteria; order Rhodobacterales; family Paracoccaceae; genus Cognatiyoonia; species Cognatiyoonia sp. IB215182. The sequence continues at coordinate 113,523 of NZ_JAXBMB010000009.1, forward strand.
CCCTCTTTGATCATCAAACCGCAGAACAAGACGCCCTGAAAAGGTATTCCGCGCTTGGACATCTCGTCCATGGTGGGGGCCACGATCTCATCCAGGGCCTTTTGCGTGACCGCGTCACTCATGACGGGGGCGGGGGAGTAGGCGCCCATGCCGCCAGTATTTGGGCCGGTATCACCGTCAAAGGCGCGTTTGTGGTCCTGTGCAGTCCCGATGGGCAACAATGTCTTGCCATCACAGAGCACGAAGAAAGAGGCCTCTTCACCATCCATGTATTCTTCGATGACCACGGTCGTCCCGGCCATGTCGTTGCTCGCATCGAACATGTGATCGATGGCCGCCAGAGCCTCGGCCTCGGTCATCGCGACGGTGACGCCCTTGCCGGCGGCCAAACCATCGGCCTTCACGACAATTGGCGCGCCTTGCTCACGGATATGTGCGCGTGCTGCATCGGCATCTGTGAAACGGGCATAGGCGGCGGTGGGCGCGCCCGCCGCATCGCAGATCGCTTTGGTAAAGGATTTCGACGCTTCGAGTTCGGCGGCAGCCTGGCTTGGGCCAAGCACCAGAAGCCCGGCAGCACGCAATCGGTCGGCGACACCGGAAGCCAGAGGCGCCTCCGGCCCCACGATCACGAAATCAATTGCGTTTTCCTCAGCAAAAACAGCGACGGCTCCACCATCGAGAATGTTGATGTCGGCGCAGTCAGCAATGGCTGCTATCCCCGCGTTCCCGGGCGCCACGATCAACCTGTCACATTTGGGGTTTTGCTTCACAGCCCATGCCAGGCTGTGTTCCCGCCCGCCACCGCCCAAGATGAGAATATTCATGCCGCCTCCGCCAATTGATTGCACGCGTTCTAGGCTTGCGGTTCTAGGACCACAAGCGCGTGTTTTTTGCCATGGGGTGCTTGGTGATTTGAAGAGTTCCGCATAAACTGGCGCGCGGGGGCGTGATAACGCGAGATCACGGCATGAAACGTACGAAGACGGATCGGCGGCTTTGGCACCGGCTGGAAGGGTATAGTTTTCACGAGCGGCCATTGACCCGCTCGTTGGTTGACCGGCTCGGAGAGGAAACCGGGCACTCGGTGGATGTGTGCTATACGCTGGTCGAGGAATATCGTCGCTACATGTATCTTGTGGGCAGCACGGGCGAGACGCTGGCACCTTCGCCCATCGTCGATTTGGTCTGGCAACTTCATATTCAGGATGAGCGCGCCTATTTCGAAGATTTCTGCCCACGTATCATCGGCCGGACGATCCATCATACACCGGTACCCGATCCTGTTGAGGAAGACCCCGCCTATGAACGTACACTGGAGTATTATGCGCAGGAATTTGGCCGACCGAACGTGCAATTCTGGCCCGATCCTGACGTCTCGGCGGTGACAGTCTCAAAATTCATGATGTGGAGTGTTGGGATGGCGGCTTTCGCGCTCGCGTTCCTGATGGGCTCTGTCCTTTTTGCGGCTTTTGGGGCATTTGTGGTGGGCGGCGGGCTGTTTCTGCGTTGGAAATTCTCGTCCCTGCCGCTGCAAAACCTGAAAGTCGAGGCAGAGTGATTGAACGACCTTTTTGAGGATGAACCGGCAGACAATACGCCGGAATTCACGGTCGCCGAAATCTCTGGAGCGGTCAAGAAGGCGATTGAGGGCGGTTTTTCCCATGTGCGCGTGCGCGGTGAAGTGGGCCGTGTATCACGGCCCGCATCGGGGCATCTTTATCTTGATCTGAAAGATGACCGCGCGGTCCTGGCCGGTGTCATCTGGAAAGGCCGTGCGCAAAGCCTCGCCCACCGCCCGGAAGAGGGTATGGAAGTGGTCGCCACTGGCAAGCTGACCACATTTCCGGGGCAATCAAAGTATCAGATGGTGATCGAGGATATCGCCCCTGCAGGCGCGGGCGCCTTGATGGCGATGCTGGAAAAGCGCAAGGCGCAATTGGCGGCTGAGGGCCTGTTCGCGCCGGAACGCAAAAAACCGCTGCCTTACTTGCCAGAGATCATCGGGGTTGTGACCTCTCCTTCGGGGGCAGTGATCCGTGACATTCTGCACCGGCTGCGGGACCGGTTCCCGCGCAAGGTGCTTGTTTGGCCTGTCGCCGTTCAGGGGCAGAAATGCGCGCCTGAAGTTGCCGCTGCTATTGAGGGCTTCAATCGCCTCACGCCCGGAGGCGCCTTGCCGCGACCTGATCTCTTGATTGTGGCACGCGGCGGTGGCTCATTGGAGGATCTGTGGGGCTTCAACGAAGAGATCGTGGCTCGGGCAGCGGCTGCCTCTGACATCCCGCTGATCTCGGCTGTCGGGCATGAGACGGATACAACGCTGATCGATTACGTTGCCGATCAACGTGCCCCAACGCCGACCGCGGCTGCTGAACTGGCCGTGCCAGTACGGATGGAGCTTTTGGCGTGGGTCGATGGGCAGGGGGCACGGTTGAGCCGAGCCTTGTCTTCCGGCATTTCCCAGCGTGGGCAGCGCCTGCGCGATCTGGGCCGTGCGCTGCCGCAGGCCGAGACGCTTGTCGACGTGCCGCGCCAAAGGCTTGATTACTTGGGCGAGCGGCTGCCCAACGCGTTGCGCGCAGCCGCGGCGCAAAAGCGGCTGCAGCTGTCGGAAGCCGCTTTGCGTCCGAATATGCTTACCCGAAAACTGGCAGAGGATCGTCGCCGTCTGGACGGGTTGGCGGGGCGCTTGACACCAGCACTACAGCGCCGATCGCGAGATGCAGCGAGAGATTTGGAAAGTGCGGCGCGCGGTCTGCGCAGCACAATTCTGCGCGCGCCCATGGAGCGGAAAAGGCAGACCTTCACCGAGGCCTCCCGCCGTCTGGCAGATCAGGCCGTTCGTGACCAGCAAGAGCGCGTGGCCCGCCTCGCAGCGCTTGATCGTCTGCGTGAGACATTGGGATATGTCGCAACGCTCAAACGCGGATACGCCGTGGTACGCGGCGACGAGGCGGTTGTGACCAATGTTGCGGACGCAAAGGTGGCGCGGGACCTTGAGATCGAATTTGCCGATGGTCGCCTTGGGGTGAATGCCGATCCGCAAGGCCGCCTATTCTGATCCGTCGCGCACGGCCCAAAGTAGATGAAGCATGTCAAAATCTGGAATGCGACCATCATCCAGTTGCCAGGCCGCTGAAAGTGCCACATGCATGGCGGCCCAATCAAGCAGCCGCTCAGGCGCTACATCAAAGGCTTGACCCCACATGGCGGAACGTCGAAGGACACGAGCCGGGTTACGGACAGTTTCTGGCGCGCCAACCGGGTTGAGAAAACCGGTCGCAAGCTCGTAGGCTCTATCCCCCACAATGCCCTTGGGGTCAAATGCCAGATCGCCGCGTGGGCTGCAGATGATGTTGTCGTGATGCAAATCGCCATGAAGGGGGCGAACGTCGGTTTGTTCGGTGATCAACGCATCGGCCAACTTACGTGCGCGCTGCATAATGTGACGGGCATGTTCGGGCAGCGCGGATGGAAGCTCATTTCTGCGCAAGGCGCGGCACCATCGGTCCAGATCAGGCATGTCTTGTTTTGCCTGCGCAGGCGTCTCATGCAGTCGAACCGCCGCAGCGACAAGGCGCGCATCCGCCTGTTCCAGTTGCCCATTTCGCGCCAGATCACCCAAGGTTGGCCCGTCTAGCCATTCCAGCAAAGCGGCCCCGTTCCTGACCCCAAAAAGCTGTGCGGCACCCTGGCCGTGCCAGACATCAAGCAGGTCAAAACCGGCTCGTTCATCGGGAATGGTCGGGTCGTGGTAGATTTTCAGTGCAGCTCGTTCCTGGTTTTTGCGCGTGACTTTCCAGATCGTGGCCAGCGTGGTCTGCGTAATGAAGACCGGCTGATCGACGCTAAATGCTTCCAGAACTGACGCTGCAGGTTCAGGAGAAAAGGTCATCACAGATCAGTGGATCAGTCCGGTCGGGCACTTCAAAGATCACGGTATAGGGTTCGCGCGTTGTGTAAACGCCGCGCAGCCCATCTGGATCAAGAAAGATGGTCCAGCATTTGTGTTCGGGATCATGGTCATAGCGAAAGCAGATGTCGCCCTTGCTTTCGAACCACACACCATATTGGCAGGTCCCGTCAAAGGCGGACCACATCACACGCCGACCCGGAAGATATTGCTCAACGCCGTAGGTCGGATTGAGATCGGTGCGAAATGTTATCGTGCGGCCGGTGACATAAGCATCAAATTCGGCGGCATTCATCGGTTCTTGCGCCATGGCGGGCAGGCAAAGCACTGCGATTACGGCCACAAGCCAAGCTCTCATGAGGTGAACCTGTCACAGGCAAATAGATCATTGGGGTCTATGACGCTGACGCGGTAGGGTTGACCGATCCCTTGCTCAAAGATGCCCATCAGATCGTCACCATTGGGAAAGAAGTGCCAGCATTTCTCGTCTGGGTCATCATCGTAGAGAAAGCAGATTTGATCCTCGATCGGATACCAGGACCCGGTGCTGCAGCGCCCGTCAATCGTTGTCCAAATCACACGGCGGTTCGGCAGGTATCGTTCGGTGCCGTAGGGTGCTGCGCGACCCACGCTGTAGCCCAATGTGCGGCCTTCGGCGTAGTCCTCGAACTCGTTTGCGTTCATGGCGTCTTGCGCCTGTGCGGTGCTCGCGATGAGACATAGGGCCAGCACGCTACGCATGGCGCCACCGGTCGACAAGCGGATCCATCATCCGTCTCCATAGTGGCGGGATGAGCGCGATGCTTGCCATCAGAGGCAATGGCTTGGGCAGCATCGGTGCGTCGTCGGGCAGGCTGAGGGCCGGATAAGCCCGAGACGGATGCGCGTGGTGATCTGAATGCCTTGTCGCATTCAGCATCAGTGCAGACGACAGAAAATGCGGGCTGTTCCAGCTGTGTTCATTACCGACAGTCACTGGTTTGCCGCCGGGCCTTGCAGGTCTCTCAAGCCCATAATGCTGCACGTAATCTGACATCAAAAGCTGTATCTGGGCGTAGGCGGCAAGGGTGACATAGGCGATGCCCGCTTCGAGGCCGCCCAGGAGTAGCGCCAGCACGATGAAAGCGACCGCCCCACCCACATAAACCACATATGGGTTGCGCCATGCGGGTCGATTGATCTTGGCAAGGCGCGCCGCTTCGGCCCTGTAGCCTGCGCGGAAAGAACCGATCCATGCGCGTGGAATGTAACGGTAAAGGCTCTCGCCCTTACGCGATGTGTTGGGATCGGCTCGCGTGGCCACATGCTGGTGGTGAACAAGCACATGGGCCGAGGTGTGGTGACCGAACAAAAGCGAGATGTACACCCACATGCCCAAGCGATGCAATCCACGCCCGCTGCGATGGATCAGTTCATGCGCATTCGCATTGCCGACCTGTCCGAAATAGAGGCCAGCAGCAAAGAAGAGCCCCACCTTTTCCAGCGTCGTCAACCAGCCCCCCGCCAATGCCGCCACGCAAAGCGGCAAGAGGATGAGGTGAATGATAGCAAGCGCGAAATTGAGCGATGTGCCACGCGAAGATTCGTCCTGTATTCCGCCAGTAGGAATAACTCGGTCGAGCAAAGTGACCAGGATTGTCAGAGAGATGATCGCCAGCACAATCCATGCGCTGCCAGCGAAAGCGCCGATACCGATCAACGCGGCAGGTGTGATTGTTGTTACCGCAAAAAGAGGCATGCCCGATCTCATGTTTCGTATAGTTAGCATTGGTTTCGCGATTGATAAGACCAAATGCGATGAGAAACGCATTGGCGGCGCAACGTGTCGCTTTTGATTGGTTTGTCGCCTGTGCGCGCGATAGTTTGGCGGTGTTTTTCATAGGGGCGCATCATGGCGTTGGACAATCGTGACGGCATCTGGAAATCGGGCAAGGGCAAGGGCCGACACACGCCCAAGGGCCGCCAATTGGAGGATGCGGCCTGGGGCGAGGTGCAGGCCTTGCTGGGTGACGCGCCGCGCAGGCGGGACCTGTTGATAGAGTTTCTCCACCTGATCCAGGACAAGTATGGGTGTTTGTCAGCCGCCCATCTGCGGGCACTGGCGGAAGAGATGCGGCTGAGCCAGGCAGAGGTCTACGAGGTCGCGACCTTCTATGCCCATTTTGACGTGGTCAAGGAGGGGGAAACGCCGCCACCTGCGCTGACGATCCGGGTTTGCGATTCTCTTTCATGTGAATTGGCGGGAGCGCAAGAGCTCAAAGCTGCTTTGGACAACGGTCTTGATCCGGCACAAGTACGTGTGTTGCGCGCACCCTGCATGGGGCGGTGTGATACAGCGCCGGTTTTGGAGCTTGGGCATAATCATATCGACCACGCCACACCGGAAAAGGTCGATGCAGCAATTGCAGCGGGTGCGACCCATGCGCAGATCCCGGACTATGAGGATCTCGGTGCTTATCGGGCGGCAGGTGGCTATGCCACCCTTGCCTCTCTGCGTGCGGGTGGAGATTGGGAAGCGGTGCAGGAGCAGGTGCTTGCGTCCGGCTTGCGGGGGCTCGGCGGTGCGGGCTTCCCGTCCGGCAAGAAATGGGGCTTTGTGCGTGCCAATCCCGGACCACGGTATCTTGCGGTGAACGGCGATGAGGGGGAGCCCGGCACGTTCAAGGACCGCTACTATCTGGAACGCACACCGCATCTGTTCCTTGAAGGTATGCTGATCGCTGCTTGGGCTGTCGAGGCCGAGACCTGTTACATCTATATGCGTGACGAATATCCAGCAGTGCTTGAGATTTTACGGCGTGAAATCAAGGCATTAGAGGATGCAGGGATCGTTGCCGAAGGCTATATCGATCTGCGTCGCGGTGCGGGTGCTTACATCTGCGGGGAAGAATCCGCGATGATCGAAAGCATCGAAGGAAAGCGCGGTATTCCCCGCCATCGCCCACCCTTTGTGGCGCAGGTTGGTGTCTTTGGGCAACCGACCCTGGTGCACAATGTCGAAACACTTCTTTGGGTGGCCCGGGTCTGTCGTGAAGGGCCGGACGTGCTGAATACGACTGAAAGGAACGGGCGTGTTGGCTTGCGCTCTTACTCCGTGTCCGGCCGCGTGGCCAAGCCCGGTGTCTATCTTTTGCCTGCGGGATCGACCATTCTTGATGTCATCGAAGCCGCTGGCGGTATGGCTGCGGGCCATATCTTCAAGGCCTACCAGCCCGGCGGACCATCATCGGGTCTTTTGCCTGCATCAATTGATGACGTGCCACTTGATTTCGACACGCTGCAGTCTTTGGGGACGTTTATCGGGTCTGCTGCCGTTGTCGTTTTGTCAGATCAGGATCGCGCGCGGGATGCGGCGCTGAACATGTTGCGGTTTTTCGAGGATGAAAGCTGCGGCCAATGCACGCCGTGCCGGGTGGGTTGCGAAAAGGCTGTGAAACTGATGCAGGCGGATCGCTGGGATCAGCCGTTGCTTGAGGATTTGTGCGCCGCAATGGCCGACGCTTCGATCTGCGGTCTTGGACAGGCGGCCCCCAACCCTATCAAACTTGTCATGCAGCATTTCAAGGATGAGGTTTGACGGCGACACATGCTACGGCCTTTTCAATTGGCCAACCAGCGATTAGGTCATTTGTGACAATGATCTAAGGCGGTCGCATATGGCGTTTTTCAGAAAGCTCAAAGAACGGATGTTCCGATCTTCATCCAAAATTGATGAAGGCTTGGATGCGATCGTGCAGGATGGTGCTGACGAAACGGAGACCGATCTTGGTAGCATTGTCGAAGACACGGGTGAGACGTTTGAAACGCCGCCGGAGCCCGAACCAGCCCCGGAGGTGATGCGCGAGGAGGTGGACGAGGCGGCGAAAACGTCGCTTTCAGACGAAGAGCCACCAGAAGAGGCCGCTCCGACGCCGACTGAACCCGTGAAGCTGGATGTCGATTTGGCGGCCCCGTTGTCAGAGGCGCCCCCTCCGGCACCTGAAAAGGGTGGCCTTCTGGGTCGGATGTTTGGCCGCTCGGAAGGTCAAGCAGTCGCGCGACGTACGCTTGACGATGACATGCTCGAACAGTTGGAGGAACTGCTGATCACAGCAGACATGGGTGTTGATACGGCCTTGCGCGTGACGGCCAATATGGCCGAAGGACGCTTGGGGCGGAAACTCTCTGTGGCAGAGATCAAGACGCTGATGGCACGTGAGGTTGCACAGATCATGGAGGCGGTGGCCAAGCCAATGCCGCTATATGCGAAAAAGCCGCAAGTGGTGCTGGTTGTCGGGGTCAACGGGGCGGGCAAGACCACCACCATTGGCAAGCTGGCCAGTCAGTTTCGCGCGGCTGGCAAGAAAGTCGTGATTGCCGCCGGTGACACCTTTCGCGCCGCCGCCGTGGAACAATTGCAGGTCTGGGGTGATCGCGCGGGTGTACCCGTTTTGACAGCGCCAGAAGGGTCTGATCCGGCGAGCCTTGCCTTTGACGCGATGACGCAGGCGCAAGAGGAAAACGCCGACCTTTTGATGATTGATACCGCCGGACGGCTGCAAAACCGTGCTGACTTGATGGAGGAGCTGGCTAAGATCGTTCGTGTCATTCGCAAGAAGGACCCCGATGCGCCGCACAACACCTTGTTGGTACTCGATGCGACGACAGGTCAGAACGCGCTGAACCAGGTGAAGGTCTTTCAGGAATTGGCCGATGTGTCGGGGCTGGTTATGACCAAGCTGGATGGTACAGCAAAGGGCGGTGTGCTGGTTGCTCTTGCGGATAAATTTGGCTTGCCGATCCATGCGATTGGTGTGGGCGAGCAGATCGATGATTTGGCGCCTTTCGACCCCGACGAGTTTGCCGCGGCTTTGGTGGGGATAGACACGTGATACGGCTTTATTGCGCGGCGCTGGCCCTACTGCCTTTTCACGCATTTGCGCAGCCGGCACCGGCGATGGATGATGTGGCCTGCGCTGCCAGCTATGCATCTGCATCGGCATTTTCCATCATGCCCATCGCATTGCAGGAGGGGCCCGTCGCCATCGACGGTTGGTGCGAAGTCACGGGTTTGCAGGTTCAGGTCGAGAACTCGACGGAAATTCGCATTGAAGAATTACGCTGGCGCAGCGCAGGTCATGCGCGCCTGGATGAGGGACTTCCGCCAACGGCTCTACAGATGCAGATCACAGATCTGCAATATCTGGATCTGATTGGTGATCCACTTCTCGAGTATTTGATGCGGGTTCAATCGGTAAACCGACAAGTTGATATCACCTTTGATGCTTACTGGGATGCCGCCGAGAGGCGTGTGTCATTGATTGAAGCACGTTTGGGGTTTGCCTACGGCAATATGGTTGCTTTGTCAGGCACCTTTGAAGATGTCGACCTAAGTGATGAGGTCGCACTGGCGCAATCGCTGGGCAGCGGAAAGGTCACCGAAGTTAACGCCACTATCCAGACTTATGGTTTGTTCGAAGAATATGTGGTGCCAGCAATCATCTTCGGCCTCCTCGATGGCGCACAAGACCCCGCCGCAGCAGTCGAACGGCTCAAGCAAGAGGGCATGGCGATTATCGATTCTGTGCCAGAACGGATTCTGGATGCGCAAAGTGCCGCTAACCTGGCGGCATTGATCCGTGACATGCCGCATCCCCAAGGGCGGATCAGCATGGCCGCGCGTAGCGAAAGCGGGATCGGTCCTTTGAACCTTTTTGGTTTTGCTGTGCTCAGTGGTCCGAACATGATGTCGGATCTTTGGGACTCCCTGCCGGATCTTGAAGTGGCGTTGAATTACGAGAAGGGGCCCTTGTGAGGCGGCTTCCGTGGTACTGCGGCAGTTTTCGCCTATATCAGTGGGAACTGAGCGGTTTGGTGACCGCCAAAATATGAGGAGATCCGTGTGGCGGAGAGACAGATCAGTCCGGTTCTGAAACAGGTCCTTGAGCTTGGGCCAACGCTGGCTTTTTTCCTGATCTACCTGCGGATCAAGGATAACACGTTCACGATTGGTGGCACCGAGTATACCGGGTTCATCATCGCGGCTTTGATCTTTGTACCGATCCTGCTGGCGGCGATGGGGATCTTGTGGATGATGACTGGCAAGCTCAGCCGGATGCAGGTGTTCACCGCCTTCATGGTCATCTTTTTCGGGGCGCTGACGGCCTACTTCAACGATGAGCGGTTTTTCAAGATGAAGACCACGATCGTTTACGGGTTCATGGCGACGCTCTTGGGCATCGGCCTCGTGCGGGGGCAGAGTTACCTGCAATATGTGATGGAGGAATTCCTGCCCATGCAGCCCGAAGGTTGGATGATTTTCACTCGGCGGCTGACTCTGATGTTTGCGGGTCTCGCGATTGCAAATGAGGTCATTTGGCGCACGCAAAGCACCGAGACATGGGTGAAGCTGGAAACCTTCGCCTTTCCGGCGGTACTTTTTGTGTTCCTGTGGGTGCAGATCATTGGCCTGCAAAAATACCTGATCGAAGAGCCAGATACAGCCAAAGACTAGCCGTACCTTCACCAAGCAAAAAGCGCGGCGCTCGCGGTGTAAACCGATCCAAGCGTCTGGTCCGTGCTCTGTGAGGGTCTAGCTAATAAGGGCGAGAGCGGCGCAACCGACAGCTTAGCGCATCTCCGCGAACCCATGCATATGGGATGAGGGGCGGCGACCGGCGCGCGCGTCGCGGCGGTAGCGCAAGGTATCGACCTGATCATCTGTAATCTGCGGGCGGAAGGTGATGCCGATATAGCCATTCGCCGCCCATTGTACGACCGCGGCGGCGCGGCCATTGAGGATCTCGATCTCCACCTTGTCGCCTCTGCGCAAATCGCGAAGGCCTTGCATACGCGCTCCGGCATTGTTGACGTCAATTACATTTCCCTTTTGCGGCCCCGTGGGTGTCCGCAGATTTGCGGGATATTGCGTCAGATAACGATGTGGACGGTACTGCATCTTACAAACCTTCACGCATGCTCAACGCGTGAAGCTTAGAAATGCAACGCTAATAAATCGTTACGATTTTTTCGAGAAGAGCACGTTCTGTGCCGCACTGTCTTTGCGAAAATCACCCCGCTTTTCTGCCGCCAGCGCCCGCCCGCGTTGCACGCCGGGACGTGCGCCCATCGCCTCAAGCCAGCGTGCCATGTGCGGCTTGTCGTCAAGCGTCTGCTGCTGACCTTCCCAAAGCGATGCCCAACCCCAGATCGACATGTCCGCAATCGAAAAGAAATCGCCCGCAACCCATTCATGATTGGCTAGTTGCCTATCCAGAACCCCATAAAGGCGCGCTGTTTCGTTGCGATACCGATCCTTGGCATAGGGCAAGTCGTTCGGCGGGTCCATTGCCGGGGCATATTTCAGGAAATGGTGTGCCTGTCCCGCCATGGGGCCTAAACCGCCCATTTGCCACATCAGCCATTGATCAACGCTGACGCGATCACGCTCCGTCTCACCATAAAACCGCCCAGTCTTACGAGCGAGGTATTGAAGGATTGCGCCCGATTCAAAGATCGAGATCGGGGCGCCATCCGGGCCCTCATGATCCACAATGGCGGGCATGCGATTATTCGGCGCGATTTTCAGAAAATCCGGTTTGAACTGATCGCCCGCGCCAATGTCTACGAGGTGAAGCTGATAAGGCAATTCCATCTCTTCCAGCGCGATAGAAACCTTCCAGCCGTTGGGTGTCGGCCAGAAATACAGATCAATGGGTTGTGCCATGCCAGCCTCCTCTTTCAGATCAGCATCGCGATGATCGACCAAAGCGCAAGTCCGAATACTTGACCTTGGCGCAGGGCGGGCCTATCCAGTGTGCGTGGCGATTTGTTACCGGATTGCGGGCCACGTTAAAGATGCCGCTAAAGAGGATTGCAGGTTTTTGAACCTCGATACCTTTGCCCGGTATCGGGGTTTTTTGATGCGCGATGGCGCGCGAGGGAATGAGAATGAAGACGTGGAACAAGCGCACGAAGGCCGTTCATGCGGGCACCCGCCGCAGTCAGTATAATGAGGTCAGCGAGGCAATCTATCTGACCCAAGGGTTCGTCTACGACACTGCCGAGGATGCCGAAGCGCGATTTATCAAGGCGGGTGAGGACGAGTTCATCTATGCCCGCTACGGAAATCCAACCGTTGCGATGTTCGAAGACAGGATCGCAGCCTTGGAGGGGACCGAGGACGGCTTTGCCACCGCATCCGGCATGGCGGCGGTCAATGGCGCGCTGACGTCGATGTTGCGCGCGGGTGATCACGTGGTCTCGGCGCGGGCGCTGTTTGGATCCTGTCTCTACATCCTTGAAGAAGTGCTGACCCGCTACGGTGTTGAGGTGACATTTGTCGACGGAACCGATCTTGCGGAATGGGAGGCGGCGATCAGACCCGACACGAAGGCGGTGTTCTTTGAAAGCATCTCGAACCCCACGCTTGAGGTGATTGATATCGCGGCAGTGTCGAAGCTGGCCCATGCTGTTGGAGCGACAGTCGTGGTGGACAATGTCTTTGCAACGCCGGTCTTTTCGGATGCGGTCGCACAGGGTGCGGATGTTGTTGTCTACTCAGCGACAAAGCATATCGATGGGCAAGGCCGTGTCTTGGGTGGGGTGATCCTTGGCACGCGGGAGTTCATCCGTGGCACGGTTGAGCCCTATCTGAAGCATACAGGTGGGGCGATGTCGCCATTCAATGCGTGGATCATGCTCAAAGGGTTAGAAACAATGGATTTGCGGGTCAGGGCGCAGGCGGCAACTGCGCTGCATCTGGCGCAAGCTCTGAACGCGGATGGCCAACTGCAGAACGTGATCTACCCGGGCCTGCCTGACCATCCCCAGCATGCGTTGACGATGCGCCAGATGGGCGTCGGTGGTACGGTGCTGGCGCTGGATGCCGTGTCGCAAGAGGCGGCGTTCAAACTGCTAAATGCTTTGGAGATTGTGACGATCTCCAACAATCTTGGGGATGCAAAATCCATCGCTACCCATCCTGCCACGACGACGCATCAGCGTCTGGCCGAGGATGTGAAGGCAAAGCTTGGCATCACACCGGGTCTGATCCGCCTCAGCGTTGGGTTGGAGGATCCTGAAGACCTTTTGGCGGATTTGCGTGGGGCGATCAGCGCACTTTGACCGGGTGACCTCGGGGCGGGAAAGTGGTTAAAGAAAAGTAACTTAACGCCGGAACGGGTGGTAAAGATGAGCGACCCTCGCCCTGAATTATTGCGTATTTACAAAGATATCATTGGAAATACCGAAGAGGCGCCCCATCTAGCGTGTTCTAACGCACCGACTGGGGGGCCAGAGATGAACATCCACGCACCTGATATGGACCGCGAGCCAACCCGGGCCGAGGCTGAGGCGGCGCTCGCCTTGCTGCGGCGCTGGGCTGTTGATGTAACCGCTGAGGAGGTTGCAACGCTTGACCCGCTGGTCTCTCGTTTGATCCCTGGACAGGAAGTGTCGAACTATCCTGCTTTGGCGCGGGCGTACCCAGAGGATTTTGAGGTCGATGACGCTTACAAAGCGTCGATGCCCGACCTGCAGAACGGACCGGCAAGCTTGATCCGCGGTGCTCAACAGCAAATCCAGCACGTCGGCATCTCGAATTTCCGCCTGCCGATCCGCTTTCACACGCGCGACAACGGTGATCTGACGCTTGAGACTTCGGTGACCGGGACGGTGTCGCTTGAGGCGGAGAAGAAGGGCATCAACATGTCCCGGATCATGCGGACTTTCTACAAACACGCGGAAGAGACGTTCAGCTTTGCGGTGATCGAAAAGGCGCTAGATGCCTACAAGAGCGATCTTGAGAGCTTCGATGCGCGCATCCAGATGCGGTTCAGCTTTCCGATGAAAGTCGAAAGCCTGCGGTCCGGCCTGTCAGGCTACCAGTATTATGACATCGCACTTGAACTGGTGGAGAGCGCGGGCGTCCGCAAGAAGATCGTGCATCTCGACTATGTCTATTCATCAACCTGCCCGTGTTCACTGGAGCTATCCGAGCATGCGCGCCAGTTCCGCGGTCAGCTCGCTACGCCGCATTCGCAGCGCTCCGTCGCGCGGATTTCGGTATTGCTTGAAGAGGGCGCCGAAGTGCTGTGGTTCGAGGACCTGATTGATCGCGCACGGGCCGCTGTTCCCACTGAAACGCAAGTGATGGTCAAGCGCGAGGATGAACAGGCCTTTGCCGAACTGAATGCCGCGAACCCCATCTTTGTTGAGGATGCAGCGCGTCTGTTTACCGAGCAACTACAGCTGGATACCCGGATATCGGATTTCCGTGTGATCGCGAGCCATCAGGAAAGCCTGCATAGTCATGACGCCGTATCTGTACTGACCGAAGGCGAAACCTTCGCCGCAGAAAGCCTTGATCCGCGACTGTTCCAGTCACTGTTCCACGTCGGATAAGTCAGTCTGCGATGGTGACCGGTAATGCGCCGATCCCGTCGACAACGACAGTCACCTCTTGCCCGGCCTTGATCGGGCGGGCGCCGATAGATGTGCCGCAGGCGATTATGTCACTGGGCTCAAGGGTCATGTCGGCGGACAGTTTGCTAACGATCTGGGCAGGTGACATGATCATGTCATTGGCAGGATAAGACTGACGCTCCCGCTCGCCCACCATGACTTTGACGGTGAGGTCTTCCCAGTTCACATCTGTCTGGATCACCGGACCGATCACGCCGAAACCGTCGAAGCCTTTCGCACGCGTCCATTGCGGGAAGGATGGGTCGGCGTTCAGAATGTCCAGGGCAGTGATGTCGTTGACGCAGGTATAGCCAAAGATGGCCTCTGCGGCCTCTTCCACGCTGACATGGCTGCAGGTTTTGCCGATGACAATGCCCAACTCACCCTCGAACAGGACGCGGCCGAGATCGGGTGCAAGCGTGACCGTCGCTCCGGGGCCTGCAAGCGATGACAGCGGTTTGAGGAAGTAAAGCGGGTGTTCGGGGGTGTCCCAGCCATTACGCTCTGCAGCCGCTTTGAAATTGTTCCAGAGGCCAATGAATTTGCCGGGAATGCAAGGGGGCAGGAGTGTTGCACCTGCCAGCGGAATTGGGCCGCCGGCACTTTCAGCCGATCCTAAGGCCGCGCGAGGATGGAGCATACCATCCTCAACAACACCTGTTACTTCAGTGCCATTGTCAGCCCGAATGCGCGCCCATTCCATCTGTTGTCTCCCAGCCATGCTTTTGGCCGGGAACGTGCAACTTTAGCGAAACCGCCGCAAGGGCTGATGCTTACGCGACGGCAGGTATCTTGGCCGCGCTGGCATAGCAGCCAAGCACCATGTCCCATCCGCGCAGGTAGCTGGTACTGACGGCATCGGCGGTGTCGCCCAGAATATTAAACCCGCCATGGGTCAGATCACAGCGCGTGCCATCCTCTGTTTCGGTGAATGAGACGGTGACCATCGTCGCCTCTTCAGGCGCGCGACCGGGATGCCATGAGAAGGCGAGGTACTTGCCCGGCTCATAAGCGATGAGCGTGCCCCAGACATTCTTGGACCCATCTTCGCCCGTTTCGACAATGTCGCCGTTCTTGTGATCAGGGAAAGTTACTGTGGACTTCGCCCCCTTGACGGAAAACGGATCTTTCGGCCACCAGGTGTCCATCTCGGTGGTGAAAAGTGCGAATGCGTCCGCAGCACTGAGCGGCACGGTCAAGGTCTTCTTGATCGGGTCTTTCATTTGGCGTTTCCTTTCGCTTTTTCCTCGGCCGCGCGGGCGAACCCGGCCAGCGCGTCATCCCATAATGTGTCCAGATACCGCCGCAACTCATCGACCCCATCCGGCGCGATTGCATAAAGCCGCCGGTTCCCTTCGGGTCTCACGGCAAGCAGGCCCGCATCCGAAAGGACACGTAAATGCTGACTGACGGCGGGGCGACTGACCTCCATGCCCGCTGCAATCGCGCCAACGGGCAATGGCCCGCGGCGCAGTTTTTCGATTATCACGCGGCGGGTCGGATCGGCGAGTGCGGTGATTGCATCTTGATAAGCCATGACTTACCGTAAGCTGTGACTTACGATTCGTCAAAGGTTTCGTGTCCCCTTGAAGCCCCTGACCCCCAACACTAAGACTCTGTCAGGATATTTGAAGTAGGACGGCACTCGTCCAAATGTGAGGCAGTAAATATGCAAGATCCCGCCGAAACCTATATGAACCTTGTTCCCATGGTGGTTGAGCAGACCGCACGTGGTGAGCGGGCATATGATATTTTCTCAAGACTGCTCAAAGAGCGGATCGTGTTCGTCAATGGCCCCGTCCATGACGGGATGAGCCAGTTGATCGTGGCCCAGCTGCTGCACCTGGAATCGGAGAATCCGAAGAAAGAGATCAGCATGTATATCAACAGCCCCGGCGGTGTCGTAACTTCGGGCCTGTCGATTTATGACACGATGCAATACATCAAACCAAAGGTCAGCACGCTGGTGATCGGGCAGGCGGCCTCAATGGGCTCGCTTTTGTTGACTGCAGGCGAGCCTGGCATGCGGTTTTCGTTGCCCAATTCGCGAGTGATGGTGCACCAGCCGTCCGGCGGCTATCAGGGTCAGGCGACTGACATCATGATCCACGCTGCTGAGACGCAAAAACTCAAGACGCGGCTGAACGAAATCTACGTCAAACATACCGGAAATACCCTCAAAAAGGTCGAAGCCGGGTTGGAACGCGACAACTTCATGTCGCCTGAAGAAGCCAAAGAATGGGGCCTTATCGACGAAATCGTCGAAAATCGTCCGAAATCTGATGAGTAAACGGTTTATTTACGCCCCGTCCACATAATCATTTTGACATTGTGGACCTCGGCGGGCTGTCCTAGTGTTACGGCAGGGCAGCCCGAATTATGTTTGACCCGCCAAATTGGCGAAGAGGTTTTAGATGGCGAATACATCCGGTAACGACAGCAAGAACACCTTGTATTGCAGCTTTTGTGGCAAAAGCCAGCACGAGGTGCGCAAGCTCATTGCCGGGCCAACAGTGTTCATCTGCGATGAATGTGTTGAGCTTTGTATGGACATCATCCGCGAAGAGACAAAGACCGCCGGCCTGAAATCTGGCGATGGCGTGCCGACCCCAACCGAGATTTGTCACGTGCTTGACGATTATGTGATCGGTCAGCTGCATGCCAAGCGCGTGCTCTCTGTTGCGGTGCATAACCATTACAAGCGCCTGAACCACGCCGATAAGTCCGATATAGAGTTGGCGAAATCGAACATCATGCTGATCGGGCCGACAGGTTGCGGCAAGACTTTGCTGGCGCAGACGCTCGCACGTATCCTTGATGTGCCTTTCACCATGGCGGATGCCACGACCCTGACCGAAGCAGGCTATGTGGGGGAGGATGTTGAGAACATTATCCTCAAACTGCTGCAGGCCTCTGAATACAATGTCGAACGTGCACAGCGCGGCATCGTCTATATCGACGAGGTCGACAAGATCACTCGGAAGTCCGACAACCCGTCCATCACACGCGATGTCTCGGGTGAGGGCGTGCAGCAGGCGCTTTTGAAGATCATGGAAGGCACAGTTGCGTCCGTACCGCCGCAAGGTGGTCGCAAGCATCCCCAGCAGGAATTCCTGCAAGTGGATACGACGAACATCTTGTTTATTTGTGGCGGTGCTTTTGCGGGCCTCGACAAGATCATCGCGCAGCGCGGCAAGGGCTCTGCCATGGGCTTTGGCGCGGACGTGCGCGAGGATGACGAGCGCGGCATTGGTGAGATTTTCACGGATCTGGAGCCGGAGGATCTGCTGAAATTCGGCCTCATCCCCGAATTTGTGGGTCGTCTGCCAGTGATCGCGACCTTGACCGATCTGGATGAAGAGGCGCTGATCACGATCCTGACCCAACCAAAGAATGCGTTGGTCAAGCAGTATCAGCGTCTGTTTGAGCTGGAAGATACCAAACTGACATTCACCGACGATGCATTGGGCGCGATTGCCAAACGCGCGATTGAGCGCAAAACCGGTGCACGAGGCCTACGGTCGATCATGGAAGACATCCTACTTGATACGATGTTCGATCTGCCGGGTATGGATACGGTGACCGAAGTTGTCGTGAATGAAGAGGCTGTGACCTCTGACGTCGCGCCGCTGATGATCCACGATGATGGCAAGAAGAAAGAGCCTGCGACCGCAAGCTAGGTCAGAGCTTTCGTGTGACACCTCATGAGCGTCCGCCACATCTCAACCGGTTCCCCGTTTGAAGAGCAGATCGGCTATAGCCGCGCCGTTGTGGCAGATGGTTGGGTGTTTGTCGCCGGGACAACCGGTTATGACTATGCTACCATGATCATGCCTGACAGCATCGAGACGCAGTGCGAGAATGCTCTGGCAACGATTGCCGGGGCGCTTGAGGAAGCGGGAAGCGGGCTCGATCATGTGGTCAGGGTGAACTATATCGTCCCGGATCCTTCTGAATGGCATAAATGCTGGCCGATCACGTCCACAGCCTTTGCCAAAGCCAAGCCGGCAGCAACGATGATTTCGGCCGGCCTGCAAAACCTCGAAATGAAGATCGAGATTGAGGTGACCGCGCGCGTCGCCCCGTGACCGCTATGGACCTTTTGCAGCCTTTGGTGCATGGATAAACCAGCGATAATCGGAGACGCGCCATGGGCCTTGGTCACAATATCAAACGCATATTCACATGGTGGGATGGGCAATCCTTTGGCACCCAGATCTGGACCCGCCGCCATGGTGAAAAGGTGGGCGAGGATGATCAGGGAAACGTTTATTATCGCAATGCCGACGACACGCGCCGCTGGGTCATTTATGACGGCGAGAACGAAGCCTCGCGTGTGAGCCCTGAATGGCATGGCTGGTTGCACCACACTTGGGATGAACCACCGACCGAAGGCAACTTGCGCCGTAAGTCCTGGGAACAGCCGCATCAGGAAAACCTGACCGGCACGATGGCGGCCTATGCACCCGCAGGCTCGATCCGCAAGGCGGCACCTGTCGAACGGTCCGACTACGAGGCATGGTCACCTGAATAGGGGCAAGTGATGCTGCGTTTTTTCGCGCTGATCCTTTCGCTGGGAACTGCGACAGTCGCTTTGGCTCAAGACGAGGCCGTAACCGCGCCGGGCGGCGAGTTGCGCGTGCTCGACAAATTGACGGGCGAGGTGACCGATCTTTCACTGCAAAGCGGCGAAACCAGCCGCCTTGGATTCCTATCGGTGACTTTGCGGCAATGCCGCTACCCTGCGGCGAACCCGTCTGGTGACGCCTATGTCGAGATTTTCGTGACCTATCGCGATGATCCCACGCCGATCTTTAACGGATGGATGCTGGCCTCATCGCCGGCGCTAGAGGCGATGGATCATCCCCGATACGATATCTGGGCATTGCGCTGTATGACATCCTGAGCGGCGGGGGTCAGACCCTGCGCTGAAAACGACGCCTCGACCGACAATGCCTCACGCAAACGTTTCTGGAACGCCGCGCGCGGTATCTCAACCGCGCCCAAGGAGGCCAGATGAGGTGTCAGGAATTGAGTATCGAACAGCTGAAACCCACCAACCCGCAGACGGTCGACAAGATAGGCGAGCGCCACTTTTGATGCATCGGTCGCCTTGCTGAACATGCTTTCACCAAAGAAGGCGGCCTTGATCGACACACCGTAAACGCCGCCGACAAGCGCACCGTCTTCCCAGACCTCAACCGAATGGGCATATCCTTCGGCAAAAAGCGCCGAGTAAAGCTCGATGATCGTATCGTTGATCCAGGTCTCATCCCGATCCGCGCAGCCGCGCATCACATCAAGAAATGCGGCATCAGCGGTGACCATGAAATGGCCCCGCCGCATGGTTTTCGCCAGGCTGCGCGATATACGGAAGCCGTCAAGCGGGAACACCCCGCGCATCTTCGGGTCGACCCAGAACACTTCCGGGTCGTTGCGCCCCTCAGACATGGGGAAGATGCCGACCTGATAGGCCTGCAACAAAAGCTCTGGCGTCAGCGGTGGATCAAGGTCTTTCACGCCACTTAGCTTAGGTTTTGTTCCAGCCAGTGTTCAAGCCAGTGAATATTGTAGTCCCCGGTTTGGACGGCCTCTTCCGCAAGCAGCGCATGAAAAAGAGGCACGGTGGTATCCACACCATCGACAATCAGCTCACCCAAGGCGCGGCCCAGCCGTGCCAGCGCCTCAGGCCGGTCGCGGCCATGCACGATCAGTTTGCCGATCAGGCTGTCGTAATAGGGCGGAATGCGGTAGCCGTCATAAAGCGCGCTATCCATACGCACACCCAAACCGCCGGGTGCATGGTATTGCGTGATCGTGCCGGGGCAGGGCGCGAAATTCGGCAGCTTTTCCGCATTGATGCGCACCTCAATCGAATGACCGTCGATCTGAAGGTCATCTTGAGCGAATGACATCGGCAGGCCTGAGGCCACACGCAACTGCTCGCGCACCAGATCGACGCCAAAGATGCTCTCCGTCACCGGGTGTTCGACCTGCAGGCGGGTATTCATCTCGATGAAGTAGAACTCACCGTTTTCGAACAGAAATTCGATGGTACCCGCGCCGATATAGTTGATCTTGGCCACGGCATCGGCGCAGACCTTGCCGATCCTGGCGCGCAGTTCGGGTGTGATGCAGGGGCCTGGGGCCTCTTCAAACACCTTCTGGTGGCGCCGTTGGAGCGAGCAGTCGCGTTCGCCCAGATGCACTGCGTTGCCCTTGCCATCGCCAAAGACCTGAATTTCGATATGGCGCGGCGTGGTCAGGTATTTCTCAATATAGACTTCATCATTGCCAAAAGCGGCTTTGCCTTCGGCCCGCGCGGACATGAACGCCTGTTCCATATCGTCGGCCGTCTGCGCGACCTTCATGCCGCGTCCACCGCCGCCTGCTGTGGCTTTGATGATCACAGGATAACCGATTTCTTCGCCGATACGCTTTGCGTCGTCCAGCGTCGGCACGCCACCATCGGATCCAGGCACGCATGGCACACCCAGTTCCTTCATCGTGTCCTTGGCGGTGATCTTGTCACCCATGATGCGGATATGTTCCGCGGTGGGGCCGATAAAGGTGATATCGTGATCCTCGACCACCTGCACGAACGACGCGTTTTCCGACAGAAAGCCATAGCCCGGATGGATCGCCTGTGCCCCGGTTATCTCGCAGGCCGAAATGATAGCCGGGAATGACAGGTAGCTTTGCGAGGAGGAGGGTGGGCCAATACAAATCGCCTCATCCGCCATGCGCACATGCATCGCATCGGCGTCCGCCGTCGAATGGACAGCCACCGATTTGATGCCCATTTCGCGACAGGCGCGCACCACGCGAAGGGCGATTTCGCCCCGGTTTGCGATCAGGATCTTCTCGAACATGTGCCCCGCGCCTATTCGATGATCACAAGTGGCGCACCGAATTCAACGGCGCCACCGTCTTCAACCATGATCCTTTTGATCGTGCCTGCGCGTGGGGCAGGGATATGGTTCATGGTTTTCATCGCTTCGATAATCACCAGCGTGTCACCTTCCTTGACGGTGGCGCCGGTGGTGATGAAGGGTGGCGCGCCCGGTTCAGGCGCCACGTAGACCGTGCCGACCATCGGCGATGTCACAGCGCCGGGATGGTTCGCGGGGTCCGAAGGCTCACTCGGTGCGGAGGCGGGAGTAGCTGACGGCGCGGGGGCGGCCGTGGCGGCCACCGGGGCTGCGATGGGAGCGGCTGCGGGCACGTTTGTGTGAACCACCGTCTGAGATTGCCGACTTACCCGCACATTCAAGCTGTCGTTTTCGCCGTAATCCCGCTTGACCTGCAATTCGGTCAGGTCGTTTTCGCGCAACAGCTCTGCCAAAGCCTGAATAAAGCTGACGTCACTGTCGTGGGGGGTGGTTTTGCTCATCTTGTCCTCGGCCCGTTGCCCTTTTGCCTGGCGTTTGCGACGCAACGTCACACACGCCGTTCGCTTATAGGGCAAGCCTGCGAGGGTGGGAAGCAGCAGAGGATTGAAAAGTGACGCCTGATCGAAATCTGAAAACCGGGCTCAGGCATTTAGATTTCATGACAGTCTAGAGGCCGACCCCAATCGATCTCGAGAAAACCTGTCTTGGAGGCAAGGCCGATACGATGCTAGGCGTCGTCATTCACCTTAGTTTCGTTGTCGTCAACAAATCTCTCATCATCGGATTGATCAGAACTGCGGGTTTCAGCCCTATCAGCCTGTGCAGTTTCGTCAGCTTTCTCTCTCGCCTCAGCCGCCGCCACGCGTTCAGCTGCGACGTCAGCGGGCTCTTCCGCCGCGACGGGTTGAGGCCGCTCTTCCGAGGGCAGCATTGGTGTGCCATAGGGGCGCAATGTCCGCTCGGATGGTGCAATTTCAGCGGGTTGTTCAGGAAAATCGGTTCCGGACAGCCGCGCATTTACAACCTGCGCCACGAAGGGTTTGTTCGCTGGTAGGGTCGCCGCCCCTTCGAACCCTTTGACCACGGGAACTTTCGTGTCCCGCGGAATTTCACGTTCTGCCACATAAGGCACAGCGGCAACAGTCTTTGGGGCGAAGGTGAGTGTTGTATCCATCTGCTCAAGCTCCAATCCACGATTAACTTGCCTTAAGAATCGCAAATACGCCCTAACAGTTCGTAAAGGCGCATCCGCGAAACATCTTAGATTTTAGCTAAGTTTGAAGTGGTCAGATTGCCAGATATTGCGCGCGTAGCGCTTCATCATCGAGAACCTCTTGCGCGGATCCATCGAATACGACAGTGCCGGTGTCCAGGATAACGGCGCGGTCTGCCAATTTGAGCGCGGCGACAGCGTTCTGTTCCACAATGACAGTCGTGATGCCCTGGTCACGGATCATGCCCAAGGTCTGCGCAATCTCTTGTACGATGACCGGTGCCAGGCCTTCATAGGGCTCATCCAGCAGCAAAACCTTGATATCGCGCGCCAAAGCGCGCGCGATGGATAGCATCTGCTGTTCACCACCCGAAAGCGTCACACCCTCTTGCTTGCGCCGTTCGCCCAGGCGCGGGAACAGATCATAAAGCCGGTCGAGTGACCAGCCATGCGGTGGCGCGATTTGCGCGAGTTGCAGGTTTTCCTCAACTGTCAGGCCGGGGATGATCCGCCGATCCTCTGGCACAAGTGCAATGCCATTTTGTGCCGCCTCATGCGACTTCATTTCGTGGAGTGGCTTGTGGTCCAGCCAGATTTCGCCATGCGTCAAGTTGGGGTCGTCAAGCCGCGCGATGGTGCGCAGCGTCGACGTCTTGCCCGCACCGTTCCGGCCCAAAAGTGCAAGGATTTCACCTTCGTGGATGTTAAAGCTGATGTTCTGAACGATGTAGCTTTCGCCATAGTAGGCCTCAATTTCCCAGATGCTTAGATAGGCCGGATGGGTGGCCGCGTTATTAGCGTGCTTGTTGAAAGGTGCGTTCATTTTTGCCTCCGGCGGTGACAAACTTTCGCAGAAAGTTTGGGGACAATTTTTGTGCCAAAAATTGGCGCGTCAGACTTGGGCTTCACCCAGATAGGCTTCGCGGACCTTCGGGTGGCCTTTGATGTTATCGGGCGTATCTTCGACAAGCGGTGTACCCTGGGCGAGCACGGTGATCCGTTCTGCAAGCGAGAAGACAACGTTCATATCATGTTCGATGATCGCCATCGTAATCCCGCGCTTTTCGCGGATTTCCTTCAGCAGGCTGATCGTGTTCTGCGTGTCGGCCCGCGCCATCCCCGCGGTGGGTTCATCCAACAGCAAAAGCCGCGGATCTTGCACAAGGCACATCGCCATCTCCAGCCGCCTTTTATCGCCACGCGAGAGGCTTGAGGCCATCATGTCCTGTTTCTCAAGCATATTCACGTCGTCCAGGATCGTCTTGGCTTGTTCCTGGATCCCGCGTTCGGCAAAGATGCTCTCAATGGCGTGCATGCGGAACGCGCCGTCGCGCTTGGCAAAACAGGGGATCATCACGTTTTCCAGCACGCTCAGATCGCCGAAGATCTCGGGTGTCTGGAATACCCGGCTGATACCCATCTGATTGATCTCATGCGGTTTGCGCCCCAGTACCGATTGGCCGTCGAACATGACCGACCCGCTGTCAGGGATCAGCTTGCCGACAAGCACATTCAGCAGTGTTGATTTTCCGGCCCCGTTTGGCCCGATGATCGCATGCGTAGTGTTCTCGGCCACGCTGAGGTTCACATCCCCCAGCGCTTGCAGCCCGCCGAACCGTTTGTTGATGCCTTTGACTTCAAGGATACCCATATCGTTTCTCCTTACTCAGCCGGTTCGGTGGCGTTTGGTTTGGCGGGCGCCGGTTTCTTGCGCCGGAAGAGGCTGATGATTTTCTGCCCACCTTGGACAAGGCCGCCAGGCAGGAAGATCACCACAAGCATGAAGACAATGCCCAGCGTCAGGTGCCAGCCTTTGCCGATGAAGGGATAGATCATCGCAACCACGAAGTTCTCCAACCCGTCCGGCAGGAAGGCGAACCAGCCATGCAGGATCGTTTCGTTGATCTTTGAGAAGATGTTCTCAAAATACTTGATCATACCCGCGCCCAGAACCGGCCCAATGAGTGTGCCTGCGCCGCCGAGAATGGTCATCAGAACAACTTCGCCCGAGGCGGTCCATTGCATCCGTTCGGCACCGGCCAGCGGGTCCATGGAGGCCATGAGGCCGCCGGCGAGCCCCGCATACATGCCGGAAATCACGAAGGCGGCCAGCGTGTACGGTTTGGCGTTGAGGCCTGTGTAGCTCATCCTCGTCTGGTTCGATTTGATGGCCCGCAGCATCATCCCGAAAGGAGAGCGGAAGATGCGGATCGCCAGATAGAAGGACAGGATCATGAAGAAGGCAGCAAGATAATAGCCTGCGTTAAAGGTGAAGAGCCATGCGCCGACTTCCAACTCATAGCTTGAGCGCATTTCCAGCCCGAAGAGTGCTGGCACTGGGATGTTTCCGCTTTCGGTTTGGGACACGCCGAGGATGCGTGGGTCATCCAGTGCGAGTTGCAGCCCCGTCTCGCCGCCCGTGATTGGTGTCAGCACCGAATAGGCGAGGGCGAAGGACATCTGCGCAAAGGCAAGCGTCAGGATCGAAAAGTAGATGCCCGACCGCCGCAGCGAGATGAACCCGATGATGAGCGAGAAGAGCCCCGCGATGATGACGCTCAGGATGATGGCGGGCAGCACATTCATGCTGAGCAGTTTGAACATCCAGACGGCGGCGTATGATCCGACACCGAGGAACGCGGCATGTCCAAAGGACAGATAACCCGTCAGTCCGAAGAGGATGTTGAACCCGATTGCGAAGATCCCGAAGATCACAAAACGCTGCATCAGGTCCGGGTAACCGGCGTTGAACTGCGCCATCTCCGAGCCTTCAGGGAAGGGATTCAGGATGAAGGGCGCAAACAGCGTCAGTCCGATGACGATTATCAGGAGGCGGAAGTCTTTTTTCTCAAGTCCGAGCATGGCTTATTCCTCCATCACGCCTTTGCGGCCCATCAGGCCACGCGGACGCGTCAACAGAATGATGATGGCAACGAGGTAGATGATGATCTGGTTGATGCCGGGCAGCAGGTCGATCACGGCAGGGACCGAGGCAAAGCTTTCCAGAATGCCCAGCAGGAAGCCTGCAGCGACAGCGCCGGGCAGGGATCCCATGCCGCCCACAACCACCACCACAAAGCTTAGAACAAGGAAATCCATCCCCATGTGGTAATTGGGCGAACTGATCGGTGCGTACATGACCCCGGCAAGGCCCGCGACCGCCGCGGCGATACCGAACATCACCGTAAAGCGCTTGTCGATATCGATGCCTAGGATGCCCACCGTCTCGCGGTCGGCCATCCCGGCCCGGACCACCATCCCGAAGGTCGTGAATTGCAGAAAGGCAAAGACGGCGGCGATGATTGTTATGGCAAAGAAGAAGTAGACCAGACGCCAGTAGGGATAAATGATCGCATTGGGATCAAAGCCGAAGGCGACGCCGAAATCGAAACTGCCAACAAAAGCCTCTGGTGCCGGTGTGGGGATCGGGTTAGCGCCGTAGAAATACTTCACGATCTCCTGGATCACGATGGCAAGGCCAAAGGTGACAAGGATCTGGTCGGCATGGGGGCGCTTGTAGAAATGCTTGATCAGCCCGCGTTCCATGATGAAACCGATGCCGACCATGATCGGGATCGCTACGAGAATGGCGAGCGGCACGGCCCAGTCGATGATGACATTACCTGCGGCTTCACCAAACCAGTCGTAAACATAAGGCACATCCACCTGTAAGGGATTGCCCAGGAAGTCTGTCCGCGTCTCATCCACCACCTTGTGGCTGAGGGTCAGCACATTGCTGAGCGTCACGGCTACAAAGGCGCCCAGCATGAACAACGCCCCATGCGCAAAGTTCACAACACCCAACGTGCCAAAGATGAGTGTCAGACCCAACGCGATCAGCGCATAGGCCGAGCCCTTATCAAGCCCGTTCAGGATTTGCAGAATAAACTGGTCCATGTTGTGACCTCTGATCGGTTAGAGACTGGGCAGACAGCCCATTGCACATGCCGCAAATCCACTGCGACAGATGATCGGATTGTAGTACGGGCCACCGGGATGTCCGATGGCCCAGATTTGGCTTAGGCGCCCGGGTTGCAGGAGCCCAGTGCACCACCAGCGAATTGCGGATGATCAGGTGCATAGGTGACCTGCTCGACCGGCGTGACTTCAACGATTTCGAGAAGGTCGAATTCGTTGTCTGGGTTTTCCTTGCCCTTCACGACCAGCACATCCTTGAAACACTGGTGGTCGTCGCCACGGTAAAGCGTTGGACCGTTGCCCAGACCGTCAAACTCGAAATCTTCGAGCGCTTCGACAACCGCGCATGGGTTGAACGAACCGGCACGCGTCACCGCATCCGCATAAAGCAGCGTCTGCACATAGCAGGTATGCGCGGCCTGGCTGGGCGGGAAGCCATACTTTGTACCGAAGGACCGGACGAAGGCCTGGCTACCGGCATCCTGCAGCGACCAGTGCCAGTTGGTCGACCCAAAGATGCCCTTCACGTTAGCACCTGCACCCTTTGCCATCAGACGCGAGTAAAGCGGCACGACGATTTCGAAGTTCTTGCCGTTGGCTTCGGCATCCCGCAGGCCGAACTGCACCGCGTTAGTCAGCGAGTTCACCATGTTCCCGCCATAGTGGTTCAAGACCAGAACGTCCGCGCCGGAGTTCAGAACAGGCGCAATGTAGGATGAGAAGTCGGTCTGTGTCAGCGGCGTCAGCACAGTGTTGACCGTTTCCCACCCCATGGCCTCGGTCGAGGATTGCACGGCCTCCTGGGTCGTGTAGCCCCAGTTGTAGTCCGCCGTCAGGTGATAGGCCTTGCGGTCATTGCCGTAATTGGCCTCAAGCACTGGCGCCAAAGCAGCACCGGACATGTAGGAGTTGAAGAAGTGGCGGAAGCCGTTGGCCCGCTTGTCCTTACCGGTTGTGTCGTTGGAATGGGTGAGGCCCGCCATGAAGATGATGCCAGCCTCCTGGCACAGCGCCTGAACGGCCACGGCCACGCCGGAAGATGACCCACCCGTGATCATCACAGCGCCGTCTTTTTCGATCATCGACCGGGCAGAGGCGCGTGCGGCATCCGATTTGGTCTGGGTATCGCCGGTCACGTATTTGACCTCGCGGCCCAGAATACCGGTGCCGTCCAAAGCCTTGGACGAGAATGTCGACATCATGCCGCCATCGCCGCCGCCATTGAGGTGCTCAACGGCCAACTCATAGGCGCGCAGTTCGTCCGCACCTTCATCGGCATAAGGACCCGTCTGCGGTACGTTAAAGCCAAGAATGACTTCGCTCTCGCCCGGGGCATTTGTGAAACCGGCATGGGCATCCGCGCGCAGATATTGCGGCAAAGCCAGGCCAGCACTGGCCACCATGCCAGTTTTCAACACGCCGCGGCGCGAGAATTTCGAATTGGACATTATGATCCTCCCTAGTGTTTGTGCCGTTTGGACCTCCTCCGTCCGCCTGGCCTGCACCCTCCAGTGCAGGGTCAGTGTCAGAGACACGTAAGCAAATCAGCAACAAGCCATTGAGAGTGCTGGACTTATTTGTAAAAAAATGCACAGGTGGGCGTGTGAATGTGTAAATCAGTTATCCTGCGCCCGCAGAAAGCGATTGAAACTGCAAGGGGAATTCAAATTGCCTCATCGCCGTCTGACAGGGTCGCGTATCCGCGAAAAGCGACTTGATCAAGGTCTGAGACAGGCTGCGGTTGCACAAGCCGTTGGGATTTCACCTTCCTATCTGAACCTGATCGAGCATAACCGCCGCAGAATCGGCGGAAAACTCTTATCGGACCTCGCCCGCGTTCTGGGCGTTGAGACGGCGCTTTTGACCGATGGGGCCGATAGCGATCTTTTGGATCAGATGCGTGCGGCTGCGGCGCTTGCGGGCAATATGGCCGAGGTCTCGCGTGCGGATGAACTGGCTGCACGTTACCCGGGCTGGAGCCATCTGATCGCGGCGCAGGCCCGCCGTCTAGCGGCGCTCGAAGACCGGGTGCAGGCCTTGAATGACCGGATGGCGCATGACCCTAAACTCTCAAATGCACTGCATGAAGTGATCTCCGCCGTGACCGCGATCAGGTCGTCATCCTCCATCCTCGTGGGCCAAGAGGATCTGGACGACGATTGGCAACGGCGCTTTCACCAGAACATCCACAATGACAGTGTCAGGCTCGCCACAAGCAGCGAGGCGCTGATCGCCTATCTTGAGGCACCGGATGCTGATGACGACGTCGGATTGACGGCCCACGAAAAGGTGGAAAAGTATCTGGCGCAGACGGGTTTTCATTTGGCCACATTGGAAAACACGGCCGCCGACATTGATGCATTTGTTGCTTCATCTGGCCTTACGGGGTCGCCAGCGCAGCTGCTTACGGGGTTTGCACACCAATATATTGCAGACGCCGCCGCGATGCCGCTCGCCGCATTCGTCATAGCCTGCCAGACAAGCGATTACGACCCTGTGCAGTTGGCTGCACGGTTCCAGGTCCCGTTTGACGCCGTGTTACGTCGTATGGCGCATCTGCCGCCAGATGATGGGCATCCGCCGACCGGCCTTATGATATGTGACAGCTCAGGAGCCATGTTGTTGTCCAAGCCAGTGCCGGGTTTCGGGTTGCCCCGTACTGGCGGCGCGTGCCCTCTATGGCCCGTCTATGGTGCGTTGGCGCGCCCAACCCAACCGCTGCGCATTGAAGCCGCGTTGCCCAACGTGCCCGCAGCGCGGTTCCTGTGCTACGCCGTTGCCGTTCCGGTTGCAGCGCCCCGATTTGATGCGCCACCGGTCTTGCGCAGCACGATGCTGGTGCTGCCGGACCCACCACCGGGTAATGTCCCGCCAATTGAGGTGGGCATTTCCTGCCGCATCTGTCCGCGAACAACTTGTTCAAGCCGTCGCGAGCCCGTGATTGAAGGGGTCACACTACAACCAGCGCTTTGACAGATCGCCAGAATGCCCTGATAGTTCTTTTCAGGGAGGCCGTTTGTTAAGCGGTAAGGGAGAAGGGAGACGATGAGATGGGCAAGCGTGTCCTTCTGATCGAGGATGAGCCAAACATCATCGAGGCGATCAGTTTCATTTTGTCGCGCGATGGCTGGACCGTGCACACCCATGAAGATGGCGAAACCGCCATGGAAAAAATCGCGAGCATGCCGCCGGATATGATTATTCTGGATGTGATGCTGCCAGGGCGCAGCGGTTTTGATATCCTGCGCGATTTGCGCAGCCACAGCGCCTCCAAAGACATCCCCGTGATGATGCTGACCGCCCGCGGGCAGGAGAAAGATCGCGATCTCGCCCGCCGTCTCGGCGCCAATCATTTTCTGACCAAACCTTTCTCAAACGCGGATGTCCGTGATCACGTCCGCAGCCTGATCGGGGCATGAATACCCCGACAAAGCCCCCGGTCTTTCTGGAACGCGCCAGCTACAGGCAGCGCCGTCTGACTGATGCGGTCAGGCTATTGCCAGTACTTGGGCTGGTCTTGTGGGGTATCCCGCTTTTGTGGGGGGCGGAAGGGGCGGGGCCAAAGTCGAATGCAGGCGCGCTGCTTTATGTCTTTGGAGTTTGGGTTGCGCTGATAGCCCTGACCGCGCTGATTGTTCCGCGCCTCCGGGACGAGAATGCGGCGCCACCGGTCGAAGACCCCGAATAATGCTGTCCTTCAACGCCCTGATATTCGCCGCACTCAGTTATGTGGCCATCCTCTTTGCCGTGGCGTTTCTGGCCGAGCGCCGCGCGGCGGCAGGCCATTCCGATTGGCTGCAATCACCGTTGATCTACACGCTGTCGCTCAGCATCTATTGCACCGCCTGGACATTCTATGGCGCGGTTGGCTATGCGGCGCGGTCGGGCCTCGAATTCGTAACGATCTATCTTGGCCCGACACTTGTAATGGTCGGCTGGTGGTGGATCTTGCGGCGGATGGTCCGGATTGGGCGCTCCCAACGTTTGACATCAATTGCCGACATGATCTCATCGCGTTTTGGCAAATCGACTTTGCTGGGCGTCGTGGTCACCGTTATCTCCGTCATCGCGGCAACGCCTTATATTGCCTTGCAACTTCAATCCGTGACATTGTCGTTTGCGGTCTTCGCCCAATCCGGCGCAGAGGCCTGGGACAGGTCCGATTTCAACGCAACGGCCATGTGGGTGGCCGTCGGCCTCGCTATCTTCACTATTCTCTTTGGCACGCGGAACCTTGATGTGAATGAGCGGCACCACGGGATCGTCATGGCCATTGCCGTCGAGGCCGTCGTCAAGCTTTTCGCCCTTCTTGCCGTTGGCGTCTTCGTCGTCTGGGGTGTCTCCGGTGGCCCGTCCGAGATGCTGAGCCGGATCGAGAGCTCTGACATCACCTTGTGGGATCAGGATCATGGGCGCTGGATCAGCCTGATTTTTCTGTCAGCGGCTGCGTTTCTCTGCCTGCCGCGCATGTTTCAGGTACTGGTTGTCGAGAACGCCGACGAACGGCACCTGCGCGTCGCAAGCTGGGCCTTTCCGCTTTACCTCTTCCTGATGAGCCTTTTTGTCGTACCGATTGCGGTCGTGGGCCTTGACCTGCTGCCACCCGGCAGTAACCCCGATCTTTTCGTTCTAACGGTGCCCCTTGCCCAAGGGCAGGATGGGCTGGCGGTCCTGTCCTTTTTGGGAGGATTTTCGTCCGCAACGTCCATGGTGATCGTGGCTGCAATCGCTTTGGCGACGATGGTGTCAAACCATATCGTCGTCCCGATCTGGTTGCGGTTGAATGGGGGGCAAGGGGCCATGATGTCAGGCGATGTGCGCCACGTGATCCTGCTTGCGCGCCGTCTGTCCATTGCAGGGGTGCTGGCGCTGGGTTTCATCTACTACCGGATGTCAGGTGGGGGGACGGCGCTGGCCGCCATCGGCCTGATCTCGTTCACGGGCACGGTTCAGGTCCTGCCAGCGCTGATCGGCGGCATGTTCTGGCGCGGCGCGACAAGGATCGGGGCGGCTTGCGGCCTTGTCACCGGCCTTGTCATCTGGACCTGGACGCTTTTCCTGCCCAGCTTTGGTGCAGGAGCGGTGATCAGCCAAACCGTGATGGAGGCCGGTCCATACGGCATCGCATGGTTGCGTCCACACGCGCTCTTCGGGATTGAGGGAATGGATCCGCTGGTGCATGGCATCCTGTGGTCGATGATCCTGAATACCGGCATGTTCATCCTCGGCTCGCTTTGCAGCTTTCCCGCACCGCTGGAGCGGCTGCAGGGCGCCCAGTTTGTCAATGTCTTCGAACGCTCGGTCGCCGCACCGTCATGGACGCGTGCGGCGGCAGGCGCGGAAGACCTCTTGGTGATGTCGCAGCGCATCTTGGGCAGCGGAGAGGCGCAGGCCATCTTTGAACGCGAGGCAGCGCAGCAGGGCTCGCCCGGAGCCTTGCCGGAGGCCACACCACAATTCATCGAGAAACTGGAACGTGAACTCGCCGGGTCGGTGGGTGCAGCTACTGCTCATGCGATGATAGGCCAATTGACTGGCGGCAGCGTCGTGTCCGTTGAAGACCTAATCGCCGTGGCTGATGAGGCGGCGCAAATCCTCGAATATTCCAACAGGCTCAAGGCCAAATCAGCCGAGCAGGAACGGACCGCGCGCGCCTTGCGCGAGGCCAATGCAAAACTGACCGCGCTTTCGATCCAGAAAGACGCGTTTCTGAGCCAGATCAGCCATGAATTGCGTACGCCCATGACCTCGATCCGGTCATTCTCGGAAATCCTCCGCGATGGCGATATGTCGAGTGATGAGCAGGGGCGCTATGCCGGAATCATCCACGCCGAGGCGCTGCGCCTCACGCGGCTGCTGGACGACTTGCTTGACCTGTCCGTGCTGGAAAACGGTCAGGTGGTGCTGAATGAACAGCAAGGAACGCTGAGCGATCTGTTGGATCGTGCTGTTGGTGCGGCCGGTTTGCATGACGCGGGCCTGAAGGTCATCCGCGACCGCGAAAGCGAAGCTGTGCCGCTTTTTGCCGATTTGGATCGGCTCGTGCAGGTCTTCATCAACCTCATCTCAAACGCCCGAAAATACTGCGACGCACCAGAGCCCGAATTGCGCATTTCCGTCAACCAACAGGGCGGGGCCTGCCACATCGATTTTGTGGACAACGGGAGCGGCATCGCGCCGGAGAACGAGCAACTGATCTTTGAGAAATTTTCGCGCGTCTCCGATCAGGCCAAGGCGGGTGGCGCGGGGCTTGGCCTCGCGATTTGCCGCGAGATCATGCAACGTTTGGGGGGTGACGTGACCTATCTCCGCCAGAAGGGCGGCGCGGCGTTCCGCGTGACCTTGCCCAAGGCGGCAGTCGGTCGCGCATTAGCGGAAACGTAACCAATCTGCCGCTAGAGTCAGGCCGTAGCTCGGGTGACAGATCAATGGCTGATCAACAACATACGCATATCCTGCGCCGCATGGCGGGGCAGCCGCAAACGGATGTTGCGGATAGCCCGCTGACATCGTCGCGGGCCGTGCGCATTGCGCTTACCAAAGTGGCGCAGGACAGTGTTGGCCTTACCATCACGGTTCAGGCAATCGAGGAAGAGACGCTGCCACTTGATGATCTGCTGACGGGCCTGTCGGACGAGCTGATGCTTGTTGGCGTGCTTCGCGGCGGCGATCTTGCCGGGCTTTTGGGCGTGGACATGCAGTTGCGCGCGGCAGTTGTGGAAATGCAAACGGCGCAAATCGTCGGCGAAAAACCGGCTGAGTTTCGCAATGCGACGAAAACTGACAAGCGGATGTGTGATCCGCTTCTCGTCAGTCTCTTGAAGGCCTTGCCGCATGCCGTGGTCGGCACGGAATTCTCGGGTTGGCTTGATGGGACCGTTTCCGGCGATCTGCTGCCCTCGGCGCGCGCGGTAGGGCTTTTGTTGCGGGATCAGAGCTATCGGATCGTGCGGATGCGGGTCAGCCTGGGCACGGGCGAGCGAGAGGGCATGATTGCACTGGCACTGCCCGTCGTCACAGACGACGCCGCGCGTCAAGCCACGGCAGAACCTGTAGAGGATTGGCCCAAACTGTTTCGGGCGGCAGTCTCGGATGCGCCAGCTGCATTTGACGCTGAGTTGTGCCGGTTTCAGATGCCAATCGGTCAGGCCGAAAACCTTGTCATTGGCGACCTTATTCCTTTACCGGGCTGCACGGTGGCTTCCGTCAAATTGCGGTCGCTTGACGGTGTATCCGTCCGCCATGCGCGGCTTGGGCAATCCAATGGAAAACGTGCGGTGCGCATCGCCACTGCACCGGTGTCGGACATGCATGAATTGTCTGCAGCTTCGGTTGGTATACATGCTGATCAGTCGCCCGACTTTGCCGCCGACATCGCTGGCGAAGATGCCTTGCTTGCCGCACCTATGGATGCAGCAATGGACCTTGACGGTGAACTCGGCGGCCCGTTGGAAGATACCGAAATGCCAGAGATGGCGATGACCGCCTTGGACGAAGGAGATGAACTGGATTTTGCACCCGCAGAGGCGCCAATGATTGATATCGCGGGGTGATCTGACCTGCTATCCGGCGCCTGAAAGAATGCTCAGCTATGGTGAACCCGCGCGATACGGTTAAAGCAAGGACGCGTTGCTCATGCCGCGTGGTAGTCCGAGTCCCTTAGCCTTTGACGGCGGCCCATCGTTGAGTTGCGAGGCGAATTGCCTCCTGCACTTAACCTTGAGCCAGCGCGTCAAGTTGTTCGCGCATTCCGCCCAAATCATATCCGGCGGCCGCCGTTGCTTTGATGATCTCGTCGGTGGGTATCGAACCGGCCTGCGTCAGCGACCAAACAATCGAGCATCGAGTGCCTGACGCGCAATAGGCAAGCGTCGGCCCGCCCGCCGCATCCATCGCCGCCTTCTGCGCTGCAACCATGTCCATATTCAGGCTTTGATGCGTGACCGGGTTGACCACGAAATTCAACCCGGCGGCCTTTGCAGCAGTCTCAATCGCGGCGGCCTGGTTGCTTGGCGGCACTTCGGCATCGGGGCGGTTGCAGATAATGGTCGTGAAACCGGCCTCTGCAATCGCGGGGATGTCCTCAACCGCGATCTGCGGTGAGACGGCGTGGGTCGGGCTAAGCTGTCTGATGTCCATAATCGGACTTTTAGACAGTGACTGAGCGCTGGTCCAGACGTGGCCGGAGTTTTGGTGCGATCAACATGCCACTGATCATCGCGAGCACAAAAAGCGCGCCTCCAAACCCGCCGAAGCCAAGCGAGGCGATGGCAGGGCCGGGGCACAGCCCCGACAGCCCCCACCCCATGCCAAACAGGGTTGAACCGATGATCAGGGGGCGGTCCAGATTTGGGTCGGGTCTCACGGGAAACGTTGCTGCCAGAACCGGTCTGCGCCCCCGCGTCACCTGCCACGCGATTGCCATGGGCACGATGGCACCGCCCATAACAAAGGCCAACGTCGGATCCCAGTCGCCAAAAAGGTCGAGCCAGCCTTGCACCTTTGTGGTGTTGGTCATTCCGGATACCAGCAAACCCACACCGAAGAGCGACCCGACAAGGAATGACACCAAAGCCCGCATCAGATCGCCCCCAACAGGTGTTTGAAGATCAGCACCGTGACGGCGCCAGCCAGAATATAGACGATGCTTGCGACAATCCCGCGCGGCGAAAGACGTGAGATGCCGCAAACTCCATGGCCCGACGTACATCCATTTGCCAGCCGTGTGCCTACACCAACAAGAAGCCCCGCGATAACAATGGTGATCCAGTTTTCCGTCAGATGCGTCGCCGCACCCCCCGTCATCAACGCAGCCAAACCGGGAAGAAGTGCCAAACCTGCCAGAAACGCAACGCGCTCGGTCCAGTCATGCCGGCCCGACCCATCAACCAATCCGCCGATGATGCCCGACGCGCCCATGATCCGCCCGTTGACCAAGAGCAGGAGCGCACCGGCCAGCCCAATCAGCCCTCCGCCAAGAAGGCCCATGATCCAATCGTTTTGCATAGATGTTCCTTACAGGCCGTTGATCGGCACCTTGAAATAGCGCTGGCCGTTATCCTCTGGCGCGGGAAAGTGGCCGGCGCGCATGTTTGTCTGGAGCGAAGGCAGGATCAGGCGGGGCATGCCGAGGCCTTCGTCGCGCTTTTCGCGCATTGTCACAAAATCCTCCATCGGACGCCCTGCGCCAACATGGATATTCAGGGCCTTTTGCTCGCCCACGGTCGTTTCCCACGCGAATTCATCCCGTCCGGGCGCCTTGTAGTCGTGGCCCACGAAAATCCGCGTCTCATCCGGCAGGGACAGGATTTTCTGGATCGAGGCGTAGAGATCTTCGGCCGATCCGCCGGGAAAGTCGCATCGGGCGGTCCCAAAATCGGGCATGAAAAGTGTGTCGCCAACAAAGGCCGCATCGCCGATCACGTAGGTCAAACAGGCCGGCGTGTGACCGGGTGTGTGCAGCACATCCGCGCGCATCTGCCCGATGTGAAAGCTGTCGCCGTCTTCGAAAAGCGCATCGAACTGCGATCCATCACGTTGAAACTCGGTGCCTTCGTTGAAGATCTTGCCGAAGGTGTTCTGGACGATCGTGATGTTCTTCCCGATGCCGATTTTGCCGCCCAGATGCTCTTGCAGATATGGCGCTGCCGACAGATGGTCTGCATGGACGTGACTTTCGAGAATCCAAGCCACTTGCAAACCTTCAGCCTTCACCCAGGCCATGATGGCGTCAGCGGATGAGGTATCCGTGCGTCCTGCGGCCGGATCGTAGTCAAGCACGCTGTCGATGATTGCGCAGGCGCGGCCTTGCGGTTCGCGCACCACGTAAGAGACGGTGTTAGTCGCTTGGTCAAAGAACGCTTTTACATCAGGTGTCATGGCGAATCTCCTCTGCAATCAAAGATAGGGAAGTCGGAAATACATTTCAATATTGGAATGTATTTGGTTGCCTGCTATGGTGAGGCCATGGCTGAACAAGCAACCAATGTGCCCGACCCGATGGATGCCGCCGCGAACGAGGCGGCAGCACTGCTCAAGGCACTTTCGAACCCCGGTCGATTGCGGCTCTTATGCGCGCTCGTTCCCGGCGACAAAACGGTGGGTGAGCTAGAGGCGCATCTGGGTGCCAGCCAATCTTACGTGTCCGGTCAATTGTTGCGCCTGCGCAATGAAGGGTTGGTGCAATGCGACAGGCAAGGGCGCAGCATGCGCTATTCGCTGGCCGACCCGCGGGTGCGCCCGCTGCTGGAACGGATTTACGAGCTGTTCTGCCCCGACATGTAGAGCGCCAATTCGGCCCTAGCGACCTGCCTGCGATGCACCGCATCTGGCCCATCGGCCAGCCGCAAGGTGCGCAGATGCGTCCATTGCCGCGCAAGCGGCGTGTCTTGTGAGACGCCCGCGGCCCCATGCATTTGGATCGCCATATCCGTCACCTTCAGCGCGACTTGCGGGGCGACAACCTTGATCTGACTGATCCAGGGCGCTGCAGCGCGTTTGTCGCCCTGATCCATCATCCAGGCCGCTTTCAGGCACAAAAGGCGCGCCTGTTCGATCTCCATCCGCGCAGCCGCGATCAAATCGAAGTTTTCGCCCAACTGCGCCAATGGCTTGCCGAACGCCTCGCGGCTGACAGCACGCTGACAGAGCAGTTCAAGCGCTTTCTCTGCTTGGCCAATCGCGCGCATGCAATGATGGATGCGGCCCGGCCCCAGCCTACCTTGCGCAATTTCAAAGCCGCGGCCCTCGCCCAGCAGCAAGTTTTCAGCCGGAACGCGCACGTTGTCATAGCGGAAATGGATGTGCCCGTGCGGGGCGTCGTCATGGCCATAAACCTCCATCGCGCGGAGTTTCTGGATGCCGGGCGTGTCGGCAGGGACGACGATCATGGAATGCTGGCCATGTTTCGGGCCGTCATAGGCAGTGCGTGCCATCACGATATGCACCGCACAGCGCGGGTCGCCCGCACCCGTGGCCCACCACTTTTGCCCGTTGAGCACGTAGCCGTCACCGTCGCGTTCGCAGCGCATCGCGATGTTGGTGGCATCAGAACTCGCCACGTCCGGTTCCGTCATCAGATAGGCCGAGCGGATCGTGCCTTCCATCAGAGGCGCCAACCAGTCCTTTTGCATGGCTTCTGTGCCGTAGCGGGCAAAGACCTCCATATTTCCGGTATCCGGCGCATTGCAATTGAACACCTCGGCAGCGAGATGGCTTTTGCCCATCTCTTCAGCCAGATAGGCATATTCGACCGTGTTGAACTGTGGTCCGTCACGAAACGTGTCCCAGAAATTCCAGAGGCCCCGCGCCTTGGCTTTGCCTTTCAGACCTTCCAGTATCTCGATCTGCCGGTCGGTAAAGGTCCAGCGGTCGCCCACCGAGACCTCGGCCAGGAATTCATCATCAAGGGGCGCGATCTCATCCGCGATCATTGTTTTCACGGCGTCGAGAACCGGTTTCAGCCGCACGGTTTGTCCCAGATCCATCATGTGCCTCCCTGATTTTGGCGCATTGGCGCATCGGGTTTGGCGGATGTCAATCAATGGCTTGCGCCCGGTCCTTGGTTGCCCACTAATGGCGCCATGAAGGAAGCCGCGACAGGAATAGGGGTCAGCCGCGCCGCGCTTGAGGCGTATCTGACCGACGTCATCCCCGAGTTTGAGACGCTACAAAGCGTCACCAAATTCGGCACCGGCCAGTCCAACCCGACATATCAGCTGGACGCTACAAGCGGGACCTATGTGTTGCGCAGCAAACCGCCCGGCAAGCTTCTGCCATCGGCCCATGCGGTGGATCGTGAGTTTCGCGTGATGCAGGCGCTGGCGGGCACGAATGTCCCCGTGCCCGAAGTCCTGCATCTGGCCGCGCCGCAAACTTCACCCAGCCGCCGCGCGTTCTTTGTGATGCGCTATCTGCCGGGCCGCATCTTCTGGGATCCCGCCTTGCCCGATCTGCAGGCGGAGGAGCGGACGGCGATTTACGATGCGATGAACGCGGCACTGGCCGCTTTGCATGATGTTGATGTCAATGCGGTGGGATTGTCCGATTTCGGCAAACCGGGTAATTATTTCGCCCGCCAACTGGACCGGTGGAGCAAGCAGTATCTTGCCTCGGTCGATACCCGTTCGGATGCAATGGTTGAGATCATGGACTGGCTCGGTGCCCAGATGCCCCCGGATGACGGGGCCGTGTCTCTGGTTCACGGCGATTGGCGCTTGGACAACATGATCTTCGCACCGGATGCGCCTGAAATTGCGGGAATTCTGGACTGGGAGTTATCCACTTTGGGCCATCCGATGGCTGATCTCGCCTATCAATGCATGCAATGGCGCCTGCCCAATCAGGGCGACATGCGGGGCCTTGCGGGCATCGACCGCGCTGCGTTTGGGTTGCCAAGTGAGGCGGATTACATCGCCGATTATGCGCGCAGGCGCGGCCTTGCGGGGATCGACCACTGGCCGTTCTATCTCGTCTTTGCTTTCTTCCGGCTGGCGGCCATTCTGGCTGGTGTCGCCGCACGCGCGGCTGCCGGGAACGCATCAAACCCGCAAATGGCCCGCAAATACGGCGCGGCCGTACCCGCATTGGCCGCGATGGCCATGATCGTTATTCAGGAAGGTCCGGACGCTTAGCCGAGCATGATGCCAATCACGACGGCCATCAGACCAATGACCGAGACCAGAAGGGCGGCCAGATTGATCGGCAGAATGGCGGAAATGCGGGCGCGTAAGTCTTCATCAGACAGGTTGGCGCGCTTCGCCCGAGAGACGGCGACAATACTGTAGACAATCCCGATCAGGCCCAGAAATGACAGGCCCGCCCCAATCCAGACAACGCTTTCCATCACATATCTCCACTTCGCGCGGGGACGTACCCTGCGGCAGCGGCAACTGCAAGACTTGCAGCCCCCAGGGTCCGGCGATAGGGAAAGGCACGCCCAAACAGGAGAGCTTTCATGACCGATTCCGTCACCGACGCCCCAACAAATGTTGCAGCACAGGAGTTGCGTCAATTTGTTGAACGGTTTGAGCGGCTGGAGGCGGAAAAGAAAGACATCACCGACGCTCAGAAAGAGGTGATGGCCGAGGCGAAAGGGCGTGGATACGACACCAAGGTGCTACGCAAAGTCGTGGCTCTACGCAAGCGCGACGCCAATGATCTGGCCGAGGAAGAGGCGGTCTTGGACATGTACAAGGCGGCTTTGGGCATGTAGCGCTACCGAAACGGCAGCAATAGCGCGACGCCCTCCATCGCATCGATCTTTTCAAGATCGCGCTCGTATTGCTCGGTCAGCGCCGTGATGACCGCTGGGGTGAACCCGGGCAGGTCAATTTCGTAATCTGCGGACTCATCGAGCTCATGCTGCTCCCAGATCGTGGCGATGATGTCGTGCCGTACTGCTGGATCCGTTATTGCGGTTTCGCCGAGCGCTTCGCGCAACTTCATCTGTCCGTGGGAGCTCAGCAGATCCCCAATCTGATCCAACCCACCAAGCACCTGAGTCTCGGTGGCGACACCTGACTGCGCGCGGATCAAATCCTCCCACAGAAGTGGGCTGTCCTCGTGGCACCAGACTGTCAGCGGTGTGTCTGGCGCGCCCGCCTTGATGCGGGCGATGACGTCCGACCAGTTCAAGTCGCTGGGTTGCAGGAAGCCCAGATAGGTTTCGAGATCCGCGGCCTGAGCCCGCTGAAAGGTTTCCTGCAGGAAGGTGACCGGGTTCCGAATGCTGAGAAACAGCGCGATCTCGTCATCAGGAAACAGGCGGTGCAGCCCGCGCACCTTATGTTCAGCCTGCGGATAGAACATTCCGTGGTCGAAAATGCGCTTCGGGATGCAGATGAAATTGTCATTGCGCAGCACGATGCGGCTGACGCTGTCGTCTTCCACAATGGCATCGATCAGAATGTCGCGCGTATCGGGGGCAGGGCGGTCAGTACCGAGGTTCTGGATTGTTTCCCGCAGCAAGCGCCGATAACGGCTTGGCCCGGGAACCGAGATGCCCTGCTGCAAAAGCGTATCGGCATTTCTAAGGATCGACTTCAACAGGCGGTCCTCGTCGGTGCAGTTAGCGCCAATATGAAATGCGATCTGCATGATGCGGGCTTGGCCTGTCTTCGTGAGCTTCGCGCCAACATAATCGGTTTCTAAGTTAGCGAAACCAGATTTGCGCAAGCCATCAAGATTGAACGTACTGCGGACGCCGCGTTTTTTCTCAGACGAACAACAATCGGCATTGCACTAACGACTCTTCGCCTGCTATACGCCGCCAAGCTGACGAGTCAGCATTGCAGCAATGCACAGTGCCCCTATAGCTCAGCTGGTAGAGCAACTGATTTGTAATCAGTAGGTCCGCGGTTCGAGTCCGTGTGGGGGCACCATCAAAGAAGACTAAGGCGCCGACGGCTTCAGAAGTTTACTGTTCGGATTTCTTGCAAGTGTTTGTGTTCCTGGTCTGGTTTTGACCTTTGATACATGAAAGCAACAATCGCTTTGTGCGCCAACCTGCAAAGAACATCGGCTCCATCATCGGCAGGCGCAGTCTGAGGGGCTCCAATTGCCTCTGCCTACTCTTCAGAGAATGGAATGAAAGCGCCTGACGCCGATGCAAAATCCCTGCAAGTATCTGGGTCAGCAGAGTACCAATACTTTGAAGTCTTCAGATGCGGAACAACCCAATGACAAGGGACAAAATCACTACTGCAGCCGATTTCTCTACGAAATGTGATTTTCCCCTTGTAGGCAAGGGGGTTGGTACATAGAAGCGAATGCGGAGACGTGGCCGAGTGGTCGAAGGCGCTCCCCTGCTAAGGGAGTAGGCGGGAAACCGTCTCGAGGGTTCGAATCCCTTCGTCTCCGCCATCTTGCCATTTTGGCCAAAAACCTGAAAAAACTTAAATAGTTCAGATACTTGCGGGGTTCGAACGCCTTCTTTTCGGGAGTAGGTCAAACCTTCCAAAAAGACGAGGCGCAGCACACTATGCTTTGCAATAAGGCCACCTAAGTTATTGTTTTTCCAAAGATCATACGGATTCACCAAAAACCTATAAGCGAGTTCGAACGACTTCTCGAATGGGTACTTGTGACCGCTGCTTTGTTCGACACGATCCTGAGTGAGCAGCCTTTGCTGCTCCAACTCGCTGATCTTGTCGTCATAGGCTGAGATCACGCGCGGGTAGGACGCATCCAGAATACGTCCCAGCAGGCTTCCAATTCTCGTCTCAATCTCTGATAGCTTGCTTTGTAGCACATCTGCGGCTTTTTTAGCTTGCACCAAGCGTCGGCGAACATGGCCTTGGCAATCTCAAACACACCCCTAGCTGGCATCAGACCGTGCAGCACGGCCTCAAAGATACAAAAAACATGTGCCACAGCAATCCTACGCCATCAGAAAACGGCTCAGAATTCTAGGTGCCATTAGTCGTTGGCAAGCAGATCATCTGGAAAACGCCGCACATAATGCCCCAGCTTTGACGCACGTATCACATTTTTGAATGTGAGTTTCCGGACGTAGGACGTAGACATATCTGCGCTCCTAATCACTGGCCGCATCTGCTTGTCAGGAAAGTGCCGTGACAAAAAGGCACGTAGAGGAATATCAAATCGCGGCGGTACAAGCCCGGCTGGATCGTGCCAAGGCTTCGTCGGGCCAATAAAGTGAGTGATTACAACGGGGAGCATGACCTCGTAATAGGCCGACCGGATTGGCTGCTGCCAGTTCCACACGGGGCTGAGTTCGGTCCATGCTCCGTGAAGCACGCAGTTCAACAGTTCTTGATCGTGTTGGTTTAGTCGGTCTTTATGGGTTCGCCCGAACGACACGCAG
Source organism: Cognatiyoonia sp. IB215182 (assembly GCF_033963905.1). Taxonomy (NCBI): domain Bacteria; kingdom Pseudomonadati; phylum Pseudomonadota; class Alphaproteobacteria; order Rhodobacterales; family Paracoccaceae; genus Cognatiyoonia; species Cognatiyoonia sp. IB215182. The sequence continues at coordinate 155,732 of NZ_JAXBMB010000009.1, forward strand.
CGCTCGAGTATACCTCGGTCATCATAGGCTGCCACATCCATCAAGATTACGCCGCTGTTGAAATACTTTGCTGGCTTCAATCCCATTTTAGCAAAATCAGGCATCTGGCGTTTTAGATTGAACCACTGATAATTGTCTCTTACTGCTGCAATTGCATGCCCTTGCAGGTCAGCGTTGAAGAGTCTTGCGAACTCCCCGCCATGCACAAAGATGTCAGAATCAAGGTACAGAATTCGCTCATAATCCTGAGAAAACACTTCAGGCAAAACAAGTCGATGATAGACCGCTTCTGTACGTCTTTCATCCAAATAAAGCCCATTGAAGAGACCATTCGTTCGGATCTCGGCCAATCTGATATCCAAATAGGTCAATGGATCCGGAACCTTCATGCCACCTGGGGCGCAGATCACGATGTCGAAATCGGTATCGGTGACAGTACGGCGTAACTGTTCGGCTGCGAACAGCGCGTAAGGGAAGTAGTTTTCGTCTGCACAGAATACAATTGCATTCTTATGCAATGCAGGATGTGATGCAACAACACTAGGTGACATATTCATTCCGGTTGCAATTGCCTGTTCTATTTTAACTTAATACTTGCAACTGTTCAAAATCAACTACACGTCAGGCGGAAACAAGCTCTTCTAGTATTTCTCGGATGGCTATCTGCGATCGATCGTCAAAATCATCCCAACTCTGTACGCACATGTGTCGAATGCACTCTTTTTTTAGTTGCAAGATGACATCTGAGCGATCAATATCCTTACAATCCACAGGATCCAAATATAAGTCGTCACGGCGAACAACCCTAACTGTTCCATTACTCAAGCCATTACTCACGTAAAGTGGAATTGGACCAAACTGAGATTGATCTCGGAACCTGAATTTAATATTACGTCGTACTCTATCTCGATCTTCCATTAGATTTTCGTAGTCTCTTCTAACAATCGGATGTGGAGTATGACATATTTTTACTCTGCGAGACAATTGTATCCCGTCCTCCTGCCTGAAGCGCGTTCCAACCATACCTCGCATTTTGAACTTCTTACGGGCAACAAGACGATGTAACTCTCGCATTAGCTTATTTTTTGAGAAATAGAAGCCGCGTACTAGTGGAGTGGATCCCTCAAAGTAATCCGACTCGGAAACTGGTTTGACAATAAAGAAGTCATCATTGAAGTATAGGAACCTTTCAGCTATATTCGGCACTCTGTGTAATACAGTTTCTATAGAAATACTGTTGAATATCGGCAGTGCGTCTTCATGCCCACGGAATATTACTTTGTGATCAACGATTGTAACGCCAAGTTCGGACTGCTTCGCTGGATCTAGCCATTTCGGTCGTTGTGCGTCAGTTATGAGAAAGATTCTGCCAATCCAGGGCGCATGTTTTCTAATGAGAGTAATACAGAAGCGTAACTCGCCATTGTCTGAGAACCGTGTAGCAGCATAAGCGTCTGATTGATGTGTACTCTCCTGATTTGCATATTTCTCTCGCTTATCTCTGTGCACAGGGTCCGCACCGTCTACCCAAGCGATAACTGCATCAACCATTGTATCCAAGTTTCCTCTGTAGCAAGTTCAGTGACGGTGACACTGGGTTGAAAACTATACTCATGAACAGGCTAGAGCCATTTTTGAGCCAGCGTCGCGAAATTGCTTGATCTCGTCGACGAACTCAATCCCCAAATGTCGAGTATTGCCACGTCCGTTTTTTTCACGAAACAGATAACCAATGTTAATCTTGTTCAACTCAAGTCGACGGACCAAGTACCCTTCCGCTAAACGCAGATGCAGCGATTGAGGTATGCAAACGAACGCCGGCGGAAACCATTTAGTCTGGCGGGAAAAGTCTGAGCGCATCAAGGAGATTGAGCTGACCTTGCGCCGTAGTTGTGTTTAGGACAGGTCCAACTGCTTGTGAAGTCCAGAGTTTCCGGGCTTCAGTCCGCGCTCCCGGCTGAATCCAGTTTCTTACCTAAGAGATTGGGTATCGATGGAACGGCGTCCAAGTCAATACCGAACGGCCAGTGGTGTTGCGGCTCATGCTCGGGGATAGGTTCAAGAAAGTAGGCCCTTTCTGGCGACAAGACATGAACGGCCTTGTACCGCAGCGGTAGCTCAGTCGCCAGTTCAACAGGGTTATGATAACAGAAACCGGGCTTACCACACATCCCACCCGCCACCATCGCCGCCGTCCCGTGGGTTGAGCTGAAGAATTCGATCTCCATGCAAAACGCAACCTTTTCAGCGAATGGAAGATCGTAAATTCTAGTGAACGTAATTTCTTCGCTCCACCTGCGCTCAAATTCAGAAGTGATGGCTCTGATACGCTCGAACATCATGTGATCGTTTGAAGTAACTCCCTGCGCTCTAATCGTCCATCCGTCCCACGCAACGACCAACCTGCGCCCTCTATCAGCGGCGTAGTCTACCAGTTGCGTCAGCAGGATCGATGCGAGCTCTTGCTGTTGTGGGAAGCGATCTTTCTCCACATCAATGCTGATAACAACGACCATTGGGTTGGGCGGTAGCGTCGCATGTCTCGCCTGCTGTGCGCTGGCGGCTTCCTTGGCAAGAATTGGTGCGCACCAGGGAAGTGCAGCGCTGAGGTTTGAAAGGCTGACGCCGCTCGGACGGGCCCCAGAGATAAGCATCAAGTCGTTCTGACGGCAGTAGGCGTTTACTTTTGTGTACCGCATAACCGTGGACTGGATGTAAGGTGCGAAGATTTTTTCAAGTCCAAAATAGGACTGGTTCAGGGTTTCGATCACCTGAAGTGGCTCTTTCAGAGCTTTAAGTTCCGCATGCTTAAAATACAGATATCCAACCACTTCCCCGACGTAGTGCAGCGGTCGTGTATTTCCCATTAACAGAGCGGGCCGGCGGGGTGCTTTCAGTTGGGTCGCGCGGTAGCGCGCCAACTCCACCTGAAACTCGGCAGCGACTGTACTTAGCTGCTCTTGATTTAGAAATGGGCGAAGCATCGCCATTCGGCGCCCATCTGCGTCACAAAGCGCAATTACTTCGCCAAAGTAGATCAATTCAAACAGACAGTCTCCGATCTTGACGTCTTTGCAGTCGGTGGGCGCTAGGACATTCATGTGGTACTTGTTCATGAGAATGCCGAAGATCTGCGAATACGTACGACCATCCACGGGGCTGACCCTTTGGACGCCGCCCTGCTGGTAGTCCTCTAGCAGATCGCACTTGGTGGTACTGAGATACGACTCTAGAAACGGGAAGCGTTTGGCATCGGCCTGCGTGATCTCTATGGACGGCGGCCCGCGCTTGAGCCTGCGCTTCGCAAGCTTGGCAGCCACCCACCAACGGAAGCGGCGTGCATTTTTGAAAATACGACCTTTTGTATGAACCGTGATGTGGGGCTGGGTCATTCGAGCAGAAACTCGACGAAGTCGTTCATCGATGCAAACCAGACGTCGTTAACATTCTCAAGGGTCCCGTATCCCCAACCCGCATGTACGAAACGGAATCCTGCGCGCTGAGATGCCTCTTTGTCGACTTCCATATCACCCACATAGATCGTGTTTTGCGGGTCGATGCCGACTTCAAGCGCGCAATACATAAGTTGATCGGGGTGCGGCTTTCCGCGCCCGGACTTGACGTCGTCAGGGGTCGTGACGTGATCAAATTGGATATCGGGCAACAATTCTGCCAAGATCTTGGTCGTACGTTCGCGGTTCTTCGACGTTGCGACCGCCACCCTCACACCCGCCTTCTGTAAGCGCGCAAGCGCATGGCTTACACCAGGATATGTCTTGATCTTGTCCTGAGCAGCGATTGCAGCCGCATTGTAGACCTGTTCGATTGTCGCGTGCAGAGAGTCGTCGATCTCAAGCTGACGCAGGATTTCGCGGAAAGGAAAGCCGATGCCTTTCGCATAGCGCTCGAAAGGAATACTGAGCTCGGCCGCCTCGCAGGCGGCGGACCATGCCACTTTCATGGCAGGCACGGAGTCAATCAAGACACCGTCTAAATCGAAGGTGACCAGCTTAATGTCTCGATTTCGTGCTGTCGAGTTCATCAGGCCCACGAAGTACTCGGAACTCTGCTTCAAGGTCCCGCGCGGATCGAAATCCAACAACGCTTGCGCAAGCGCAAAATCCTCCGGATAGTCGATGTCGACGGCTTCACGCGCATCGACATCCGCCAGGAATGTCCGACCATTAATGCGCGTGTTTGTGGTTAGGTAGTCCGCCTTTCGGAAGACATAGACCCCGCTTGTTTCGGCGTAGACCGGTGCGAGATCCTGCGTCTGCGCCATTGCAGCGGGGTCGTAGTTGAGCGGTTCATCACGATGCCAGCAATAGGTTCTTAGCTTGATCACCGAAGCAGCGGAATCGTAGCGGCCAGTGCTAACGGCTTCGACACAGGCGTGAACTGTTTCGCGGCTAATAAAGGGCGCCGTCGCATGGCACAGCACAATAACCTCGGCCGAGATACGCTCGACGGCATAACGAAAGAGCTCGTTCGCTTTGACCGTGTCTTGATCGAGCCGTTCGGGTCGGGCGAGAAACCGCACCGATTCGGGAAGCAGTTGCATCACCTGCGGCTTGCTGCAGTAGCAGTATACTTCGTTGAGTGTCTCCACCCCTGTCAGAGTTTCGAAGACATGGCGCGCAAGCGGATGATCACCCAAACGCAAGAAGTTCTTGTTTGGAAGTCGTCTCGAATGGAGTTTGAGCGGAACAAGCGCGGCAACGCGTGTCATTGCGTGAGCCCGCCAGAAGGTGCTGTGTTGCTGCCATTCTGCCGATCAACTTTTAGAGAACTTGAGCATGTCATCATTCTTTACCGCTAATGCAAATGGCTGGAAGACTCCAGTTGCAGATCGTTGGTTCAGATTTTTTCGTATTCTGCGCATGGCGTCCGGTTTAGCATCGCCCCAGTTGAAGCCGGTACAGATTATTAGACATTACTTCAACTGAAAACAAAATCACTCCAGTCAATCAATCCCGCGGTGTTTTGCAATTGAAACCTATTGTTTGTCCACAATACAGATAGTTTTCGCAGGCTCCTCCTCGACGCATCTGGCGACGACAAGAATGCCTCTATACTGATGATGCAGGGCCACCAGGCGCTTGATCGTAGAGCTATGTCAGGGTTGATTTCCAATTGACCCAGCTCCCTGATCCGGGCCGTTCAGGTGTAGAATCCGTTCCTGTTTCTTTCTGTTGATCGGTTTGCGGTCAAGGCCTGCTGAGCGGAGCCCTTGCGTAGCTCAAGCGAAGCGGGCCGGGTGGCGCGGTTGAGATTGGCGTAGACGGCCGGGGCCAGTCCGCCAAGCGATGTGTGTGGCCTTTGTGTGTTGTAATCTATCCTTCAGTTTTCGATGATCTGCCGGGCTTCGGCGAGGTTTCCGAAGATATGTTCATTCAAGCATTCGTCCCTGAGCCTGCCGTTGAATGACTCGACAAAGGCATTCTGCATCGGCTTTCCGGGCGCGATGTAGTGCCAGCCGACGCCCGTGTCCTGGCACCACCTGAGCACGGCATGCGATGTCATTTCGGTTCCGTTATCAGAGGCGATCATGTCAGGCTGACCGCGCCGCCGGATCAGATCGTCCAGTTCGCGGGTCATCCGCGCACCTGACAACGAACGATCCACGACAGTTGCCAAGGCTTCGCGTGTACAATCATCCACGATGCACAGCACGCGGAACCGCTGCCCATCTTCAAAGGCGTCAGAGACAAAGTCCAACGACCAACGCTGATTGGCGCGATCCGGCACCAGAATGGGCCGACGTGTTCCCAAAGCACGCTTGCGCGACCGCCTCCGGCGCACCGCCAGCCCTTCTTCGCAATATATCCGGAATAGCTTCTTGTGGTTCACTTCGAACCCCTCTCTGGCAAGCAAGATGCCCAGACGGCGATACCCGAACCGGCGACGCTCATTCGCCAGTTCGTGCAGTCGTTTGCGCAAAGCATCATCACCCTGATCCTGCTTCTTGTACTGAAAGACTGAACGGTGCAGATCAGCTAACGCGCATGCCCGACGCTCACTGAGGCCATGCCGATCCATCACGTCTGACACGGCCCTTCGCTTCACATGTCCGGCATGGTCCTCGGACCGATGGCAGCCTCATGCCGAACCGTCAATAATTTTTGTCGCGAGATCCTTCAGTGCCGCATTGTCGAGCATCGCATCTGCCAACATACGCTTCAGGCGATTGTTCTCGTCTTCAAGCGCCCGCAGCTTCTTGGCATCCGACACGTTCATCCCGCCGAATTTGGCTTTGTACTTGTAGAATGTTGCGTCGCTGATCCCGTACTTCCGGCACAGTTCCTGCGCTTTCACCCCTGCCTCGTACTCTTTGATCATCCCAATGATCCGCTCGTCACTAAATCTACGTTTCATAGTCCATCCTTTGCTCGGACGGATCACTAACACTTCAATGGCCTGATTTCAGGGAGCTGGGTCACAATGGGCGGCCCTCAACCAGATATCCGAGCGACACCTACCCCCCATCCAAAGCCTCTTTCGCTTCGAGGCCGAAGTCTTGTCTTGGAAAAACCGTGAGGAGACTCCAGTCGATCAGTACGCTGGGTACAGTTGAGGAAATACCGAGAACACATCAGAATTCAAGTGCGAACAGTCTTCGACACATGAATTTGGGCTGCCCAAAACATCGACCTTAATTGTGGGAGTGGCATAGACGATTGGCAAAGAAGGCTGGCCCTTATTCGGTTGTCGATCACATCCAAAACACCAGAGATGCTGATCTGCCCAGAACGAAGACAACCTTAGAAAGTGTCGACCCTGAACTTCGAATCTTTGTAGTAGGCACGTGCAATCGAAACCAGCCGCGCTTGGGGTTCGTTCTCTGCCTCAATGTCTGCATATCCATCTAACGCTTGCCGATAGGCCGAAAGAGATAGGGTGCCGAATTGTCCATCAATGGCTGATTGCAGATAGCCCATCTCCGCCAAAAGCGTTTGGGCGGCCGCGTTAAGAACGCGATTGGAAAGTGGCTGCAATAGGTTGCGGGCTTGCTCTGCCGCATCGCGATTTTGCAAGGCTGCGGCTTTTGCTGCACGCACTGCCGCATCAACCTCGGTGTATCCGGCAGGTGCTTGGTTAAGTATGATCCAGGCGCCGTTCGCGCCGCCCCAAGGGTCCCCGCGCGCGAGCCCGAGGTCATACCACTCCATAGCGACTTGATAATCTGCAGAAAAACCTTCTGCACCGTCGTAGATGCGCCCAAGACTTGTCGGTGCCGTCGGATGGCTTTTGTCTGATGCCGCTTTGAGATTCTCGATCGCAAGAGGGAGATCACGGGGAATGGTGCCGAGACCATTGGTGTAGATCAGTCCAAGGTTGTTGAAGCCAAATGCGCTGCCACGGCCCGCCGCCTCCTGAAAATAGCGCAGTCCGCGTTCCGGCTCGTAACCGCCGCCGTTTTCATTGAAATGATAGGCACCCAGTTCATTCAAGGCCTGAACATATCCCGCATCGAAAGCTCGCAAGAGCAGCTCATACCCACGGTCTTTTGCAGCATCACTTTCGCCAAAACGAAGAAGTTGCCGCCCCAGCCCATAAGCACCCAAGGCATCGCCATTCGCCGCAGCCGTTTCGTAATTTGCCAGTGCTGAGGCAGGCGCCTCGCCCACCTGGAAGCCACCCGCAACGGCTGACTGGATCGTCTCCAAACCCGCAAGCCCCGTATAGGCGCGAATGTGACCCAGATCCCGTGCTCTCTCCAGATGCTCTTTGGCGTCATCATAACGCTTGTGCGCCAAAAGAGCGCGGGCGAACTGGTAGTGAAATCGTTCGGTCTCTGGAAAATCCTCGACAGCTTGGCGGCAGGCTTCCAATGCCAAATCGATGCGCATGTCCTCAGCCGTTACTTCGATCCCCACCCCTTGTGGGTCAAGCTGTGCGCCGGCTTCTATGTCGCACGCGTTGACGGTCAGGTTGACCTGGACATTCATTTCATTGTCGCCGGCGGCGAAAACAAGGTTGTCCGTGCGTCCCGGGTTCTCTTGGCTGATATCGGTCAGATCTGACAGTCTGGGCGAATAGCTCAGGCGATCCAACGCACTTGCGGGCACCGTGTCACCTTCGCGCAGTGCCACCTCAATTTCTGCACCAATCAGTTGGAGGCCGCGCGTGACATCCGTATAGGTGAGCAGCCCGTGTTCCGGTGTCTTGAGCAGCGTAACAGTGTCGAGTGCAGCGTCGATTTCAAGGTCAGCGAGGCGCGTGCCGATGCGAACATTGCGATCCCAAGCCTCTGAGATATTGACAGTTTCGGGCAGATCTAGTCCTGCGCCTGTGCCAATGGCTGGCCGGTCAGCGTCCAAAGTCGGCGGCCGAACATCTTCCACGAAAAAGTAGATATCCCCATCCAGCGTAGAGTTTGACCAGGGGATCTGCCTTCCGTCCGTCCGAAAGGAAACCTCTTCGCGCACGCTTGTAAAAATCGCTTCGATGGCCGTGGTGGGGTTGCTGCGCGCCTCGGTGATAAACGCCCCGGTATAGGGGCTATTGTCGCCGATACCGTCATATGCAACAGCACCTGGAGATGTTGAAAATGAGATTATTGAATTGGTGGGCGCAACCTGACTGGAAAACCCGGTCTCAACGACTTCTTGCGTCGAAAACGGCCCATCAACGACACTTGTCCCGATAAACGGATTATCCCGACAGCTATCGAGAATAAACAGCTTCAAATCAGCCTTGGCCGCAATCGCAGCAATCCAAGTATCGAGTGACATCGTCTGGAACGGCACATCGTATTGGGTCGAAATCTGCGCATCGACTGGGATAAGGTAGTTACTTGCCCCAATTTGGAAGCCGTGGCCGGAGTAATAGAACAAGACCTCAGAATCGTCCGGCAGACCATGGATCACGTTTCGAAAAAACTGTTCAAAGCCTTGACGGGTCAGATTGTTCTGCTGAATGACGATGTATCCGGCATCTTCCAGAAACGATGCAACAAGGTCTGCATCTGCGTCCGGGTTCGGCAGTGCAGGCATATGCTCATATTCGGCATTGCCCACAACAATAGCATACCGGTAATTTGGTGTTTCAGGTTGGGCAAAGACGGGTGCCGCAGCCAGTATCGCAAAACTGCACAGCGCCGCCCGCATCATGCGTTAGAACAACCCGTTAAAGCCACCACCAGGGGGTAGGTCACCCACCGGATCGACCCCTCCGCCAAGACCGGGACCGCCAATGTCTCCCGGAATTGATGGAAGATCCGGCCTGTCATCGCCAGGGAGTGAAGGACCTGTGCCACCGCCTGACGAGTTGTCATCATCGGCTGGCGAAGGGCTTGTCCCACCGCTTGACGTATCGTCATCATCGGTGTCACTGCTCGGAGGTTGCGACGACGAGCTGTCGCTGCTGCCAGACGTAGCACTTCCAGAGCTTTCATTCGATCCGGAAGACGAGGGACCATTACCTTGGCCCTGTTCGCCACTCGATTCGACACGTGTTGGCGCTGTTGTGCCTGGCCATTCCCAACCTTGGACATTGAATCCCATCGAGGTACCTGGTGCCTCGACAAATGTGAGAGTTTCGGCGTCAAAGGCATAGCCACACCCCGACAAAAGCAACAAACTCACGTAAACTCGACTTCTAAAAACACGTTTCATCGTAATAAGCTCTCGGCTGCATCATGAATGGCGTTGTCCCGACATGGCTAGCATATCGAGGCAACTGGTTCTAGGCACGGTATTCCTTACATTTTTGCTCGCTCAGCTGTCGTGCTGTGCGCGCTCTTGGAGCAAACCCACATGACATTGGGTTCTGAGCTAAGATCAAATTTGATGAGGCAGGGCATGGTTAGTTTGACGCTTGGACCTAGCCTCTCAAGAGATACGGAAAACTGTGTTCTTTCAGGCAATCCGATACTCCCCTTGCGCGCGTTATCCACATTGCAGTGTCAAACATCCGGCCTGCGCTGCCACAGTCATCCGGGCACATCAATCAGGTTTCGGCTGCTAAGGACGGTCATGAACCCCTCTCATGGAAACTGCGTTTCGACTGCCGGGGAGTCGACGCCATCTATCCGAAGGCGCATCGAATGGCGTCAATTTTGGAGATCGTTAAGGGAAGCTTAGCTCAGCAAACTGGCCACTCCCGATGGCGAGGGGCGTGCGGCTGGTTTGACCGCTTTCCCGGCTTGTCCGGACGTCGGACAAGCATAGCGTTGGAAGCCGCCGACCGGATGGCCGGCAGCTATCCCACTTAATCAAGCGAACACGACGCCGTCGTTCACCATTGGCAAAATCGCCACCAGCGTGCCAGCATTCGCGATGGCATTGGCCAGCGCTGGGGCGGCAGGGGGCGTACCTGGTTCACCGATGCCTGTTGGGGCTTCGGTTGAGGCAACGATATGCGTTTCGATCGCGCCGATATCGCCGATGCGCAAGGGCTCGTAGTCGGGGAAGTTGTACTGATCAACGACACCGCCGGTCAGTGTGATCTCGTCTCGCATCGCGTGGCCAAGGCCATAACCGACACCGCCTTCGATCTGGGCCTTGATCACATCAGGGTTCACAGCGATCCCGCAATCGACGGCACAAGTCACCTTTTCGATACGAACGCCGGCCTCCGCATCGCCTGAGATCTCGATGACCTCGGCGACGAAACTGCCGAAGGACTTGTGGACCGCGATGCCCTGCGTATGGCCTGCTGGTGCATTACCCCAATTGCCTTGTTCCGCTGCCAGTCGCAGTACGGCGGCCTTGCGTTGACCGTCCAGGCTATCGCCCAAATGCGCGAGGCGGAATTCGACGGGGTCGCGGCCTGCGGCGCGGGCGGCCTTATCCATCATCACTTCCATCGCATAAGCCGTATGCGTGTGACCAACCGCGCGCCACCAGAGCGTGCTTGTCGCCTTCCTGGTATCAGTCAGGCCCACATGGAAGCCGGGGATCGTGTAGGGCGTGTCAGAGACACCTTCGACCGAGGAATGATCGACACCGTCATGCACGGCGAAGGCCTCAAAGGCAGTACCCTTCATGATCGACTGGCCCGCAATGCGGTGATCCCAGGCGACGATCTCACCCGCTTCAGAGAGGCCCACGCGCACACGGTGGCCAAAGGCGGGGCGGTAGTAGCCGCCCTTGATATCGTCCTCACGGCTCCACACCAGCTTCACGGGGCGGGTCCGGTCGGTGATCGCAAAGGCCAGCCCGGCTTCGACCTGATAATCTGCCGTCGGCGTAGCGCGCCGCCCGAACGACCCACCGGCGAGCATCGTGTTGATGCGGACCTTGTCCATCGGCAGCTCAAAAATCTGCGCGAGTGCCATATGCGGCCCGGTCGGGAATTGCGCGCCATCGTGCAAGGTGATGCCGCCATCATCATTTGCTTCGATGGTACAGTTCAGCGGCTCCATCGGCGCATGGGCCAGAAGTGGGAAGTAGAAAGTTTCCTCAATGACTGTCGCGGCCTGATCTATCGGCGCGGGGTCATTTTTGAGGACGTTGAATTCCTCTTCCGCATCAAGGGCCGCCATGATCTCGTCCTTGATCTGGGCGCTGTCGCGATCCTCGGCATTCGACAGATCCCATTCGACGGTGAGCAGATCACGTGCCTGCATCGCGGCCCAAGTGTTTTCGGCGTAGACAGCCACGGCGGCATTGTTGGGCAATGTCGCAGCACGGATGAAACCGGGGATTGTCTGCGCCTCGCTGTCGTCAAAGCTTGTCACCAGACCGCCCATTTGCGGCGGACGGGCCAGCATGGCGATCATCTGGTTCGGCAGAAAGACGTCCATTGCGAACATCGCCGTGCCGTCACCCTTGATCGCGCTGTCCAGCCGCCGAACATCCGGGTTGCCGATCAGGCGCCACTGATCCGGTGTTTTGAGCACTGGTTCCTCAGGAGCCGTCAACTCGGCTGCAGCGGCGACGAAATCGCCCAGCGGAGCTGCGTTGCCGGCGCCGGTGACTTCCCCGTCAACGATATCCAGCGATCCGGCGTCAACACCCCATTCGGTGGCGGCCGCGTCAATGATCACAGCCCGTGCCGCCGCACCGGCCTGCCTGTATTGCATGAATGAATTGGCCATCGCCGTTGAGCCGCCGGTGCCCTGGAACTGACCGAAGGCGAGGTTGGCGTAGAGTTCCGGATTGGAGGGCGCAAATTCATAATCGATCTGATCCATGCGGACGCCAATTTCCTCGGCGATTAGCGTTGACAGACCGGTCGCTGGTCCTTGCCCCTTTTCAAAGTGCTTGATGACGGCGACGACGCGGCCGTCCGCGCCGATCTTCACAAATGGGTTCAATTGTGCGGCGGCATCACCCGCGGCCAAGGCGCCATCGGGACGCGCGCCGATGACGAGCAGAACACCGGCGGCAGCGGAGCCTTTCAGGAAACCGCGACGAGACGTGTTGATAGTCATGATCAAGCCTCCAGAATTTCTGATGCGCGCTGGATACCGGCGCGGATGCGTTGATAGGTGGCGCAGCGGCAGGCATTGCCGTGCATGTAGTCGTTAATCTCTTCGACCGTCGGCTTGGGGTTTTCGGTCAGCAGGCCAACGGCGGACATGATCTGCCCCGACTGGCAATAGCCGCACTGCACCACGTCCAGTTCCTGCCAAGCTTGCTGAATAGCCGCACCTTCTTTGGTTTCGCCAATGGCCTCGATGGTTGTGATCTCGGCCCCATCGAGGTCTCCCACGTAGGCCTGGCACGACCGGGTTGGGAAACCGTCAACATGCACGGTGCAGGATCCGCAGGATGCAACACCGCAGCCAAACTTTGTACCGGTCATTCGCAACTCGTCTCTGAGAACCCACAAAAGCGGGGTATCCGGGTCTGCGTCGACAACACGTTCGACGCCATTGAGTTTGAGTGTGAGACTCATGTTTGAACCTTCCTGTTGGCGTGATTGCTATAGGTGGGTGGAAACTTGTGAGTTTACCTTACGTCGCGGTTTGACAGTTGTAAACCGGTGCGTTTACCAATTAATCTAATAGGATAGCCGAAGGCACCGCATGAACGACACTGTCTGCCCAACACACGTAAAGCGCGAGCAGATTTTTCAAGCCGCCGTCGCCGAGTTTCATGAAAACGGGTTCAGCGCCGCAAGCATGGACCGGATATCGGCGCGGGCCGGGGCCTCAAAGCGGACCGTCTATAAGCATTTCGAAAGCAAGGAAAAACTCTTTCAGGAACTGATCCGCCGTCACTGGGCGAAGTTCACCGAAACCCTTGATGTGCGATACGAGAAAGGGCGGGATATCCGCGACCAATTGACCGCTTTGGGTGAGGCCGAAGGGCACCTGATGACCTCACCCGAGATTATGGCGACAACCCGGTTGGTGATGAGTGAGGTGTTGCGTAGCCCCGAACTGGTCGAGGAAAATCAGGAAAAGACCGACTACAAGGCGTCTTTCGAGGCCATGCTGCGAGAGGCGGCAGCCGATGGCCAGCTTTGTATCGACGACCCGCGAGAGGCTGCTGAAGAGTTTATCTCGCTCCTGAAAGGCAAAGCATTCTGGCCGGTGGTTTTCGGCGCCCCTGTGGTCTCGGTTAAGGAGATGGCGCAAATTGTCAGCAGTAGCGTTGAGATGATGATGCGACGCTATGGTCAACAAGACCGCCGCTGAAGCCGTTCTGCTAAATCTCGAACGTCTCCAGCTGTTCCAGCGCTGATTTCAACGCATTGCTCCAGGCGGCAGTGGTCTTTGTATAAGCCACATCGCCTTCTTCGATCCGCCTTTGACGGTCTGTATGATAACTGTCGTTTTCGTAGATGTGCAGATCGAGCGGCAACCCAACAGAGAGGTTGGATTTGATTGTTGAGTCGAAGGACACCATCAGCAGACGCACCGCTTCTTCAAAGCGCATGTCTGCATCATAGGCACGAACGAGAATGGGTTTGCCGTATTTTGTCTCACCAATCTGGAAGAACGGTGAGTCTTCCGTGATTTCAATGAAGTTGCCCGCGGGATAGACCAGGAAGATCGTCGGCTGCCCACCCTTGATCTGACCGCCGACGATGACGGACGCGCTAAAGCGGTCATCGGCGGTTTGTCCGGTCGGGCTGCTGTAAGAAATCACCTCTTTCAAGGTTGTGCCGACAAGGCGCGCGACCTGAAACATTGTCGATTGGCGCAGGATACTGGGATCCCGATCCTCGACCGCCTTGGAGCGTTCCTCTAGCAGCGAAACCACGGCCTGTGTTGTCGCCAGATTTCCGGCTGTCATCAGCGTGATCGACCGCTCGCCCGGGATTGACCAAGTGAACATCTTGCGGGCCGACGAAAAGTTATCAACGCCCGCATTGGTGCGCGTGTCTGACATAAAGACCAGCCCGGTATTCAGGCGCAAGCCCACGCAATATGTCATATCAGTCCTTTGGTCGGTTGCACGATGTGAAAGCCTTACTGCTGGACCTGTAAAGATACAATCAAGCCCTCGCGTCCACTTCCCATCCGAAGCCCTGAAATCGGTGCTGCGTCTTTTGCATCACGACCGATTGCAAGCCGCAGGTACTTTTCATCAGGGCATACCCCGTTCGAGACATCAAAACCGACCCAGCCCAGACCATCCACATGCGCCTCGGCCCAGGCGTGGCTAGCATCCTGATCGACTCGGTCGGGGATGAAGAGATAACCGCTTACGTAGCGGGCGGGCAGACCGGCCTTGCGGGCAGCGGCGACAAAGATTGTCGCGTGATCCTGACAGACACCGTGGCCGATGGCGATCGCCTCTTCCGCGCTTGTGTTGGGATGTGTCTTGCCGATCTCGTAGGGCACTTTTTGAAGGATCGCCGCCGACAAAGCATGCAATCCATCAAGCAGTGTCGCATGTTGTCCGATCACCTGAGACAATTCTTCGACACCTTCGCCCGCAACCGTTGCCGGTGTCGTCTGTGCAAAATGCCAAAGTGGCGCGCGTCCTGCATTGCGGCCAAGGATACCCGCGGCGTCGCGGGTCAGCGCGGTACCGGTCGCGGTCAGGATTACCGACCGCGTCCCCGGAGTTGCGCTGACTAGGTCCACATGGTTGCCATAATGATCGGCGTATGTCGCCTCAACCTTGCCGCCTTCAACGGTCAAATCCCAATCCTCGATCTCCTGCAGTGGATTTGGCAGCGGGCGCAGCCGCACCTTTTGTAACGCGTAATCAACCGGATGGTCATAATCGTAGCGGGTAATGTGGCTGATCTTGAGAAGCATCTAGGCGTTGAACCTGTAATCATCCTCGATCTGCAGACCGAGTTGGGCAGTGTCGTTGATGACCGTTGTCAGAAATTCGTGCAGTCCTTCATCGAAAATCGTATCAATGCTGCGATCACGCAGTCGCTGTTGAAGGCCGTTTGCAAGCGTCACGCTTTGCTTTTCATCCTCGTATTGTTTGGCCAGATAGGTCAGATTGTCGGCGATTTTGCCTGCACAGAAGGCCAGCGACCTTGGCATCCGCCCATCGAGGATTAGGAACTGCGCGATATTGGCAGCGTTATATTCACCATCCATCGCCCAGCGAAACGCCCGGTGTCCTGAGACCGAACGCAAGATCGTTTCCCATTGCACATTGTCCATCCGGCTGCCCACAAGCGACGGGGAAGGGAGCAATGTGTAGTATTTCACATTGATAATGCGCGCCGTGCTGTCCATGCGTTCGACAAAGGTGCCGATCCGGCAAAAGTCGTAGATGTCGTTGCGCAGCATTGTCCCGTGCAGAGCCCCCCGAACGAGGGCCGATTGCTGGCGGATGGCGGCCAAGACCTCTGGCAAATCCGTCTCGGCCACCGGGTGCTTGAGCCGATCGGTCAACAGCATCCAGGTTTCGTTCACTGCCGACCACACTTCGGATGTCAGGGCGGTGCGCACCAGCCGCGCATTGTCTCGCGCCGCCTTGATGACGGATTGAACCGAACTTGGGTTTTCCGTGTCGCGCAGCAAAAAGTCGATAACGCGGGCGCTGTCATAGCCGTCATGTTTCGCCTCATAGGCCATTTGCGCGGCCGAGGTCACAATGACCGACTTCCATTCTGAGACCGGATCGCTTGAGCGTGTCAGTGCGATGCGAAAGCCCGCCTCGACCAGGCGCGCCGTGTTTTCGGCCCGTTCAAGGAACCGGAACATCCAATAAAGTCCACCTGCGGTTTTTCCCAGCATATCAGTCTTCCAAAACCCAGGTGTCCTTGGTGCCGCCGCCCTGACTGGAATTGACGACGAGGCTGCCCTCGGTCAGGGCCACGCGCGTCAGACCGCCCGGCACAATGTCAACGCCACTGGACGAGACCAGTGCGAAAGGCCGCAAATCCACATGGCGCGGGGCAAGCCCGGTCTCGGTAAAGATCGGTACGGTCGATAGTGCCAGTGTCGGTTGGGCGATGTAGTTGGCGGGCTTTGCCTTCAGCTTCTTTTCAAAGGCGGCCAGCTCTTTTTTCGACGCAGCCGGCCCTACGAGCATCCCGTAACCGCCCGAGCCATGCACCTCTTTCACCACGAGTTCAGACAGATTGTCGAGCACGTATTGCAGCGCCTCCGGTTCGGCACAGCGATAGGTTTCCACGTTTTTCAGGATCGGCTTTTCGCCTGTGTAGAACTCAACGATTTCAGGCATATAGCTGTAGATCGCCTTGTCATCGGCTACACCAGTGCCGGGCGCATTGGTGATGGTGATATTGCCTGCGCGATAGACATCCATGATGCCCGGCACCCCCAGCATAGAGTCCGGATTAAAGGTGAGCGGGTCGAGAAAATCGTCATCCACCCGACGATAAATGACATCAATCACCTTGTAGCCCTTGGTGGTCCGCATCGCGATATGCCCGTCCACCACGCGCAAATCATGGCCCTCGACAAGTTCGACCCCCATCTGATCGGCCAGAAAGCTGTGCTCGTAATAGGCGGAGTTGTGGATGCCGGGGGTGAGCACCACTACGCAGGGCCGGCCCTCACAATGCCTGGGTGCTGCCGCCTCAAGCGAGAGGCGCAGGTTTTTGGGATAGTCGCTGACGCGCTGCACTTTGATCTTGCTGAATAGCTCAGGAAACATTTGCAGCATCGTTTCGCGATTTTCGAGCATGTAGCTCACGCCTGAGGGCGTGCGCGCATTGTCTTCGAGGACAAAGAAATCATTCTCGCCCGTGCGGACAATGTCGGTGCCGACGATATGGGTGTAGACACCGCCCGGCGGCGTGAAGTCGATCATTTGCGGCAGGAAAGCATCGTTTTCGGCGATCAGCCGCTTCGGCAAGATTCCGGCGCTGATGATCTCTTGCCGGTTATATATGTCGTGCAGAAATGCATTGATGCCCCGCACGCGCTGCGCGATCCCCTTGGCAAGACGGTTCCACTCGGTATTCGAGAGGATCCGGGGCACCAGGTCAAACGGGATCAGGCGTTCCTCTGCATCGCTCTGTCCATAGACATTGAAGGTGATGCCGGTGCGCCGAAAGAAGGCCTCGGCCTCTTTTGATTTGGTCTGCAAGCGCACATTGTCCTGATCTGCAAACCAGTCGTTGTAGCTGCGATAGGGCTCTCGTACCGCCCCGTTGACCTGCAATTCGTTGAAAAACGTCACATCCTTACCCATGGGCTGACGATAACGACCCTTGATTGGTTTGCAAGTCAGCGCGTTTGCCTGACTGTCGCACCCAGCCCGGGAAGTGCGCGAGTTTTAATCGCGGCATTGCTGCCGATCCCAATTTCCGGGCGTTGTGCTTAGAGACGCGGGTTAGTCCCTCCCGCGCGTCTCGACACTCGCGCGTTCGATCAGATGGAAGCCCAGAATTTCTTCAGTCCTCGTGGCAACTCCACCCTGTTGTATGAGATCCAGAAGAATGTGCATTGACCGTTCCCCGAACGCAGAGCGGGGTTGTGCTATCGTCGTCAGTCCGGGGGAGGCCGTCGCAGCGAAGGCAATGTCGTCAAATCCGATGACCGAGATATGTTGCGGGACTTTCACGCCATGTGCCGCGAGTTGGGACATTAGGCCAATCGCCATCTCATCATTCGCGCAAAAGACGGCGTCTGGGTGCTCAGTTGCCGCCAGAAGCTGGTCCGCCGCCGCGATGCCGCTTTCGATTGAGAAATCGCCAGCGATGTATGAGGCCGGCGAAACGATTTGTCCGGCTTTTTCCATTGCGTTCTGAAATCCGGCCATACGCTGGTGCGTCAAAATGTTGTCCAAAGGGCCGCGCAGGTGAAGAATATGGCGATGCCCTTTTTCGAGTAGATATGTCGTAGCGGTCTCTGCCGCCCGTGCGTTGTCGGTTCCCACATGCGGAACGATCTGATCTTCCAGCGCCTCGGACACCGAAACGATTGGCAGCGGCTTTTGGCTCGTGCCCTTGATGCGATGCACAAAAGAACTTGGCAGGTGACCGTTTAGCAAAAGCGCCCCATCGGCCTGACCGTTAATGAGCGAATTGAGGTATTTTTCTTCGCGCAACGGATCTTTGGCGGTGTGGCCGATCAGAATGGTCTGCCCAGCCGATGAAGCGACGCGTTCAATGCCCGCAAGAATCTCCGAGAAAAACGTGTTCCCGATATCAGGGACCAGCACCATGATCGCATTCGCGCGTTGCTGGCGCAGATTGCGCGCGGCCTGATTAAGCGTGAAACCCGTTTCGTCGATTGCTCCGTTCACGGCCTTCCGCGTCGAATCAGAGACAACGTCGGGTGTGTGAATGGCCCGGCTGACGGTCGCGGTCGACACACCTGCGATCCGGGCGACATCTTCGATTGTGGCGCGCTTTTGCATCTCTAACCCTTTGACCCGCAATAGCTTTGTCGCTGTTGTTGTCGGTGAGCACAATGCTCTTTACAAATCATTTTGTAAACGATTACATTCGTATGTAAAGGTTTACATGGCCTGATGGAGGACAAGATGGGGACGGAGGAGACACCAAAGCGCGTGGTGCTGGCCGGTCAAGGCTTGCGCAAATCCTATGGGCCTGTCGAAGTCCTTCACGGTGTTGATTTCGATATCCGCGCGGGCGAGGTCCATGCGCTCTTGGGCGAAAACGGCGCGGGCAAATCGACTTTGGTCAAGATGTTGTCCGGCCTTGTCGCCCCCAGCGCTGGGGAGCTTTTGGTCGATGGCGCGCCTGTCCAGTTCGCCTCCGTCCGCGCAGCCGAGGATGCGGGCATCGTCCTGATCCACCAGGAATTCAACCTCGCCGAATTGCGGACGGTTGAGGAGAACATCTTTCTGGGGCGCGAACGCAAGCGTGGGCCTTTCCTTGATAAGTCCGCGATGCGGGCCGAGGCGCGCAACCTGCTTGATCAACTCAACTGCGGCGCCCCCGCCACTGCGCAAGTCGCCTCATTGGCTGTTGCTGACAAGCAGATGGTCGAGATTGCGAAGGCGATGTCGCGCAAGGCGCGCGTTCTGTTTCTCGATGAGCCCACTGCCGTGCTGACCAAGGCCGAGACGGCATCGCTTTTCGCATTGGTTGAGCGGCTGAAGGCAGAGGGCGTTGGCATCGTCTTCATCTCTCACAAGCTGGATGAGGTGGAGCAGATTGCCGACCGGATCACCGTTTTGCGGGACGGCACGCATGTGACCACTGTTCCTGCCGCGGGCGTGACTCCGGATGAAATGGCGCGGATGATGGTGGGGCGCGAACTCTCTGACTTCTACCCCGATCTCGGCACGCCACAGGATGAGGTGCTGTTATCCGTGCAGGATTTCGCCGCGCCGGGCGTGACGCATGCCAGCTTTGATCTGCGCAAAGGTGAGGTCATCGGTTTTGCCGGGCTTCAGGGTGCGGGGCGCACCGCGCTGATGGAGGCGCTGATCGGCCTGGCACCGATCCAAAGCGGGCAGGTGCGCTTTGACGGGGCCGCGGCGACTTACGCGGATGTCGCGCAGGCCAAAGCGGCCGGGATCGCCTATCTGACGAAAGATCGCAAGGGCAAGGGCCTGCTGTTGGGCAATGACCTGGTCTGGAATTTCTCGCTTTTCTCGCTCGAAAAGTTTGCGCGGCCTTTCCTTAATCGCAAGGCAGAACGCGCAGCTTACAATACGCGCACGAAAGCCGTCGATTTGCGCGCCGCCTCTGCCCGGCTGAATGCAGGCAGCCTGTCGGGGGGAAACCAGCAGAAGCTGCTTTTGGCCAAGGTGCTGGAGGCTGATCCGCAGGTGATCATCATTGATGAGCCCACGCGCGGTATCGATGTGGGCGCGAAGGCGCAAATCTATGGCTTTATCGCCGATCTGGCCGCGCAGGGGCGCGGGGTTATCGTGCTGTCATCGGAATTGCCGGAAATCATCGGGCTCAGCCACCGGGTTGTCGTCATGCATGACGGCCATGTCGCCGGCTGCCTGAGCGGCACAGATATCAACGAAGAAACAATCATGCGCTTCGCGTCGGGCCTGGCCAGTGACCGCGCCGCATAGAGGACAGAGTATGACAGACACATCCGCGAATTCAGGCGCAAATCCCGGCCTTTTCAGCCGGTTAGACTGGAAGACCCTGGGGCCGCTGGCCGCGCTTTTGCTGCTGTTGGTCATCGGCGGGCTTCTGAATGAAAACTTCCTGTCCTCTGGCAACTTGCTGAACATCCTGACGCGGTCGGCCTTTATCGGGATCATCGCCATTGGTGCGACCTTTGTGATCTCGGCCGGCGGGATCGACCTGAGCGTCGGCTCCATGGCCGCCTTCACGGCGGGAGTGATGATTATGCTAATGAACTGGATGCTGGGCGTGACTGACATGATCTGGCTGATCGTCATTACCGGGGTCGTGGCAGGCGCGCTGATCGGATCGGCGGCGGGGTGGCTCAACGGTATCCTGATCACGCGCGGCGGGATCGAGGCATTTATCGTCACGCTGGGCACGATGGGCATCTATCGTAGCCTTGTGACTTATCTCGCCGATGGCGGCACGCTGAGCCTCGACCGGGACGTGCGCGCGCTTTATCGGCCGGTCTACTACGGCGATGTCTTCGGCTTGGCGGTGCCAGTGATCCTTTTCGCGCTCACAGCGCTGGCAGGCTGGGTGATCCTGAATAACACAGCCTTTGGACGGCATGTGCAATCCGTCGGCGCGAGCGAGGATGTGGCCCGCTATTCAGCGATCAATACCGACCGGATCAAGGTCTATGCCTTCATGATCCAGGGGGCGTGCGTCGCGCTTGCGACCATTGTCTATGTCCCGCGCCTCGGTTCGGCCTCTGCCACCACCGGCGTGCTGTGGGAGCTTGAAGCGATTGCCGCAGTCATTATCGGCGGCACGCTCCTCAAAGGCGGTTATGGCCGCATCGGGGGCACGATTGCGGGCGCGCTGATCCTCACCCTGATCGGCAACATCCTGAACCTGACCGACCTGATTTCCAACTACCTCAACGGCGCTGTGCAAGGCGTCATCATCATCGCCGCCGTGTTCCTGCAACGCGGGCTGGCACGCAAATCCTGAACACAAGCAACCCCAAGGGAGGAACTTATGACACGCTTGTTTTCCACAGCCGCTGTGCTTGCGATCACCGCAACAGCAGCAATCGCTGACGATATCACCGTCGGCGTCTCAATCCCCGCCGCGACCCATGGCTGGGCCGGTGGCCTGAACTGGCATGCCGCCGAGGCGGAGCGCCGTCTGGAAGCTGCGCATGAAGGGCTGGACATCGTGATCTCAGCCGCGAATTCCGCGACCGAGCAAGCCAACGCGCTGGAAGATCTTGTGGCCGTCCAGAACATCGACGCGCTGGTGATCCTGCCGTTCGAATCCGATCCACTGACCGATCCGGTCGCGCAGGTCGCTGAAAGTGGTGCATTCATCACCGTGGTCGACCGTGGTTTAACCGACCCCACGATCCAGAACATCTATGTCGCTGGTGACAATGTGGGCTTTGGCCGCTCTGCCGGTGAATACATGGTCGACAAGCTGGGGTCGGGCAAGGTTGTCGCGATGCGCGGCATCCCGACCGTGATCGACGATCAGCGTATGCAAGGCTTTGAAGAGGCGATTGCGGGCACCGATGTGGACCTGATGGCGGCAGAGCACGCCAATTGGTCGCGCGACAAGGCGTTTGAGGTGATGCAGGACTATCTGGTCCGCTTCCCCGAAATCGACGCGGTCTGGGCCGCTGATGATGACATGGCGCTTGGCGCGCTGGAAGCGATCCGCGAAGCTGGCCGCGAGGATGAGATGTTTCTGGTCGGCGGCGGCGGAGCATCCGCTGTCATCAAAGGCGTCGCAGATGGGGATGAGGCGATCCCCGCCACCGTCCTTTACCCGCCATCGATGATTGCCACGGCAATCGATCTGACCGTGGCGCGGTTTATGTCCAACGGCCCGGTGGAAGGCACTTTCAACCTCGCCTCGCCACTGATTACCGCTGACAACGCGGCGGCATTCTACTTTCCGGATTCGCCTTACTAATCAAGGCGACCTCCCAGCCTGTGGCGGGTGGCAGACCTGCACGCCACGGGCCCCAATCAGATATTGTTGAAGGACGACCCGATGCCAAGTCCCATCAAAGGGCCGGGCCTTTTCCTCGCGCAGTTTGCCGATGATCAGGCCCCATTCAATTCATTGGCCGAGATCACCAAATGGGCGGCTGGCCTTGGCTACAAGGGTGTTCAGATCCCCACTTTCGATGCGCGGCTCTTTGATCTAGCCAAAGCCGCCGAAAGCC
Source organism: Cognatiyoonia sp. IB215182 (assembly GCF_033963905.1). Taxonomy (NCBI): domain Bacteria; kingdom Pseudomonadati; phylum Pseudomonadota; class Alphaproteobacteria; order Rhodobacterales; family Paracoccaceae; genus Cognatiyoonia; species Cognatiyoonia sp. IB215182. The sequence goes on from NZ_JAXBMB010000009.1 coordinate 178,314, forward strand.
AGACTTATTGTGATGAAATCGCGGGGATCTGCGCGGAAGCAGGCGTTGCGATCACCGAGCTTTCCACCCATCTGCAGGGCCAGCTCGTCGCGGTCCACCCCGCCTATGATCTGGCCTTTGATGCCTTCGCCCCGGCTGAGATGCATGGCAAACCCGCCGCGCGGCAGGCCTGGGCGGTTGATCAGATGAAGCTTACCGCCCGCGCCTCGCGACGTCTGGGCCTTGATGTGTCCGTGAGCTTCACCGGCTCGCTCGCCTTTCCTTACCTCTATCCCTGGCCGCAACGCCCCGCCGGGCTGATCGAGGACGCATTTGCCGAACTCGCCCGGCGCTGGAAACCGATCCTGGATGCCTATCAGGAGGAAGGCGTTGCGATTGCCTATGAAATTCATCCCGGCGAGGACGTCTTTGATGGTGCGACATGGGAGCGGTTCCTTGATGCTGTCGACGGTCACGCAGCGGCTGCGATCAATTATGATCCGTCCCACTTCCTGCTCCAGCAGATGGATTATCTCGCCTTCATCGACCTTTACGCCGACCGCGTCCGCGCCTTTCACGTCAAGGACGCCGAGTTCAACCCCACGGGACGACAAGGGGTCTATTCGGGCTACGCGCCCTGGACAGACCGCGCCGGACGATTCCGCTCTCTCGGCGATGGACAGGTTGATTTTTCCGGTATTTTCTCAAAACTCACGCAATATGGGTATGACAGTTGGGCGGTGCTGGAATGGGAATGCTGCCTGAAATCACCCGAACAGGGGGCCGCCGAAGGCGCGCCCTTTATCGCGCGGCACCTGATTGAGGTGACGGGAAAAGCCTTTGACGATTTCGCCGGGGCAGAGACAGACCGCGCGCGCAATCATGCAATTTTGGGGATTGGGCAATGACACCTTTAAGGCTGGGGATGGTGGGCGGCGGACAAGGCGCCTTTATCGGTGCGGTCCATCGTATGGCAGCCCGCCTTGATGGGCATTGGAACTTGGTCGCCGGGGCCTTCTCCTCTGACCCGGCGCGGGCGCATAAATCTGCTGCCGAACTTGGGGTTGATCCCGCCCGCAGCTATGATGACTTCGCGACGATGGCCGGAAAAGAAGCCGCGCGCGATGACCGGATCGATGCGGTCGCCATCGTCACGCCGAACCACATGCATGCGCCTGCCGCCATCGCCTTTCTTGAGGCAGGGATCCCGGTGATCTGCGACAAACCCCTCACAGCGACGCAAGACCAGGCTGATGAGCTTGCCGCAGTCGTCCGGCGCACGGGCACGCCCTTTTTCCTGACGCATAACTATACCGGCTATCCCCTGATCCGCGAGGCGCGCGCCATGATCGCGCGCGGTGATCTGGGCCGTTTGCGGGTGATCCAGGCTGAGTATGCGCAAGGCTGGCTGGCCGAGCCGATTGAGAGTGATGGCCAGAAACAGGCCGCCTGGCGCACCGATCCTGCGCGTTCAGGTGCGGGTGGTGCGATTGGGGATATCGGGACCCATGCGCTGAACCTGATCACCTTTGTCACCGGGAAGCAGCCCAACGCGTTGTCGGCGGAACTGACATGTTTTGGCGAGGGCCGGACGTTGGACGATAACGCCCATATCTCTTTGCGGTTTGAGACTGGCGCGCGCGGGCAAATTTGGGCGAGCCAAGTGGCGGTGGGCTGCGAAAACGGTCTTCGGTTGCGCATCTATGGCGAAAAAGGCGGGCTCGAATGGGCGCAGGAGAACCCCAACCAGATGCGGTTGACCCGGTTGGGGCAACCGGCAGTGTGGATGACACGCGCGGGCGACGGCACATCCGGCCAAGCCACGCGCCTGCCCGCAGGCCATCCCGAAGGCTATCTTGAGGCCTTTGCAACGCTCTATTCCGAGATTGCCCAATGCCTTCGTGGGGATGAAGATGCTGCAATCCTGCTTCCCGGCCTCGACGCTGGACTTGAAGGCATGGCCTTCATTGCAGCTTGCGTCGCCTCATCATCGAACGATGGCGTATGGGTAGCGCTTGCGCGTTAAGGAATGTGTTTAGAGCCTTGCGCCGCGGAGTCTCCCCAAATGCTATTCCTCTCCCAGAGTTGAGAGGATGTCTTCAGTTTCTTGATCGGCAGGGAACAAGGTCTCAACACGAAGCTCCTGAGCCAAAGCTGCGGTCGGTACGGCAATTGAGGCAAGAACAGAAAAGAAGTTGAGGCGTCGATCACCGTTGCGCAATTGGACGGTGAAGATCGGGTCAAGTGTGTACTGCACGTCAAATGCCCACCAGTCCTTCGGCAAATCCGGGTGCCTGCCGATCCTGTCAAGCGCGCGCCTGACATCCGCCGGTCCAAGCGCCTCGCGGTGAATGCGTTGAATGGCCTGGCGGGCATAATCCTCCCAATTGACAATGAAAGGCCGGATACCGTCGGGGCTGAACGTGATGTCGAGCATGTTCGGCCGGTTCTCGGGATCATCAAACGGAAAGGTCGCCGCGATTGGCGCCAGCATCATCCGACCCGACGCGTTCGCATCCTGAACGGTCCAGTCACGGTCAACGACAAAGGCCGGATAAGGATCATGCGCGGTCATAAGACGAAGAACGGCTTTGCGAAGCATCGACATCTCTTCCTCGGACATGTGACGCTCTGCGTAGAGGTCTGCAAAGCCCGCGGCACGAAGCAAGAGGTTTCTATCGCGCAAGGGTACATGAAGCGCCGTGGCAAGGCGGGTGACCATTTCGCGCGATGGTTTGGCCCGTCCGGTTTCAAGGAAGCTGACATGCCGTGACGGGGTCTCAATGACATTGGCGAGATCTGCCTGGGAAAGGCGTCTTTCCGACCGCCAGGAGCGCAGGAGATTACCGAAGTCCAAAGGAAGCGCTGCAACATTCATACTGCACTCTAGCAACGCAAGTATGGCAGCACCATTCCCTGCGAGGGAATTGAGCATTCGGTGCCAGCGACCCAAATTGCGAGAAACGTATCGCTAAACGAGGTTCCCACGTGATCACCTGGATTCTACTCTCCCTTCTGCTGTTCTTTGTGCAAACGCTGCTTCCACCCGTATTTCGGTACATCCTGCGGTCTGATCCAAAGATCTTGGCAACGCTGGGTGCGCGGGATGACCCGCCTGAAACGACCCGCTTGGGCGCGCGGGCAGAGCGGGCCATGGCCAACAGCATTGAACAATACATGATGTTCCTGCCGCTTGCCGTCTTGGGAGCTTCGAGTGATGGGGCCGTATTGGGCGCACAGCTCTTTGTCCTCTCACGCGCAGCTTATGTTCCGGTCTACATCGCTGGTATCCCGCTCTTGCGGTCCGCGTTGTGGACGGTCGGGATTGCCGGCCTGATCATAATGGCCCTCGCCATTTTGGCGACGTAGGCATGGCAAAGCCGCTTTTTCAGATTGTTGGGCTTCTACTGATCTGCCTTGGCACAGCGTTGTTCCTTGCACTGGGCGCACACCTTGGCGGAGTGCGCACAGAACTGGTCGCGGCAGCGGGCGTCAATGCCATGGGGCTGTATCTTGGCGCAACGGCAGGCTCCGTCATGATTGGGTGGGGTACGATACTGATGCTCACAGCACGGCGCACTGATCTGCATGGGCCTGTGGGATTGGGGACGGGCCTAGGTTTTCTTGCGCTGTCGTTGATGCGGCTGTGGATCGCGCTTGCCGCTCATGAGGACTTTTCGGCCATCGCGATCCTTATGCCGGGAGAGATCGTCCTCTTCCTTGCCTTGGCGATAGCATTTTTTCAGGCGGCCTTCGATTTCTGGTCCCGCTTGGTGGACGCTTTCCGGTCGCTGAACGCAGCGCCCATCTGGGTCCAGATCTGGGTTTGGAGCTTTTTGGCACCCGTTAACATGGCCTCATTCGTTTTTTACGGGTTCACAAATCATCCTCTGCCTGGCTGGATCGCTTTAGGGTTCATGTTTGTCCTGCTCAGCAACATGTCCATTGTTCTTTATGAGCGAGGCATCTCGAAGATCACATCGCTTCCGCATCTGATCCCTTGGGTGCCGCTGCAAATCTACGCAGGCTACTGGCTCTTTGTTTGGGGCGACCTATCGCCCAGCCTCGCGGTCTACGCATGGGCCTATTTCGTGATTATCGGCATCTCGAACGTCTTCGATCTGTATGACACTTATCGTTGGGTTCGGGGTGAACGTGCGATACTGCAGGCGCAAGCTTAGCGATGGATCGAAATCAGTCACGGCATATGCTTGGCCAGGCGGACCCACGACGAAAAGGCTGAAAATGTGGTCTCAGGTGTCCATCCAGATGCCAACGACTGTCATCAGCGCGAACACCATAAGCATGGAAACAGCCAGCTTGTTTGGTGTTTCCGGCGGTGAAGAGAAGAATACGCCCACCTGGATGATTGTCAGGACACCGCCAACAATCAGTGCTTTCACCGGCGCCACCGCGCCCGACAAGGGTAGCAAAGCAGCCCCGCAAATGATGATTGCTACTTCAAGCGCGATGGAGATCGGGCGATTGCGCCAAAGGCCAAAGCCGACGTGATAGCGGTTTCCGATCAGTGGCATATCATGGTCATGGACGATCAAATCCAAAAGCCAGTGAGAGAACCCGACCGCAAAAATCACAAATATAACCTGCAACGAGGCATCAGGATAGATGGCGTATGTAAGAAGAGACGCGAGGCCACTGATTGTCAGCGCCCCGAAAAGCCCATGAGAATAGGGCATATAGCTAAGCCGCAATGGCACGGTTGGCGTCGCCGTCTTGTCAATCTCGACCTTTTCGACTTTCGCCAGAACCAGGCCCGACCACACAACGTCAATCAATTGCGTGCTCAGCATCAGCATCGGCAAAGGGGTCTCTGGAAAGGCCGCCTTTGCACCTAGTGCGACACCATAATGTCCTAGAAACATGAGATTTCGGTGCTTTGCGGTTATGTTCCGTCGGGTAGTCTGGCGATCATCTCGACTTCCACTTGGTAATCGGGTGATGCCAGTGCCGCAACGCCAATCCCGGTCACACTTGGCTGAGCACCATCGAACATTTCAATCAAGTATGGGAACATCTCTTGTTGGCGGGCGTCCGTCAGGTCCACCATGTAAATCCGCACCATGGCAACGTCATGCGGCGTTGCCCCGAGCGCATCAAGAGCAGCCTTCGCATTCTTCACCACAAGCTTTGCCTGATCAGTGAGGCTGGACGGAACGTCTCCGCCTCCCGCGGGTTGGGCGACTTGCCCCGAAACAAAGGCCAACCGACCGGGTTCGACGACAGATATTTGGGAATACCCCATTTCGGCCGCATTCGGCAGTGTCGGCGGGTTCATACGTTGCAACGATTGTGACATTTTTCTATGCTCCAAATTCTGGAATCACAACAGATGTATTGAAAAACTCTGCAAATGTATTGGACTGGTGTCAATGGCAAAACCTGAACGTCGTAAAGCTATTCTGGATGCCACAATCAGCGTTCTTGCCGAGCGTGGGCTTGAAGGTGTGACCCATCGTGCGGTGGATCAGGCCGCAGAACTGCCTGTCGGATCTTCAACATACTATTTCCCAAAGAAGAGTGCCCTTCTTCTGGCAACGGCGCATCATCTTGCGGCGCTGCTTGAGAAAGACTGCGATGCGTTGCAGGTCAGCTTTGCCGAAATAGCGGCCAGCCAGGGCATGAAGGCGGCTATTGATCACGTCGCACGGGAGGTTGTGTCCTATGCTGATGAGGCAAAGTCTTTGTTTCTTGCGCGTGTCGAACTCACTATGGCGTCGGCTAGGCGAGAGGACCTGTCTTCGGTTGGTAAACTCCTAACTGCTGCGGCCCGTCGGCCCATTGGCTTCTTTTTGAAACTCATGGCGGGCACCCATAGCGATGTGGAGATTGCAACCTGTGTCGGTCTGATCGATGGCATCGGCTTGATGCATGCCACCGGACAAGGCACGACACCCACGCAGGAACAAGTGGCTGCCGTCGTGCGCTCCTTTCTGCAGAAAGGGGATGATGACTGAAGCCGATTGAAAAGAGTTGCGCTGGCATTGGGGCGAACTTTGGTAGCTTTGCCAGTGTTTTCCGTGAACGAGACGCAGAATTCGGGCAGGTGCTAGATCATGCGTCCCTCACCTCTATTGTCACAGCGGGTTGTGTGGCTCCATCGGCGCAGCGTGGCTGTATTTCGGCTCCAGCATTCGGCATAGTAGCACCATGTCCGCTAAACAGGAGCCGAGTGAATAGTTGACACGTAACGTTGAGATTACCGCAAGACTTGCCGCGCGTTTGAAGGAAGAGCGCAAGAGCAAGGGGCTCAGTCTTGATGCATTGGCCAATCTCTCGGGGGTTTCGCGCTCGATGCTCAGTCAGGTGGAGCGGGGCGAAAGTAGTCCGACCATTGCCAGCCTTTGGAACCTTACGAAAGCGCTGAACGTCGATTTCGCAACGCTTCTGGATGAGGATAGTGAGCCGCAACATCCGATACGCGAAATCGTTCGTGGCGATACCACACCGCAAATCTACAATCGTGCGGCGGGTTGTTCCATCCGCATCCTGAGTTCAGCGTCGGACGTTGGAGGCACTGAGATCTACGACATCACCTTCCAACCAGATGCGGCGCTTGAAAGCGCGCCACACAAGACCGGCACGGTCGAACATTTGACTGTTCTCGAAGGCCGGATGACGGTCAGGTCCGGTGACGAAACTGCAGAAGTGTCCGAAGGCGACACGATCCGTTATGCTGCTGATCTGGACCATGCAATCCATGCACTTGTTGCCGCCCGCGCGCTTCTGATCGTCAGAGAGGGATAACCTCCGTTATCACGGATGAACCGCATCATTTGACAGAATCCCCTTTTGCGGAATAGCCTCCACAAAAGTGGAGGCGCCGTTGCTCAGCCGTTTTCCGTGTCAAACAAGAGAGTCGCTTTCTTCGTTCGAGCCAAAAGGCTTGTATGGACAGGAGGTTGTCTTCACGTTCTGCCGGTTTGGCACTCCAAATGCGGCAATTGGCGGCAACGCTTCAAAAATCGCCATTGCGTTACACTTGTGCACGTCAGGCGAAACCCCTGACCAGACACGAAGTGCAACAGTCAACCAACTGGCTGAGCTGCCCACGCACCTGCTTCTCGGCGCCACCAGTCATGCACAACATCATAAATAATACCAATAAAAACAACGATATAGGAGAGGACAATGAGAATGAAGGCACCATTCACCGACCTCGAGATCAATACGCAAGATGCGGGGTTTTACGAAGGGCACAGCCTGCCCATTGCGCTGATTTCCAAGGCCACCATGGTTGGTCTTGTACTGTGGGCGATTATTTGGCCGATTAACGCGACTGCTACGCTGGACGGTTGGAACTGGGCCACGTTGCTCGGCTTTAATACGTTCTACATCATCTCCGTCGGTTTTTTTGCCTTCTTCCTCTTTGCGCTCGCTGTTCTGCCAACGGGCAAGCGCAAACTGGGCGGCGCCGACACGCAGCCCGAATTCTCGACTTTCTCTTGGTTTGCCATGATGTTCGGCGCCGGTCTGGGTGTCGGGCTGATGGTTTTCGCCACGGCCGAGCCTATCGGGCTTTGGGGCTCTAACCCGATTATTGTGGCACAGGGAGCGGAGCCGAATTCACCCGATGCGGTGCAATCTGCCTTCCGCTACACCTTTCTGCACTTCGGGTTCCACGCATGGGCGATTTATGTGGTGACCGGGCTGAGCCTTGCCTACTACGCCTATACCCGCGACATGCCGCTGACGATCCGCACGGCGCTGACCCCGGTCTTGGGGCGGTTCGCCAATGGGTTTGTTGGTCACATCGTTGATGTCCTGGGCGTGGTGGCCACCATTCTCGGCGTAGCGGTGACAATCGGTTATGGCGTCAGCCAGTTTGTCGATGGCGTCTACAACGTCACAGGGATGGAATGGCTGATGGCGGCATCCGTTGATGGTGCGGCACCACTTCCGTCCACGGTCGGCCTGATTACGGCTCTTTGCATCATCATGGGCATGTCAATTCTGTCAGCGGTCTCGGGCGTAGGCCGCGGGATCAAGTATCTGTCAAACCTCAATCTTGTTTTGTCACTCCTGTTGCTGCTCACCTTCGTTGTGTTTGGATCGTTCCTCTTTTCCATGACCACGTACGCGACCGCGCTAGCGGACTACATCTGGCACTTCATCCCACTGAGCTTTGAGGCCTATGGACCGCTTTCGGAAACGGGGTTTGAGGCCGCATTACCGGCAGAGGCGCAAGCCGCGGCAGGAGGTCTCTACTCGGGTGCAACGAATGCATGGGGCAGCTTTGATGGATTTGTTAGCCGGCTCGAAGGCCCTGCTGCGTCGCTTGATACAAGCCTCCATGCAGCAGCATACGATGCGGGGACACAAGGTCGGCTCTTTGGTTGGCAGGCCGGGTGGACAACGTTCTACTGGGCGTGGTGGATCGCGTTTTCCCCCTTTGTAGGGCTGTTCCTGGCGCGTATCTCCAGAGGCCGCACAGTGCGTGAATTCATCTTCGGCTGCGTTGTCGCGCCGGCCTTGGTCTGTTTTGCCTGGATGACCATTCTTGGCGGCACAGCCGTCGAAGCAGAGCTAAGCGGTGCCGCAGAAGGTGCCATCATTGCCGCATCAAACACCAACAAGCTCTTTGTCTCGTTGCAGATGATCCTGCCTGAATGGTTGGTCGGTGCGGTAATCATTATGTGCGTTGTGCTGATCATGACGTTCTTGGTGACTTCGGCGGACTCAGGCATCCTGGTGATGAACACGATCATGTCCGGCGGTGCCACCGAGACCGGCATCAAACACCGGATTATCTGGGGCCTGATCCTGACCGGCGTGATCGGCAGCCTCCTGGTGGCGGGCGCCTTGGACCCGGACAATGCCGACCCACTTGCACCACTGCAGGACGCGATGATCGTTGGCGCGCTTCCTTTCACAATGGTGATGGTGATCATGGCATTTGCACTGATGAAAGCGCTCTTCAATGACAGCCGCCGCGAGAAATCAGGTTTCGTTGTCGCGGAACCCGCAGAATAGTCGGCGGGTGAAGCAAGGCAGTCTGGCTCTGGCGCATGGTATCCCAGCGCCGGAGCTCTTTTCTAAAGAAGACAGTCTCTGAACCGGTGACTGGACAACCGTCAGGCGCATCCCAAGGTCAAACCCGCTGAACTGATCATGGATGCCCTGAAAGATCGTAGTCATCGCGTCAGGCTCAGCCGCCATCTCAACCTCGCCTTTCTCGCCCCAGATCTCCTCGCGCAGATCACCGCCGGCCATCAGCCTTCTGGCTTCACATCCGAATGGCTGAGGACCCACGATTTGCCCACCAATTGGGATGCCCAACGCGCCTTTTTCAACGCGCTGTAAACCGCCATTTTATCACGGTTCAATGCCGTTCTGCCCAAGGCCACAAAACGGACCCGGCTTGTCGGACGAATGAGACGGACGGGCGAAACGGCGACTTGATCACAGCTCATCCGGTCTCAGGTGCAGATAATGCATCCGACCAGGTTTAAAATGTCGAGAGAAAGGAACACCAGAAAATATTTCAAAAACAAAGGGTTAAATGTGGCGGAGCGGGGGTTTTTTCTCGAACTCGTCTCTGTTTGTGGGCCGGCGGGTCTCAGGATGTGATATTAGATATATATTTCATAGGCTTATGGCTTTCCTGCTCTATTGCTGACCATCTCCCAAGGGTGTTTTGGGGTCCCATAGGCGGGATGTGATTGCTGTTTTGGGTTCGCTTTCGGGCACTTTGTTGCGGTTTTGCGATCCGACCCGCCAACGTGGGTGTCGTCTTGCGGGACGGCAGTGTCGATATCTGGGATCGGATTGTCGTTTGGTGGGAAGGCAGCGGCATTTGCCGGGTGCGTGTTGTTGTCACGCGGTACCGGCTTTTTGCCATGATTTGGTAAGTGCCGGACGGCTTGGTGGTCCCCTTCGCATGCGCGCGCATCAAGGTGTGCTTGGTGCCTATAGCTGAGGCTATACCCGCAAGCCCTTGCGTGTATTAGCCACCGTTCTGACGGGGTAGCCCGTGTTCATGACGCAATTTCCATCATGAACAGAGGGCCTACTCATGACTTCGACTACCACACATCCCGACCATCCTCGCGACCAATCCTGCAAACACGCGGCCCTGCGCTATGTGCATCCGGCTTCGCTGACGCCCTATGGCAATAACGCACGCACGCATTCTGAGGCGCAGATCAAGCAGATTGAAGAGAGCATCAAGCGGTTTGGCTTTACCAATCCGGTTCTGGTCTCTGATGATGGCGAGATCATTGCCGGTCACGGTCGGGTCCGCGCGGCCTCGGCACTTGGATTGTCCGAGGTGCCGACACTGGCTTTGTCGCATCTCACCGAAGCGGAACGCCGCGCCTACGTGATCGCGGATAACAAGCTGGCCGAGAATGCCGGCTGGGATGCCGAAATTCTATCGATCGAATTGCAGGCGCTGAACGAGATTGACTTTGATCTCGCACTGACGGGCTTCTCACTGGGCGAGATCGAAGTGGTACTAGATGGGGCAGGGCAGGCGCAGCCCGACCCGGCCCTGAACAAGGTGGATGAGCCGGCGCCTGGACCTGCCGTCACGCGACGCGGGGATCTCTGGCATCTGGGCGCACATCGTCTGCTTTGCGGAGATGCCTCCGCCGCCAGCGAAATGGCGCAGCTCATGGGGGAGGACAGGGCTGCACTTATCTTCACCGACCCGCCTTACAACGTGAAGATTGATGGCAACGTCACCGGTCTTGGACGGCAGAAGCATCGGGAGTTTGCGGTGGCCTCGGGCGAGATGAGCCGGGAGGCTTTTACGGCATTCCTGACCAGTACATTGTCAAATATGGCGTCGGTCGCTGCTGATGGGGCAATTGCCTATGTCTGCATGGATTGGCGTCACATGCAGGAACTGCTTGTTGCGGGAGAGACAGCCTTAACAGAGCTGAAGAACCTCTGCGTCTGGAACAAGACAAATGCTGGCATGGGCACGTTCTACCGGTCCAAACATGAACTGGTCTTCGTCTTCAAGACTGGCACGGCCGCTCATATCAACAGTTTTGGTCTGGGCGAGAGCGGCCGTTACCGCACGAATGTCTGGGATTATGCCGGGGCCAATGTGTTGGGGGCTGCGCGTGACGAGGCACTCGGTATGCATCCCACGGTCAAACCCGTTGAACTGATTGTTGATGCCCTGAAGGATTGCAGTCGGCGCGGCAGCATCGTGCTGGATGGCTTTGGCGGTGCTGGCAGCACATTGATCGCGGCAGAAAGCTGTGGCCGCAAAGCCAGGCTTCTCGAGATCGATCCGCATTATTGCGACACAATCATCCGACGATACATCGCGCTGACCGCTGATCGTGATGTCCGCAACGCGGATGGGGAGCGCTTCTGCGACCAAGCCGCCGAGGCGCGCGGTAAGGACCAATCGGCATGACAAAGAAAATCACAAAGATCACCATTGATGACGATGGTGGCATGAATGACTTCTGGGAGTTGGTTGAGGCGGTGGGGCGCACCAAGGTCACCATCCTGATGGATGGTCATCCGACTGAGGCCTCAATAGAGTCAGCTGTTTTGCAGAAGCTAGCCTCATCGGCACTGAACGGGAGCGTACAAAGCATCCGGCAATTTAATGAACTGCAGCGCCTGGCCGCAGAAAACAAACAACTGGACATCAAGAGATCTGTGACAGAGTGGCGCGCGATTAAAAAGGCACAGCTCCGCAAATATGCAGATTACCGCAAGATCCACGGGTGTGAACCTTTGGACTTTCCCCATCCCGACGATATCTGGATTGATGACCGCACCGGTGTGCGGATCCTTGGCCCATATGATCACGATGAATACATCGCCATGCGGAACACCAAGCGCATCATTGATGCGTGTCTCTGGCAGGATGCGCTTGAGCGGCGGATGAATGGCTTGCACCGGGAGGATGACCCACCAAGCGGGGGCCTGCTACTGGCTGAGCTTCTCAACCAGACCTTGCCGCGGCGGGAACAGCTGCGTGGGGGTGACATCGTGTTCAGGATGATGCGGCGAGAGGCTCTGTCGCAACGGCAATTGCTCACGAAGGCCCGTCAGGCCTGGCTTGATGCGGGCTATATCATCAAGCGCGGAGCGACACTGCGGTCATCCTGTTACATCCTGCGCATATTGCGCATGATTCCGGACGCAAAACGCATATGCGACACGGATGATCTCGACGACGAACAGCAAATGCAGGCGCTGCAGGACATGATCCGCCAGCGGATGGCAAGCGCCACTGATTGAGCGGGGAGGCCTGAAGTGACCATGCCGGGAATCAACAGGGCCGATCCGCTTGGGGTATTGTTCATTGCACACCAAGAACTGCACGATTTGGTCGAGCGTGTGACGATTGAACTGGAGCTGATGAATGTGGCGCGTGATTTGAATAGATGAGCTATTAATAAACCGCTGCTGCCTGTAGAAGTTTATACAGATCTGACCATGTAATATGGGCATCATTTGGATATTCGAACCAACCGTTGTTGCCTTCTACATCCTTAAGCCAAGCTTGCATGGCTTCAATAAATCTAGGCGTATCAACGTTTTCTGCGGGGAAAGACTTATCGTCCAGAAGCCTGGAGAGCGCTTCTGCAAATTCTGAACTCGACCGTATCTCTGTCATCTGCTTACTGCCGTCTCACTACAATATCCAGCCCACCATTTGGTGTTGTGAACTTAAGTATATCACGCGTGATTCCAGCGGTGGTAGCTGGTTGTGTTGGAACATCAATGCCAGCATACTGATATGCGTACAGGCGTCTGTTATCGAAACAAAATTGGTGCAAAAACTAATAAAAAATGATATCTTTCCGCCAATTCATCGACGACTTGTTATAGAATTTTGCATCGGATTTTCACATCTAGTATACATAAGGTTTCAGAAATGAAGCTGCTCAAGCGAACTGCGTGGTTCATCGCCACCCTGCTACCAAATCTAGTTTTTCTCGTGTGTGTGGCGGTACTTAAAGGCCTTCCCAGTAATAGCCAACTCCTGTCCGCACTAGGGGAACAAAGCGTCTTCATGGCAGTGATCGTGAATTCGATGTTCTTGCTAGCAGCGGGCTGCTTTCTTTATCTGATTGGTAACTCGACGCGCCGCTTGGTTTTGCTTCAAGTTCCCGCGCTGCGGTTCCTTGCCGGTGTTGTGGTCATTGCGCCGACGCTTACATATCTCCCGCTACTTTTTAGTCTTTTTGGTGCGCGTGGAACATGGGTCTATGCACTTGTTGGATTTTTGTTTCTCGCCTCATTTGGCTTTCTAATTCTCTTTCTTCAATCGCTTTGGAAGGCAATGCCTCCGAGCCAACTTCTGCGATTTAGGATCGGCCAGACGGGCGCTGCGCTCATCTTCTGTTTCTCAGGCTGGTTGATAGCTTTCATACTAACGTCCATCGACCCCATCGGTATCGGCCGCAGTCTCGGGGTAGTTTTGATCACTGGGATTTTTCTGACGCTGCTTTTGTCAATCGTTGCCGCGCTATTGCGGCTCGGCCGAACAGGCGGGCTGCTCCTCGCACTAGCGGCGCTTCCACTACTTTTTTGGAACGATGGGCATCACATTTCGGAAGCTCGGTCGGGCGCCGAAGTTTCAATGGAAAGGGCGATCTCGCGGGAGCGGCAAGGCGACGTGCACAACAGCCTGCACAAGTGGTTGCTAACCAGAAACGATCTCTTTCGGTACATCGACAGCGACCGGCCCTATCCTGTTCTTATCCTGATGTCTTCTGGCGGAGGCGGGTACGCAGCAGCCCACGCCTACTCCTTTCAGGTCAAAGCGCAGCAGATCTGCCCGATGTTCACACAGCATCTTTTTGCAGCCATTGGGATTTCAGGTGGGGCAGTGGGTAACTTTCTTGCCTCTTATGCTAATAGGAAACATGTAAATCCAGCTAATATAGTGGATAAATGCAACGGTACGTCTCAGAGTGAAGACATCGTCGACGAAGTACTCCATCGCGATATGCTCTCCCCACTTGTGATGAAGCTCCTGTTTTCAGATTTCCCGAACCGTTTGTTCTTTGGGATGCTTTCAAGTTCTTCTAGAGTTGATACTTTTCGTGAACTTCTCGTTGAGGCGTCAGGTGATCCAGATGCGTCGAGTGTCGGCATATTCAGCCACTTTTGGAATTTCAATGACGATGGCGGTATTGATGTCTCCGGCCGACCGGCTCAGGTGCCGATTGCTACGGACGTTCGGACTGGCTATGATTTTGCGATGGCGCCATTCCCGCTTTGGCACGGTCGCTCTCGCCCGACGGTGGCGGCGCTGCCGCCGTCTTTGTCCTTGTTGCGAGAGCTGAACAATGACCCCGGTGCCTTCGACATCTCAGTTATTGACGCCGTTCTGGCGAGTGCCGCCTTTCCTTACGTGACTCCAGCGCTGCAACTGAACCTGCCTGATACTTCAGGTAACGAAGCAAAGGCGTTTAAGCTGGTAGACGGCGGGTACTTTGATGGCTCTGGGCTGACAACAGCGCTGAAAATATACTCAGATTATGCGCCCTTCTTCAATTCAATAAGAAAGGAAGATGTGGAACGGCTGTTCGCGTCAAGGCTGACGCACCAAGAAACTATGCCAGACAGCTACCAAGTCGGCATGGCACGTCTTATGGAATGCGATGAAGTCACGTTCCTATTCGTGAATAGCTCCGGCGGAACTACCGAGATCGGTACTTCAATCAATGATATTGCCCGCCGTGAATTTATCGATGAAGTTTTCCCTCGAGATCCGTGCACCATACGTTTCACCCTTCACTTCATCTCGCTTTCGACTGCCAATAGCTCAAAGCCACTAGATGACTCGAGCCTTACAGGTGGGCAATTGGCGCAAGGCGAAGAGCCACTGACTTTGCAGAGGTATTTTCTCGATCCTTTGATCACGATGATGAATGCCCGACTGGCGCGCGTTGGAAATGGAAAGGAACGCTTTCTACAGATTTTTTGTCCGGCCTGTAGGTCAGATCAGGTCGATGCGTTCCTACGGGAGGGATACTTGCTTCAGCATTTCTACGACGTGCAAGGTCTTCAGATTCCGTTGGGCTGGGACATGCCGGAGGCGAGACTTAGACAAGCGAATGCAACCGTACTACCAGATAACGGTGAGCGCGAAAGAGAAGAACTTACGGCAGGGTGTGAGCTTTGGCGCTTCGCGGAAGACGAGCAACGCGCTTTGAGAAATGCCCATGAGCAAGGAGAAAGGATTTGTAGGAATTACTCGGCTCTCGTTGATGAGGTTGGGAGCTTGAACAGCTTCGTCCGGTCCATGCTTGTTGTCACCTTGGAGCAAGGCGACCTTGGTTTGCCCGTATGGATCGAGCCCACACGGAATTCAGACGAATGACTGCAAACCTATGCCGAGAGTTCGTCGGACCTGACTGTTTGTTGCTGTCCTTGCCAACTTCGGTAGTTGCACAGCATTCGTTCGTCCCTATCACCTCGGCCCTAACCTGAAATTGAGAGTTCGGTTCTCCGCGGCCCGTCTAAAGAGACATTCACTGCAGGTAGCTGCTCGCAACCTCTCGGCAGGCATTATCCAACCTCTATCTGGAACTGATCGTGGAACTCAGCAATGACATCGCGAAGGTGTTCGTTTGCATGTCGCTTGCCGAATACATTTGTTTCCCACCGCTCAAGATATTGAGGCAACCCTTTGGTTCGGTCTCGGAAGACCATTGCCCAAACGCAATGCGCATCGTGTGCGTCTGCGGAGAGGTTTCTATCAGCATCTAGACGAAAAATGGCATAGAAATCAGCCTTCTTCATTTCGCCCCTGCGCGCCGCTTCCAAGACGTCTGGAGCGAGGACCCCGAGAAAAATTGCGCCTACAAGCATATGATCTTTGAAGCGCGAGTTAGAAGTGGGCGGCTCCGGCGCAACGATCGCCTTAGTCACAATGCGCTCAATGTCGCGAAGTGTGATGTGCGCCGTCGGCTGCAAGACCGACAGGTACTCCTCGACCAGCCATGAAAACGAAACACTGTCGAAATCGACACATCCAGCAACGTGACGCAAATGTGCGACCTCGACAGTATCGCCTTTGACCGGAGACAGTCTCCGTCGAAGTGGCATCGTCACACTGATAAATTTTTGAAGGTATTTCTGTGCATTGATTGAACTCCCATGGCGTGCGCGAACGCTGTCCACTAATGCATCAAGATTCGTTCCAAGTACAAAATGAACATTCGGAACATTGAAAAAGTGTTTGATCACTTCGAGAAGACTGAGCGCATAGTCTGGACGGCAACGATCCAACTCATCAACCACGATGACAAGTTTTTCTGTGGCAGATAACTCCTCCAAAGCCGTCCTGAAATTACTAAACGCTTCCTGAGATGCGTTTGTGGCCTCGGAGAATAGCGCGCTGGCTTTCGCAATTGCGCCTTCGTTGAGGTCTTCGCCAACCGCATTGCCGAGGTTTTCGTCACCAAGCTCCGCTACAATCTGTTCCGATAGGTTCCCTGTCACCCAGCGGGCAGCTATTCGTACTGCACTACGGGCAACGATTGAGCCAAATGTCTTTAGCTTCGCTACCGATTGAGGTTCAGACTCTCCAAGTTTCTCGAATCGGTTCTGGATAGCTTCAAGAATACTGATCAACGGATCGTCGAAATAGTCATTTGCAAACGAGTCAAAATATACCGTTTGGGCCGTTCCTTCGTTCTCAAGGGTATGAGCGCCTACCCAGCACTTTAGAAACACAGTCTTTCCCGCGCCCCATGGAGCATCAATAGCAATTACCATTGGATCAGAGATATTCTCCACCAGCTTTGACAAGCGTTTCCCATCGACGTTTCGCCGCAGCTTATCGGTACCTTCGAAACCCTGTTTGTACAGGTCGATTGTTGGCTCGGGGATCGTTAGTCGCATCTAGATGGCTTCCTCTCGATGTTTGCCAGCGGCCATAGTGTCCCGCGGATCGCGCAACTCAATACTCAATCAAGTAGACAATTGCTATCATGCGAAGAGGCAGAAATCGGTCTTGCTGCATCCGCTGTGAGCGCTGCCTTTGCCAAAAGAGGCGCACCCCAAATTGGTATGAAGTAGTTCTTGATCCGATGCGGCTGCGGATCCACGGGCGCCGGGGAATAGTGAAATCCTATCGATCCATTTCTTTTTTGTATTTTATTTCGACTTCCAACACTGATTAGTCTGGCTATAGCAAATGAGAAATTGATCTGCGCTGCCACTACTACTTCTTTCAGTACAACAGGCGGCAGCTCTTTCTTTACATTATTCGGTGTTCGTTAGGGCGGACGCGCTGATCAGATGGGGAGTACCGTTGACAAGGAAGGCGAACTTAGCAGCCCAACTTTGGATTTCCTCTGGGCGTCTCGATCCAAGCAAGCGTCCTTCGCGCCGTTACGTGTGGTCAAAGTGAACTAACGGTTCCGCGACCAGTTACGGTCTGAGCGTAACTGTCTACCCCGCTCCCGTAACAGACCCGCCTTACACAATTGAACCCACAACTGTCGAAGCACAGCGAACAAGATCAGAAGAGAGCGATGAACGTGTCTATGGATAGAAATGGTGGTCTCTTAATCTTGTTGCGCTTCAGCTTAATCGTTTTTGGTTTCTTGATGTTGCCGGTCTCCGCGTTTGCGCAGCCAACTTCTGCGACCGCGTCCGGTGAATCCACAACCGTCGTTGCAGAACAATTTGAAGACTGGCAGCATCGTTGCATCTCGCATAAAAGACCTGATCAAACTGCCGCTTGTGAATTGTCCCAGTCTGTACAGGTCGACCAAGACGGTCGATCTGTCGAAGTCTTGAACATCGCACTGTCACGTGCCGATGATGCTGCAGGCAGTGTTGGTTGGGCATTGGTCGTTCTGACGCCACGAGATGTTCATTTGCCGTCTGATTTTGGTCTGAAGCTTGGCAATACTGCACCGTTTTTGACGCGCTATCGCAACTGTAATGAAGCCGGATGCTGGGTCGTTGTTCCTGCCGATGAGGCTGTACTGAGCGCCATGAAGCGCGGCATTGAAGGTGCCGCGAATTTCCGGTTGTTGAATGGACAGGTTGTCAGCGTTGTCTTTTCATTGCGTGGGTTCACTGCCGGGTTTGAGGCGCTGGCTGCTGGTCAGATACCACAGTCGGCAGGCGAGTGAGATTTCCTTTTGCCTTTACTGGTTTGATGCTTTGTGCAGCACCTTTGCACGCCCAATCAGCCGAGGAACAAGCCGCGGCGCAGGCGGCAGCTATTCAGCGTGAGCAGGCACAGGCGCAGCAGGACCCTGTTATTGACGCGCCAGATGGTGCACGTCCGCAAGCGCCTGCGTTGGTGCGCAGTGCGGTGGGTCAGACTTGTATTGACATCACGGACGTAAACGTCGCTGGCGTATCGTTGATTTCGTCTGATCGGGTACAACGGGTGGTTGCGCCTGTCCAAGGCCAGTGTTTGGGCCTGGCCGAGATCAATTCGGTTCTGGAAGCCATTACCTTTGCCTATGTGGAGGCTGGCTATATCGCCGCTCGTGCCTTTCTGCCTGAACAAGACTTATCTGATGGCCAACTGGATGTCGTCGTTGTTGAAGGATCGCTTGAGGCGATTATCGTCAATAGTGATCCCGATGTGGCCCCACGTCAGCGCGCGACGGCCTTTCCCGGCATGGTTGGCGCACCGGTCAATTTGCGCGATATTGAGCAGGGGCTTGATCAGCTCAGCCGTTTGCGGTCCGTCAACGCGACAATGGAGCTGGCGGCGGGATCTGAGAGCGGTGCGTCAGTGTTGGCCGTTAACCGACAGGTTGGGCGTCGCTGGCATGCGTCATTGGGTCTGGATGATCAGGGAAGCGCATCGACGGGTGAATATCAAAGCCGTCTCAGCTTTGGTTATGACGACCTCCTTGGCTTGAATGATACACTATCACTGACCTATCAGCGGTCCATGGATGACAGCCCACTGTCATTCTCTGACAACCGCCCGCATGGCGATACCTGGACCGCCAGGTTCGAGGTACCTTATGGTTATTGGAGCTTTGCGCTGGATGGCAATCGTAACGCGTACAAGTCACAGATTGATGGTGCGATTGACCCTATTGAGACGTCGGGTAATTCAAGCACCAAAAACGTGCGGGTTTCGCGCATTGTACACCGCGATCAGATTTCCAAGACCACGGCTGCCGGCACGCTGACAGCCAAAGAGACCGAGAGCTTCATTCTCGGAAGCCGCATTGATGTATCAAGCCGAAGATTGTCCATCTTCAACCTTGATGTGTCCCACAGCCGCCAGATTTGGGGCGGTCAGGGGTTGGCGTCTTTGGGAGTTTCACGCGGGTTGGACATCCTGGGCGCCATTGTTGACAATGATGCACCAGATGGGGCGCCGGTTGCACAATTCACCAAGTACGACTTTGCCCTGGGCTATGCGCGTAATTTTGCGATTCAGGTCCAATCGGTCACGTATAACGTGAGGCTCACGGGACAATGGTCTGACGATCTGCTTTTTGGATCAGAACAGATGTCGCTGGGCGGGCATTCGAGCGTGCGGGGTGCTGAATCAGCTTTACTGTTCGGGAATCGCGGTTTGACGCTGCGCAATGAATTTGCCATGCCTGTGGCATTTTTTGACCACCAGAAATACGCCCAAGCTTTTGGCCAGATCGTGCCTTACTTGGCGATTGATTTGGGACGGGTCGCCCCACAGGCGCCGTACGGTATTCCTGGCGGCAACCTCAGCGGCACTGCCTTTGGCCTGCGATCGCAAGGCGGTCATATGTCGTTTGATATCAGCTATGCCGATGTTCTCAACTTGCCCGATAACCTACCCGCAGCACGACCCGACAGCGGTGTCTTTGCAGCCTCACTGTCGATCTCGTTATAAGAAAGCATGAAGACCGTGGAAAACAAGCCTACGAAAACCCGTTCCAAGACTTACAGCTACGGCACTTATAGACAGCGTAAGGGTATTGCGCGGTTTGCGCGCAATACTCTGAGCGCCTTCATGAGCTTGTTGGTAGCGGCGCAACCCATCATGGCACAAACAGCTAACATCGTGGCTGACGGTGCGGGCACGTCAGTCTATGAAGCGGGAAATGGTGTCACGACAGTTGATATTGCAACGCCTAACGCAGCTGGCCTGTCCCAGAATACATTCACAGATTTCAGCGTCGGCAATGGCGGCGCAATCCTGAACAACTCAGATGCACCGCTCACGCAATCGCAATTAGGCGGGCTGTTGCAAGGCAACGGCAATCTGGCCACTAGCGGTTCGGCACGTGTCATTCTTAATGAGGTTACGAGCGGCAATCGGTCTGTTCTGGAGGGTGCACTCGAGGTCCATGGCGCCTCTGCTGATGTCATCATTGCCAATGCCAACGGCATCACCTGCGATGGCTGCGGCTTTATCAATACCCCTCGCGTGACACTCTCAACCGGAAGCGCTGAACTGGATGCCAATGGGGCACTCGCCGCATTCCGTGTGACCGGCGGCGATGTGCTGATCGGGGAAAACGGTGCCGATCTGCGTGGATCATCCATTTTCGATATCGTCTCGCGGCGTATTTCCGTAGAGGGGCCGATTGCCGTGGACGGCACCTTGGGTCTGACAGCGGGTCGCAACAGCTTTGACTATGCGACACGCAATGCCACCGCACTTGCCGACAACGGTGATGGTCCGGCGATTGCGATTGATAGCTCGCTTTTGGGCGGCATGTACGCGGGTCGGATATCTGTTGTGTCGACCGAAGCGGGCTCTGGCGTAAACATGCAAGGTCAGATGGCATCAAACGCAGGCGAGATGACACTGACGGCCGATGGCAGACTGATCCTGGCACAAGTGCAGTCCGCTGGCCCTGTGCGGGCAACATCCCGGTCCGCCACTGTGCGCGCCGAGCGGACGATCTTTTCCGATAATGCGATTGTTCTGCAGGGCATGACGGCTGTGGAGATTGCAGAGGATACGCTTGTGGCCTCGCAGGGCGATGTGAGTGTTCTTGGTAACGGCATTTCCTTGGGGCAAGGCGCTATCGTTGCCGCCGGTACCACTCGTGACGGCGCAATGACCCAGTCAGGCAATCTGTCGCTGGTAGGCGACACCATCAATGCGGGTGAAGGGCGCCTGCTGGCAGGGATCGCACTTACGCTGGAGGCAAGTGTTGTTGACCTGTCACGAGATGCAACCGATGCTGACGACAACCTGCGCGCTTTGAGCGATTTGACTATTACAACGGATGATTTAACCGCCACGAACGGTCAAATTCGTGCTGGCGACAATCTGACGATTGTCAGCAACGGCAATCTCACTGTTGTAGGTGGTGATTTTGCATCTGTAGGCGGGCTCACCGTTTCGGGTGCAAGCATTGCAACGAACGCGACACTGAAGACCAAAGGCACAGCAGCGGTGCATGCAACAATCGGCTCTGTCACGAACAACAACCGTGTGGCTGGTGATGCCCGCACCGTCGTAACGGCGCAGACAGATGTCATCAACACTGGCGATGTGCTGTCGCAAACAGCTGTTTCTGTAACTGCCGGTGGCGCTGTTACTAACCGCGATACAGGGCAGATTATTGGTGCCGTGGCCGACGTGACCGCGCAGTCGTTGGACAACAGAGGACTGATTGCATCACAAACGGGTGCATTGGCTGTGGCCACGGAAGGCAATTTGGACAACACGGGCGCCCTGGTCGGTTTGTCTGCATTGAACCTGCGCGCGAACGGTGCTGTGACGAATGCGGGCGACGTGGTGGCCCAAGGTTCGATTGCAATCACAGGGAAGGACGGCGCAGCAGCCGACATTATTACGAATGAAGTCGGTGGTCTCATCAACGGGGGTGCCGGTTTGCGTCTTGAGGCTGCATCCCTGGACAACGCCGGTTCAACGGGCTCGTCATCCGGGGCTTTAATTGCTGATTTGACGGGTGACCTGATCAACACCGGCTTGCTCTATTCGAGTACGTCCTCGACCTATCGGCTGGATGGTGATTTTCGCAACACGAACGCTGATGTGATTGCTGAAACTGATTTGACGATTATCGGGCTGACGAGTTCACGGGCGGGTGAAGTTCTGAACAACTCGGGCACGATTGAAGCCATTGGCGGCGATATTTTCATTGCCGCAGAGGGTATCGTTAATGCGCGTCCTGCACCAACCATTACAACACTGCCGCCCATTGTTGAAGTAACTGGCTCTGATCGCCCAAGACGGCCAAGCCGCGGGAGTACGCGCAGGGCGACACTGACGACAACTACGACCCGTGGAAACCGCAGCGCATAACGGTGCTGCGGCGAGTATCTTGGCGGGTGGTGATCTGACTTTGGACGCCACCACGGTGACCAATGACTACAGTCAAATCATGTCCAACGGGGATCTGACAATCGCTGCCGAGACGGTCACCAATACCGGGCGTGACTTGATTGAGACGGTTGATGTAGTGGCGGTCACACATCACTGGCGCCGTTCGTGTCGCTATGACGTATTCGGCATTTGCGTTGGTACCAACAGCCGACGCTGGGAAACCACCCGAACAGATCAGACAACGGCGACGATCAGTGCTGAATATGCAACCATCCAGGCGGGTGGTTCGCTGAACGCACTGGTTAGCGGCTATCTTGCAAACGACGCAACACGCGACGGTGCAGACCAGATCGGCTTGACCTCTGGCGACCGTGCCCTCGCAGATGCCGATGCCGCAAGCAGGAACGGCGATAGCTTACCCGATCTGAATCTGAGCATTGATACGGTTCTGGGCCGCCAGGCGCTCTTCGATCCAACGACTGACCCCAACGCACCATATCTGGTTGAAACCCGTCCCGACTTCATCGATCCAAGTCTCTATTTGGGCTCAGACTATTTCCTTGGCCAAGTGAGTGGCTACAACCCCGACCGGACCGTGCGCCGTTTTGGCGACAGCTATATCGAGACACGGTTAGTGCGCGAACAGATCTTTGGATTGACAGGCGAGCGGTATCTGAATGGATCACTGGATGATGTCGCGCAGATGCGCGCCCTCTATGACAATGCCATCGACGCACAACACAATCTGAACCTGACCGTCGGCGTTGCTTTGACCCCTGACCAGATCGCAGCGTTGACGAATGATGTTGTATGGTTGGAAACGCAGTTGGTGGAGGGTCAAGAGGTTCTGGTGCCTCGGCTTTATCTCTCGCAAGCGACACTGGCGAATATCGATCTGAACAGTGCGCGCATTACGGGTGGTCAAACGGATATTCTGGCAGGTGCGATTGCCAACTCTGGTAGGATTTCGGGTGTAAACAGACTGGATTTACGTTCGGCCACGGTCTTTGCCAACGATGGCGGTAGTTTATTTTCGAATGCCGATATAACGATCAATGCCGGTACCATCTTTGCCAATCGATCCGGCTTGATTGTCGGTGATGGCGACATCGACATTGCCGCCGCCGAGGTCATACACAATACTCTGATGTCACGAGACGATATGCCATCGGGGTACAATGATCGGGTACAGCAGATAGCCAGCATCCAAGCTGGTGGCAATTTGCGGATCGACGTGACCGGTAGTGTACAATCCACCGGCGGAGAGTTCGTGGCTGGCGATGCCTTGACTATTAGCGCAGGTGATGGGGTCGAGATTTCCGCATTGGCACTTGAAACCAAGCGGGAGGATGAAATCAGAGGCGGCTATGACAATGAATTCAGCCGCACCAATACCCTTGCCAGCATTGCTGCGGGCGGTGACCTGAACATAACAACCGGTGGCGATCTTACATTGCGTGGCGTTGACGCCAGCGCTGGAGGTGACGCGGCCCTAACAGCAGAGGGTTCGGTGGAGATTGCGTCGGTACAGGATGTTGATCAGTCAGATTTCAGTCTGGAAATTGATGGCGGGTTGCTTGAGGTTGATACCAGCATCCGGCAGCAAGATGTGTCAGTTGAAACCCAACGCACGGTAATTGCGGCCAGTGGTGGTTTAACGATCACATCGAACACAAGCAATGTGACGGTGGATGCTGCCATTTTGGAGAGCGGTGGCGAAACGCGCCTCACGGCGGCAGGCGAAGTGCGGCTCCTGGCAGAAACTGACAGTACATTCCAGCAGGACTATCTGCGTGAGGAAGATCTGTTGTGGTGGAGCGAAGAAAACGAAGGTCAAAGCGTTGAAACCATTGAGATAGTTGAAGTTTACGCTGATGGTGGCTTTACGATCAATGCTGGTACCGGGATCGTCATTGAGTATCAGACCCACGAAAATCTTGACGATGCCCTCACCACAATCTCGGCGCAGCCGGGTCTGGAGTGGATGGGCAACATGCGTACCGATCCAAGTGTGGATTGGACTGGAATCAAAGCCACGGTTGAAGAATGGGACTATGAAGAGCAGGGTCTGACAGAAGCGGGCGCCTTGCTGGTAACGGCTATCGTGACCTACGCAACAGGCGGCCTAACCGCTGGTTGGGCTGAAGGCATCGCCGCCAGCATAGGGGCGGGTGCAACAGGCCAAGTTGTGATACAGGCTGGCATTAGCAACCTGATCACGCAGTCATCCGTGGCCCTCGTGAACAACCAGGGAGACCTGGCGGCGACCCTCGAACAGCTTGGTTCCGATGAAGCCCTGCGTAGCCTTGCCACCGCGATGGTCTCTGCTGGCTTCACCGCACACCTCAACAACGCGGCTGGTTTGGGAAACTTTGATCCGCAGACCGTGACCGCAATGGAAAACACCATCCACCGCGTGCAAACAGGCCTCATTAGTGCGTCTGTAAATGCAACAGTTTCCACCGCAATCAGCGGCGGTGATATTGGTGACAACCTCACTGCAGGTTGGACAAATGCCATGGTCATGGCAGGGCTTGCCGGAGTGCAACACAAAATCGGTGACTTCGGTGATACGCATGGGTTGCCGGATGGCAGCCTGCCCAAAATGCTGGCACATGCCGTTGCAGGTGGTCTCGCGTCCGAGGCATTGGGCAGATCCTTCGCCGATGGGGCGATGGCGGCCGCGTTGGCAGAGGCAACAGGGCCGTTGGTGGGGGATACAACGTTGCCGCTCGATCGGCAGGCTGACTTGCAACGGCTCATCGGAACAACGGCCATCCTCATTGCAAGTGATGGTGACGCAGATGCCGCAAGCTTTGCGGGTGAGGTTGCTGCATCAGTCGAAGAAAACAACCGTCAGATGCATCTTGAGGAAGTTGAATGGGCGGAAGCCAATGCTGAAGAGTATCAGCAATGGCTTTGTCAGAGCGGAGGTAAGTGCTTATCTCGTGAAGAAGCACAGGCCGCTTTGCTGCTGGAGCTAAACAGGCGAGTTAGTGACGACTTCCGGTCGTTACCAGAAAACGAAACGGCAGCAGCGTTCATTGCATCCCAGGCACCGAGCGGATTGATGGTGGATGGCCAATCCTTGTTTGCCGACTTGTCTCAAGGACAGTCCGAAGAATACCTGAACTCTACGATAAACATGCGTGAGTTTGGCACGATTGCCGAGTCTCTCGCGTTTGTCGATCAGTTTGGCCTCGCTCCTGGCTACGCAACCTTTACGGCGGCGCAAGGTATCGGTGGCGATCTCTATGCATACTTCGATAGCTATGGCCGATCGGATCTGACGCAGTTCATTCTTGCGAATAAAGGGATGTCAGACGCAATGTCTGCGCAGGCTAGTGTGCTGCTCAATGCTGTGCAGTCTGGGAGAATCCCACGCGAGCAAATTGCTGAAACGCTGGATCTTATCAGCGAGCTAGAAGATCTGTCCGCCGGTTTCCGCAACATGAATGTACATGCGATGGTTGCTGGTAGGCAAAATGGCTTGTTGAGCCTGAATGATCTGTACTTTGGGGACGGTACTGAAGAAGGCGCAGCGGTCGTGCAGGCCTTTGGGCAAAGCTTACAGGGTCTGGCTATCTCCAACGCCGTCGTGATGCGGACGCTCGGCATGGAAGGTGTCTCAACGACGAGGATCGGTGACGCTCCCAATAGAACATCCATTGAGACATCGAACGGGGCTTTGGTTAGGTCGGTTGATAGTCCGAATTATTCAGTAGCAACTGAAGTCCAATTGCCGAGTAACGCGTATCCCGGTGTTTCACGTCGTAGACATAACCAGATTTCAAACCAAGCGTTGCATGAGGCATTTGAGGCTGATCCAGCTTACGCAGCGCAGATGGAAAATCTGTATCCGGGTATCGTTGATGGTGTAAGACCAGGTCCAAGAGGTGCTTTCCCAGATAACAGACCTACACCGGATGTAACTTGGCACCATGGAACTGAGCCGGGTCAAATGCAGTTAGTTCCGTTTGATCAGCACACGGCACCGGGTCCTGTGCAAGAAACACTTCATCCAGGTGGTTCCGGTGGATACGCAGATTGGGGTACTGAATGATCGACACAACACTGGGCGACATAATGGAAAACCTTGATCGGTTTTCTTGGAAAGATTGGGTCTTCATCCAAATCGAAGAGAAAATATCGTCTTCATCTCGCTGCTTGGTAATCGATACCAACGAAGCGGAGTTGGGTTCTGATAACTTCACACCACTTGCGGCGGAAAGACTGGGCATGAAAGAGTTCTTGTCGATACAGGATTTGCAAGGTGTTTTGAAGTATTTGGCCCACTACCAAACTAATGCATCAACGGCGGCTAAGTGTGCCGCTGCTACATACTACTTTGAGTATGATGCGTTCATGCCATCAGAAATGCTGAACCGCGCCGGGTTTGCCGGAGGCTCCAACTCATGAGTAGGATGGAGCATCATGATAAAGACGACGAACAGATTTCACCAGAAGCGCGCGAGCGCGCTGTACGGATGGTTTTGGAAGGCGCAGGGCAGCATGAGAGCCGTTGGGCGGCGATTGTGTCGATTTCCTCGAAGATTGGCTGCGCGCCGCAAACACTGAACGAATGGGTCAAGAAGGCTGAGGTTGATCGCGGTGATCGTGCTGGTGTCACGACCGAGATGGCTGCGAAGATGAAGGCGTTGGAACGCGAGAACAGCGAGTTTAAGCAGGCCAATGAGATCCTGCGTAAAACGATGCGAAGCTGGCCGCCTGCCGTACTCAAGAGTGCGTTGATTGGCATTTAGCTCAAGTCGCAGATTTTGATGATCTGCGAGACGCAACCGGTGAATTGGCTCCAAGGATTGGTGAAGATTTGTCACTTCCGCCGAGCAAGTCTTTCGGGCGCTTAACCTCTTGCAGAAGTTCGTGCAGGGTTCCCTTTGAGATTGTCATTCATGCTTTCCTTCGGTGAAGCATGAACCGGATCAGTCATACACAAAAGACCGGACACTCTCAGACAGGGGTCTGCTGAAAGAGAGCTCACCTCGGGCACCGAAATCGGAAATAACTAATTGACGCACAGATCATCATGCGAGTCCGGACGCTAGAGTGCTTCTGAAAGGGTGCACACTGTCTCATTTAACCCTTGCGATGCGGGCGCCATCCACACAGAGCATTCGATTTATGGTCTGCACTGATCGAACAGTGGACAAACCCGATATTCAAAAGCTTTTCCCAAAGTCTAGCAATTGCGGCAAAACGGTCATCCGTTCCGATCTCTCCAAGCTCAAAAGAAAGGCCCCAAGTGCGAAGGGGCCTTGCTAATTCTCACTTCATTGCATGCGAAGGGGACCAAGCCATGCCGAACAATGGCCGTATTGCATCGACCTTGTTTTCAGACGCTGATGCACGTTCCAGGATCTCCATCAGTCCTCGTCGGGGCGGGGTCCCGTCAAGGGCGCGGAAGGCGACGCTTTGAAGGGTGCGATCAAGCTCCGCCTTGGCTTTCGCTGCGAAGTCGCGACGTTCAAGATGGCGGTTCTCCTCGACAAAACCGGTGATCTCGACCTCCAGCCGCTTCAGGCTTGCCATTATCTGATCATTGTAGCCCCGCACTTCGGCTGCGATGTCTTCCGCGAGGAGCGGCATCACATCATCCAAGGAGTCCTTGGCAATCAAGCCCAGAAGGTTCTTTTCCTGCGAAAGATCGGAAAGAGCCTTGTGCTGAAGCGCATAGAGGTCCGCCTTAATCTTGATCCGGTGACCATCCTCAAAGGCAATCACATACCCTTCCAGCCCTTCAAGTGCCCGGGTGTCCCGCATGAAGCTGGCCACATCCTCGACCTGCCCGAAGGACTGCACGACCGGCACATCATGCTTGGCCGCAATACGCGTGATCTCCTCCATCGAAAGATAGAAACCAGTACGGATTTCCCGGATCGCCAGCAGCGTCAGCTCAGGTTTGTCGTAAAGCACGACGATCCGGTTTTCGGGCCCAGTATATTCGAAGATCGCAGTAAACCCGGCCTCCAGCATCTCGAGCGCGACCGCCCGCACCCCGCCAGAGGCCAACGTCAAAGCGGTCCGCCCGTGGTCCGTAATCCCCATCCGAGTCATGAACGCCATCTCCCCGTCCACAAGGGCCGGGTGGATCATCGACCCGTCCAGCTTGTCGAGGATCAGATGCGGTTGGTCCCAAGGTTCATCCTGAGGCAGCCGTTTCTCTCCCAGATTGAAGAATTTATGGAACGGCCGTG
>NZ_JAXBMB010000010.1:0-173763 GCF_033963905.1 Cognatiyoonia sp. IB215182
TCTCGCCCCTGTGAGCGATTTGAAACGAAAACAAGCCGGTACTTGTGCGAATCCCTAGCTCTGCAAGCCGCCAGAGCGGGCCATAGATCGAATGTTCGGTTTGGGCTGGCAGCAATCATTGCGTACGACCTGGCGAACGACAAATCCGGCTGCCAAGCCGCCTAACAAAAAACGCCCACCAAATGGTGGGCGTTTTGGTCATTCCGAATATTGGTTGTCGCCTTACCGGCGCAGGCCCAGACGCTTGATCAGGTCTTGGTAGCGCGCCTCGTCCTTGCTGCGGGTGTAGTCGAGCAGCTTGCGGCGCTGTGCGACCATTTTCAGCAGGCCGCGGCGGCCGTGGTTGTCTTTCTTATGGGTCTTGAAGTGCTCTGTCAGCGTCGCGATGCGGCTGGACAGGATTGCGACCTGCACTTCGGGGGATCCGGTATCGCCGTTTTTGGTGGCGAATTCTTTCATGATCTTTGCTTTTTCTTCAGCAGTAATCGACATCGGGGGCTCCTTTGGTTGAAGGGTGATGGCGCGATCCGGGATGTCGTCCAGAAAGGCCCGTGGAGGGTCCGGTCGCAGGTGATTCCGCGCGCGGATGGGTGCGTTTAGGGGGATTTGGCGAAAAAGGAAAGGGATTTATTGGGCGGCGACCAGCGACACTGCGTTCACATCCAGATCTGAGAGGTTCGTAAAGGTCGCCACAATCTCATCATCGGCCAAAAGGACGAGGCCCGCATCAGAGAGGGCGGTGCTGAGCGTTGGTTCTTCGCCTTCAAACGCGATTTCGATCACGTCCTCTGCGGGGTCAAAGTCTTCGACGATCGTGTCGTTGGCTGCGGTCAGGTGAAATGTGTCCGTCCCGGTGCCGCCATGCAGGTTGTCGCCCGCGCCACCCATCAGCACGTCGTCACCAGCCCCGCCGTTCAGATAATCCCGGTCAGTATCACCCCGATCATAGAGGATATCATCGCCAGAGCCGCCGTGCAGCGTGTCGGCGCCAGCACCACCCACAAGGATATCATCGTCAAGCGAGCCAAGCAGCGCATCGTCACCGTCGCCGCCCATCAAGAGGTCGTTGCCGCCCCCACCATTGAGCGCATCGTCGCCAGCCTCACCGGCGATCACATCATCTCCAATATGTCCGACGAGCGTATCGTCACCTGTGCCACCGGTGATGATGTCGTCACCACGACCGCCATGGATCTCGTCATCGCCTGCGCCGCCATCAAGGCGGTCATTGCCATCCTGACCGTCGATGTAATCATCGCCGGCACCAGTCTGCACCACATCGTCGTCATCGCCCGAAAAGATGATCGTGTCCTCATCGCTCAACCCGGCAATTTCGTCGATCGGCTGGATCTCTTCACTTGGGTCATCGGGATCGCTTTGTGGTTCTTCCATCTCTGGCGTCTCGGCGTCTTCGCCAATCATGAATGCCGCGGTCACGGCAACGCCCAGCAAACCCATTATGGCCAACATCATCTCACCCCAAAACCAACGGCCACCCCTGACCGGATCAGATCGCTACATTAGCATCGAAAAGCGGCTAAGAGGTTGAAAATCTGCAGCTAAGGTTAACAGGCGTCCCACAGGATCGGTGGTTGGGCGTAACGGATGTAAAGCGGGTGTTTGGGATGCCCGTCTTTGCTGAGGCCCAGATGGTGGATCGGCTTGCCGGTCTCACTTAAGAGCGCAGCGACCTCGCGTCCACGGTCCAGATGCGCGCCATGGGTGCCCCAGGCAGCGATGATCGTGTCAGCCCATCGCGCGCCTTCTTCAATCACCGCGTCATTGTCAGGGCCGATGGGTTGAGAGGCTTTGCGCATTTGATGTGGGTTTGTCTCGCGCCAGGCGAAGATGTTCGTCACCTGAAAGGCACCGTATCCCAATGCCCGCGCGCGCCGTTCGCACCGCTCGACTGTCGGGTCGTTCTGCACCTCTGTCGCCTTGGACGGGTTCAGCATGACAAAGAGCACCTTTTGCCTGTTATCGTCCCAGGTCCGGGTCAACGCATAGCGATAACGCTCACAATCGGAATAAAGGGCGGTCGAGGGCGCGTCGTCCTTGATATGGGAACGGATGATCATCGTCTTACGGGTTGAAGACGCGGCTCGGCTGCATCTCACCTCCACGATAGGTGCCAACCGCAACAGCCTTGCCTTCGTAGGAGGCCCAGACCTCTTCCCCGAAATCCACGCCTTGCGCGATCAC
Organism: Cognatiyoonia sp. IB215182; assembly: GCF_033963905.1. Classification (NCBI taxonomy): domain Bacteria; kingdom Pseudomonadati; phylum Pseudomonadota; class Alphaproteobacteria; order Rhodobacterales; family Paracoccaceae; genus Cognatiyoonia; species Cognatiyoonia sp. IB215182. Next base: position 2,203 of record NZ_JAXBMB010000010.1, read on the forward strand.
GGATGCAGGATTGCCGTTGCGCATTTTGGCAACGCTTTCTGCAAGGCAGCGCACTTCTGGCAAATCGGCAAGGCCGACCTCAAGCGGCTGCAAATAGGCGTCAAGATCAGGTGATTTGGCCAGCGCATCGACCTGGTCGAGGCAGATACCGTCTTCGGCGGTGAAGGGACCCGACCAGATGCGCCGCAGGGATTTGACATGCGCCCTGCACCCCAGCGCGTCGCCCAGATCGCGCGCGATAGAACGCACATAGCCACCTTTCCCACAAGTCATCTCAAGCACCACATGATCAGGATCGGGACGATCAATCAGCAACAGTTCCTCAACCCAAAGCGGGCGGGCGGCGAGTGTCATATCCTCGCCATCGCGGGCCTTCTTGTAAGCACGCTCTCCATCGACTTTGACGGCCGAAAACTGGGGCGGAACCTGCATGATGTCGCCGACAAACTGGCCCAGTGCGTCCTTGATCGCATCGTCGTCGGGGCGCATGTCGCTTTCCGCAATGACTTCGCCCTCGGCATCGTCGGTATTCGTCGCCTGCCCCAGCCGCACCGTGAATGCATATGCTTTGAGCGCGTCAGTGATATAGGGCACGGTCTTGGTCGCTTCCCCCAAGGCTACGGCGAGAACGCCGGTAGCGTCCGGGTCCAACGTGCCCGCGTGGCCCGCCTTTTTGGCGTCCATGGCCCAGCGCACCTTGTTAACCACGGCGGTTGATGTGACCCCGGCAGGCTTGTCGATGACCATCCAGCCCGAGATATCCCGTCCTTTGCGTCTGCGCGCCATGCTCATTTCCGTATTTTGAGGTTTTGCGGGTGCTAGAATGGTCTGGCAGAAGGGTCAAGCGCCAGGCGCGGCTTCTCAGCGCCAGGCGCTCATGGTAGCTCGACCGCATGGATCGGGCTTTCATCTTTGACGTTTTTGGAACATTGGTGAATTGGCGCGAAGGTGTCGCGCAGGTGCTCAGGGCGGCCTTTGCAGAGCGCAACATTGATGCTGACCCCCATCAATTCGCCGACGCGTGGCGGGCGCGGTACGATCCAGCGATGGCGCGGATCCGCGCGGGTGATCGAGGATATGTCCCGCTCGACATCCTGCATCGCGAAAACCTGGATGAGACTTTGACCATATTCGGGCTGAGCGAGGCATTCGATGAAACCGCGCGTATCGCGCTGAACCATGCCTGGGAGTGTCTGCCGCCTTGGCCTGATGTGCGAGATGGGATGGATCAGCTTCGCCCGTTCGGATTTCTGGCTCCATGCTCAAACGGGTCGGTCGCTCTATCAGTGTGTCTGGCAAGGTTTGCGGGCTTTCAATGGGACACGATAGTGGGCGCTGAAACCGCACAAAGCTACAAGCCTGACCTTGAGGTCTATCGCGCGTCGGCGCAGGCACTTGGTTTGCGTCCCGATCAGGTCGTGATGGTGGCCGCACACAATAGCGATCTTGCCGCGGCGGCAGAGGCCGGTCTGCAAACGGCGTTCTTTCCGCGTCCCTCCGAACATGGGCCAGGGCAGACAACGGACCTGACGGCCGAAGGCGATTGGACCTATGTCGCGCGGGACCTTGTGGATCTGGCGGGGCAGATCAGGGCTGGAGCCTAAGCAGACATCATTTACGGTGCCACGTCGCTAACCGTCTTCCAGCACCTCCAGAAACGCCTCCCCGAACCGTGCGGCGTATTTGTCGCCAATTACACGGGTCAGATGATCCAGATCAGGGCTACGCAAATTTGCGACCTTGGCGATGAGTCCCGCCGAGCAGGTCATCGGCTTGTCCGTTCCGTGCGGGCCACGGCTGAGCCGCGCTTGCGCGGCCAGCAGGCGGTCATAAATCGCGCCTTCGTTGCGCCCGGCAAGCTTGCGGCGGGCCGGGTGCATGTCTTCGGCGGCACCTGCGATAACTTCCAGAAAGGCCTGGCCGTAGCTTTCAAGCTTCTTCGCCCCGACACCGCCGATCTGCGCCATTTCGTCGAGATTGCGGGGGCGCTTTTCGGCCATTTCAATGAGCGTGCGGTCGTTGAAGATGATATAGGCGGGGGCGTTTGCCTGTTCGGCGAGATACCGGCGCTTGGCCTTCAGCGCAGACAAGAGTGGCGCGTCTTCCTCACTGACCAGCATCCGCACTTTCGGGCCGGTCTTGGCAGTCCGGATCGTGTCGCGGCGCAGTTCAATCGTTGCTTCACCGCGCAGGATGGGCCGCGCCTTTTCGGTCATGCGTAAAGCACCGTGCCGCTCGCGGTCAGGGCGGATCAGGTCATGGCCCATCATCTGCCGGAAGATCGCCTGCCATTGGCGTTTGTCATACTCTTTGCCGACGCCGAATGTGGGCAGGCTGTCATGGCCACGCTGCCGGATTTTGTCGGTCATGTTGCCCAGCAGAATATCGATCAGATAGCCCGCGCCGAACCATTCCTCGGTCCGCAAAGCGGCGGAGAGCGCCATGCGCACGGGTGTCGTGCCGTCAAAAACCTCTGCAGGTTTGTCGCAGAGGTCGCAATGGCCACATGGCGCGGCCTCCTCTCCGAAATACCCAAGCAGCGTCTGGCGGCGGCATTTGAGCGCCTCCGCCAGACCCAAAAGCGCGTTCAGCCGGCCATGATCCGCCGCGCGTCGTTCCGGTGGCGCGAGACCTTCGTCGATCTGCTGGCGGCGAAAGCGGATGTCGTCGGGGCCGAAGAGCGTGAGTGTCTCGGCAGGCGCGCCATCGCGACCGGCGCGGCCGATTTCCTGATAATAGCCTTCGATTGATTTTGGCAGGTCCGCATGGGCGACCCAGCGGATATCCGGTTTATCGATCCCCATGCCAAACGCGATTGTCGCGCAGACGATCAGGCCATCCTCTTGTTGAAAACGCCGTTCGACATTGCGCCGATCTTCCGCCTCCATCCCGCCATGGTAGTGACAGGTGGGGTGACCGGCCTCGGCCAAGGCCTTGGCCAGTGTTTCGGTTTTGGCGCGGGTGCCGCAATAGACGATGCCCGATTGGCCCTTGCGGGCGGCGGCGAAGTTCAAGATCTGGTTGCGGGGCCCATCCTTGACGGCAAAGGCAAGGTGGATGTTGGGCCGGTCAAAGCCGCGCAGGAAGGTCGCGGGTTGCGTGCCGTCAAAGAGTTTCTGGATGATCTCTTGCCGGGTTTCAGCATCCGCTGTGGCGGTGAAGGCGGCCAGCGGCACGTCCAGCGTCCGCCTGAGTTCCCCGATCCGCAGATAATCGGGCCGGAAATCGTGGCCCCATTGGCTGACGCAATGCGCCTCGTCCACCGCGATCAGACCAACGCCTGCGCGGCGCAGCATGTTGATCGTGCCCGCAGAGGCGAGCCGTTCGGGCGCCATGTAGAGGAGTTTTAGCGAGCCGCTTTCCAATGCCTCCCACACCGCATCGGTTTCTTCTGCCGTGTTGCCAGAGGTCAGTGCGCCAGCAGACACCCCGGCCTCGCGCAGGCCACGCACTTGATCACGCATCAACGCGATCAGTGGGGAGATCACAACCGTCACGCCATCGCGCACAATGGCAGGCAGTTGAAAGCACAGCGATTTGCCGCCACCCGTGGGCATGATGGCCAGGGTGTTCTGCCCGTTGGTGACCGCCTCAACAATATCCTGCTGGCCTGGCCTGTAGGCATCAAAACCAAAAACATCACGTAAAAGCGTGGCTGCAGACATCGCCGGAATGCACCTGTTCTATGCTCGGGGTTCTTTTGCCCGCCACATTTTCATAGGCCGATTCCGCTAACAAGATGTATCTGGCGCACCACCCGAAAAATGGCACTTTGCTTGGCGTCAACGGGTGACAAAGCAGCGATTGCTATTGGCATTTGAACGCCGTACCTCTGTCCCTTTAGGAGAGACGTGATGGGTGAGATCATTCTGGTCCGGCATGGGCAGGCCAATTCAGGAGCGACGGACGAGGAAAGCTATGACCGGTTGTCGGATCTGGGTCACCAGCAGGCCCGCTGGTTAGGGGATTACCTGCGCGACCGGGAAAGGCCGTTTGACAAGGTGATCGCGGGCAGCTTGCGGCGTCACCAGGAGACGGCAGCGGGGATCGGCTATGTCGATCCACAGATCGACCCGCGCCTGAATGAGATGGATTACTTCAACCTTGGTCAGGCATTGGAAGACGTGCATGGCGTCCCCTTTCCCGGCCCCGATGATTTCGCGGCCCATGTGCCGCAAGTGATGGAGGCCTGGCACCGGGCCGAGATCATGGGGGTGGAGACCTTTGCGTCGTTTGAGGCGCGGGTGACAGGTGTGCTGCAAGAGGCGGCGAAACCCGGCGCGCGGGTGCTCTGCGTGACCTCTGGCGGGGTGATCGGGATGATCATCCGGCATCTGCTGGACCTTGACCCCAAACGCATGGCGCATGTGCTTTTGCCGATCATGAACAGCTCGATCCACCGCGTGCATGTGATCCCGCAAGGGCCGATCCTCGCGGGGTTCAACGCGGTGCCGCATCTGGACCATCCGGACCGGGCCTATGCGCTGACGCATTACTAGGCCTCTTATTGCCATGACCATCACCCCAATTGGCTATCTGTTTTTTGGCTCCATCGCATTTGGCATTGCGCTGATGGTGGGCGTCAGTCGGCGCTGGTCAAAAGATGGAAAACCAGCGGGGATTGTGGCCAATCTGTTTTTCGGGCTGGTGCTGGTCTGTATCTCAAATCTCTTTTTCATGCTGAGCTTTGTCGGTGTGAAAGCCGTCTATGAGATGGTCACCTTTCCGAAATACGAGGCAACCATCATCAGCTTTGAGAGCGAATGGGAAGAATTCACACGCACCGATAGCGATGGACGGAGTTACACGGAAGATGTGCTGATGCATACGCCGATGCTGCAATTCACGGATGAGACCGGTCGCATTATCACGCAACAGGGGAACATCCGTTCTGGTGCTGAACCCGTGATCGGGGACACGGTTACTGTCGGCTATCGGCAGGGCCGTGGGCTGCAGGTCATCTCACTCGCCTCCATCGGTCTTTACACCGGTCTGTTCGTGATCCTGATGATCCTTGTGTTCATCTTGGCCAAGGTGTCGTTGTTCACGCTTGGGCGAAAATCGAAGTGGCTGGACGCGTTTGGCAGTTTCCTTCTGGTCTACATCGTCATCGGCGGCAGCATGCTATTTATGCTGGCTGCGATGACTTACGGCGTCTTCAGCTATTTCCAGCCCGGCAGTGATATGCCGCTTTGGGTCATGCTGGTTTGCGCTTTCTTCACGCTGACGCTCGTCCTCGCCTTTGCCGGGATGTTCGTGGCGACCAAGAATGATAAGCAAAAACGCTCGGCATCTTGACGATCCTCGCAAATCCCTTGCGTATTGATGATGTCGATTGCTCAAAGGATCTCTCATGCTTCGCTTACACTACGCCCCCCGCACAATCTCGGTCGCTGTGGCGATTGCTTTTGAGGAGGTCGGCACGCCTTACGAGGCTGTGCGCCTTGATTTCGCGGCGGGTGAGCAGACGAAAGAGGATTATCGCCGGATCAATCCCAAGGGCCGGGTGCCAGCATTGGAGACACCCGACGGCATCCTGACCGAGACGGGGGCGGTATTAGAGTATGTCGCGCCTTCACTAGTGCCGGCTGATCCCTACGCCGCAGCCAAAATGCGGGAATTGATGTGTTACCTCAACGGGACGATGCATCCGCATCACGCTCATGGTCTGAGGGGAGAGCGTTGGGCGGATCAGGAATCCTCTTTCGCCGATATGAAGCAGAAAGTGCCTGAGCGGATGGCGGATTGCTGCGTCTATCTGGAGGAGCATCTGCCAGAGATGCCCTTTCCAATTGGTGATCTGCAGGTCGTGTCGGATGCCTATCTGTATGTGGTGCTGACCTGGCTGAAAGGGGACGGGGTTGATATTGAAGATCACCCGCTGCTTGCGCAGTTCCAGCACAAGATGAATACCCATCGGTCGGTGCAGGCGGTCTATGAAAAAGGCATGCTTTGATGGTGCATCTCTGGGTCCGGTCTGAGGCGCGTGCGCATGAAGAGCGGGTGGGGCTGACGTCGCAGGGTGCGGCGAAGCTGATTGGTGCGGGGTTTCGGGTGACCGTTGAGGAAAGCGCGCAGCGTATTCTGCCGGTTGCGGATTACGCAGGCGCAGGATGCGAGATCGCGCCAGAGTTTTCCTGGGTCGATGCGCCAGATGACGCGATCATCTTTGGGCTGAAGGAGTTGCCGGAAGACGGCACGCCCCTCCGCCATCGGCACATCATGTTCGGCCATGCCTATAAGGGTCAGCCTGCGGGGCAGATCTTGCTGGGGCGGTTCAAGGCGGGTGGCGGGACGCTTCTTGATCTGGAATATCTGACCGATGCGGATGGCCGCCGGGTCGCCGCCTTTGGCTATTGGGCGGGTTATGCGGGTGCTGCGGTGTCTTTGATGTGCTGGGTCTCGCAACAGCAAGGTGGGATTGCGGGGGCGGTCAGAGCCTATCCGAGTGCCAACCATATGCTGGCGGAATTGCAGCAATCGCTGGTCAACCTTGGTACGCAACGGCCGACGGCGCTGATCATCGGTGCTTTGGGTCGCGTGGGAACCGGCGCGGCGGATTTGTGTCAGGCGATGGGTGTGGCGACGAGGAAGTGGGACATGGAAGAGACGGCGCATGGCGGGCCGTTCCCGGAGGTGCTGGCCCATGACATCTTTCTCAACTGCATCCTCGCCCGTCCAGGTACGCCGGTCTTTGTGCCCGCGAGCGCGAAGGTCGCCGCGCGCGATCTGTCAGTGATTGGCGATATCGCCTGCGACCCGGACAGCGATTTCTCCCCGATCAAGGTCTATGATCGGACCACGACATGGGAGGCTCCGGCCTTGCGTGTGCATGAGAGGCCGGTTCTGGATGTCACGGCGATTGACAACCTGCCCTCCATGCTGCCCGCGGAAAGCAGTGAGGATTTTGCAGAACAGCTTTTGCCGCATTTGCTGACCCTGAACGCGCCTGATCAGGGTGTTTGGGGTCGGGCAAAAGCCTGCTTTGACAGGGCGGTCGGCTGATGGGGTATATGGTCGATGGGGTCTATCATGTGGGCGATGATGTCACGGCGACACTGCCCTCCGGCGAATTCGAACGCAGCCGCAGTACGGTGCGCAACTGGATTGGCGATGCGGATTTCCCGGCTGAGGCGGGCCGCTATCATCTCTTTGTGGCTTGGAACTGCCCCTGGGCGCACCGCACCCTGCTGATCCGCGCGCTGAAAGGGCTGGATCATATCACTGTATCCTACGCCCTGCCGAACCGGACCGATCAAGGCTGGGTGTTTGACGCTGAAGGCGAGTTTGCGGACTCGCTTTTGAACGCGCGGGCGGTGCATGAGGTCTATAGCGCCGATCCGATCAGGTACACTGGTCGTCTAACCGTGCCGGTTTTGTGGGACAAGGTCGCGCGGCGCATGGTCAGCAACGAATCTGCAGATATCGTGCGGATGCTGAATGACGTCTTCGACGGCCCGGATTTCGCGCCGGAGGCGTTGCGAGACCAGATCGATGAGTGGAACGCGCTGATCTACAAGTCAGTCAATAACGGGGTGTACCGCGCCGGGTTTGCATCAACCCAAGCAGCCTATGAAAAGGCCGCATATGAAGTGTTCGCCACGCTCGACCGGATTGACGCGCATTTGGCCGAGAGCCGGTTTCTATGCGGGGACCAGTTTACGGAGGCTGATCTGCGGCTCTTTCCCACGCTTGCGCGGTTTGAAGTGGCTTACCATTATGCGTTCCGCTGCAATCTGAAGAAGCTGTCGGATTACGCCCATCTTTGGCCCTATGCCAAGGCGATCTACGCGATGCCCGGCGTGGCCGAGACTGTGCGGTTTGACATCTACAAACGCGGCTATTTCAGCGCGAGCGAAAAGCGGAACCCGCTGGGGATTATCCCGATTGGGCCAATCGTCGATTGGGGCACCGATCAGGTCGGGCGATAAAGCTCATCCTCGGCTTCGGTCGCATCCATGCCCAGCGCGTCCATACCCGCCTCCAGATGGTCTGAGAGATGCGGCGAACCCTTGAGGTAGTCGGCGGTCGGTACTGTCGCCTCACGCATGGCGGTGTCGATTGCGTCCTCCAGATCGTCAGCCTCAAAACTGCCGCGCCCGATCCAGAAGACGGCGACGAGGCCCGCCTGTTCGTCTTCGTTCAGACGCTCCACAAAGGCATCGAATTCGTTTTCGGCGCGGTCAAGTTCGCGGGCCAGAATGATCACCTCGGCGATCTTGTCAGCTGTGATGGGTAGCATGATGCATCCTCCTGTTGGGGGCAGGATGGGGCAAATTGTACATATCGGCTTTGATCTGGCGCAAGTGATCGCACGCAAAAGCGGCGGCCCGTTTCGTGGCCGCCGCCGTGATTTTGTGTCTGTTCTCTTAGCTGTCCTGCACCGTTGCGGCACCGAAATGGGCAGCCATCGTATCAGCGGCGCGGGTCACATCCTCTGGATTGTCGTAGAAGTCGAACTGCGTGACATCTTCGAGCATCTGGAGGGTTGCCTCACCAGTGAAGCCTTCGAGGAAGCTGCGGACACCTTGGGGGATCGCTGCGGCCTCGGAATGGACAACCGCCAAGGGCTGGGTCAGTCGGTTGGGGTTGTCGGCGGGGTGATAGGTCAGCCAGCCTTCCCAGCCTGCGTTGTTCCACTGGTTGTCGTATTCCGGGATCGCACCGCGATCCGCCTCGTAATAGTAGCCACCGATGGGCATCAGCACGCCCTCGGCACCTTCGGGGCCTGCGGCTGGGATGATCTGGCCACCCGCAGCCTGGGCCGCGCGGCTGACGTCGATCAGGCCGCTCACGCCCTCTTCGCCGCCATAAACCGCATTCACGATCTCTGCGTTCTGCAGCCACGGGGCGACCAGACCTATGCGGTTCACAAGATCATTGCCCGCAACGGCGTCGACCATGTAGCCGGCGGAGGCGCAGATGCCCAAACCGTTGATCTGGGTCGCGTCAACCTCTGGCAATGTGGCCACGAAGTTGAAGGCTGCGCGGATGTCGGATGTCTTTGCCTTCGGGCTTTCGACGAAGCGCACGTTCTGCGGAAGGTCACCCGATTTGCCCCAGCCGCGGAAGTCGAATGTGAAGGCGGCGAAGCCACGTTCGACCATCTGTTCGGCATAAACGCGCGGCATCTGTTCTTCGACCGTGGTCCATGCGCCGGTGACGACGATTGTCGGCAAGGCGCTGCCATCATGACCTTCGGGCAGATAGAGCGTGCCGGAGAGCATCGCGCCTTCGTTTTCAAAGGTCAGCGTGCGGGTTTCGACCTGAGCGATGGCGGCAGTCGAGGCCATCAGCATTGCGGCGGTTGTGATTGAGAACGTGTTCATTGTCATATCTCCAGTGATGAGGGGTTACGGTTCAGGATCCGGGTGTGTTGCGGACAAAGGGGTTGCCGCGTTCGGCGGTGGCGGTGAACGTCATTGCGTTGACTTTCCAGCCGTCTTCGGTGCGGGCAAAGCCATGCTCATAGGTGCCCCAGACTTCCCACAGCGCCTCTCCACCATTTTCGGGCAGCGCGCCGCTTTCCATCCGGTTCCAGGCATAGCCGTGCGAGACCATGGTGGCGGCGTCAGGCCCATCGAATGTCACACGGTGATTGCCGCGCAGGTGGAATGAGGTTTTTTCGGCGGTCAGGTTGCCGGACCATCCGGCGATCAGCGCGTCGGCGGGGATCGTCGCAGGCTCTCCCCCCACCAGCGATGTGAAATCGACGGTGATTTCGTCGGTGAAGAAACTGCGTGTCAGGTCCCAGTCTTTGGCGTCGACACCGGCATCGATGGCGTCAGCAATGCGGACCATTTCGGCTTGGTCGACCAGCGTTTCTGCGGTAATGGGATCGCCCGCCAGATTGGGCGTGTCGGCAAGGGCGATGGTTGCGGAAGCGATCAGGGCGGTTGCGGCGGTCAGGGCTTTCATTGTCTTGTCTCCGTTGGTGTGTTCCGATGACCAAAGAGATACCCAACGACCGGCCAGATGAATTGAACCGGTCTGCCGGGTTTTTGTAGGATTCTGCTTTTTGAAGATTGCCGCCTTCAGGCGGCGCGGAACTGGCGGGGGGTCTGGCCTGTGACCTGTTTGAAGCTGCGTGAGAAATGCGCCTGGTCGGCAAAGCCGCAGGATAGGGCCACATCACCCAAGGGGCGCGCCGGATCCTCCATCATCTTCATAGCCTGCTCAATCCGGTAGGCCAGCACATATTGCATCGGGGTCGAACCTAGCGTTTCCTTGAAGACGCGCGCGAAATGCGAGGCGCTCATCCCCGTCTCGCGCGCGAGTTCATCGACGGTGATGGTTTGGTCCAACCGTGCGCGGATGAAGGCGAGGACCTGATTGTAGTGTTTCGATGTGAACTTCGCGCTCAGCGCCACCTCTTCCGCGCGACGTTTGCCGTAGCGCTGGAGCAGCTTGACGAGGAGCACGCGGCTCATCGCCTCAAACATCACACCGGACGAGATGTCGTCGTTTTCCAGCGCATCGCGCAGCATGGCCCCTGCGTTGCAGAGATCGGCGTCAGAGAATTGCGGCTCGTCATTCAGCTGCTGCGGGTCGAGGAGGATGCCCAATTCCGATTGCGCAAATCTTTCGACCTTGGCGGGATCAAGCGTCACGATGATCACGTCACTCTTGGCAAACCAGCGCCAGCCGGAGCGCATGCCAGCGGGCGTGATGATCACGTCATCCTTGTGCAGCGTGAAATCCCGCATCTCGCCATTGCGGCGGTTCTGGACGCGATGGGGGTTTTCCTGCAGGTTTAGCACGACATGATGTTCGGCAAAGATGTCCTCGGGCATGCTGTCCGGCTCGGCCTGGAAATAGCGGACGGACATGAGTGCCGCGGCAGAGATATGCTCTTTCGCGTCGCTATTAAGAAGCGGAAGCGAGGGATAGATTTCAGCGTAGCGGCGCGGCATGGGTGGTATCTCCTACCGCATATTTAGCGTCTTCCGGACGATATACGACCTACTTCGCGCCAAAGAGCCGGTAATACATCCAGTCCGGCATGAATTGCGACAGGCGGAACACCCATGAGAACATCATCGGGAAGCTCTTTTTGAAACTGTCGGTGTTCATGTGGTCGAAGACCTCGCGCGCGGCGTCTTCGGGGGACATGATGAAGGGCATGTTGAAATCGTTCTTGTCGGTCAGCCGCGTCTTGATGAAGCCCGGATTGATCAACTGCACCTCGATGGGTGAGGTGCGCAGATCGGCCTGCATCGACTCAGCCAGCGACATCATCCCCGCCTTGGACGAGCAATAGCCGATGGCACCCGGCAGGCCACGGAAGCCGGAGAGCGATCCGACGAGCACGATGTGCCCTGCATTCTTGGCGATCATATCCTTGATGACCGAACCAACCACGCGGGATGCGCCGAGGAAATTTACCTCGCCCATCATATCGGCTTTTTCGTTGTCCCATTCCTGGGCCTTCATTGGCCAATAGACACCGGCGAGATACACGACGCCGTCCAACTCACCCGTCTCAGCGGCGGCTTTTTCAACGGCGGCACGGTCGGCCACGTCAACGGTGATGTAGGAAGCCTTGCCGGGCAATTCCGCGACCAGATCTTTCAACCGGTCCTCTGATCTGGCGGAAACGATGACTTCTGCCCCTGCCCGGTTCAGGATAAACGCCACCTCGCGCCCTAACCCCTCGCTCGCGCCGACGAGCCAGTAGCGCTTACCTTGCCAGTTCTTCAATTCACTCTCCTGCGTAGGCCTGTTCTTTGGGTCGCATCGTCGCGACCAGTTCGGCCACTTTGATCCCGAATTTGCGGAACTGACTGCGGTTCATGATGGTCCCGTTCGACATCAGGTACATCCAGTCGGTTACATCCAGTGCATGACCGCCTGCCTCTTCGGTCAGTTTGATCCGGTAGTTGAGCAACACGGCTGAACCCTGCTGCTGCCCCGTTCCGGCGCCGATCACATCGGGTGCCTCGGCCTTGATCCGGCCGTCATTGCCCAGAGTCAGGGTCCAGACACGATCCTGGACCATGCCGCTGTCGTAATGGAAACGCTCAACCATCGTGCAGATATTGCCGGCCCATGTCGCCTCAAAATCGGCCACGAAACGCGATGAGACTTTCCCGGTCGGACCGTAAATGATGCCTTCGCATTGCACGGGGCCGTTGAACCGCTCGCGGATATCGAAAATCGGACCATCCGCGTAATCATCAGATTTCTGCGCCCAAAAGGACACGTATCGCGTCTTGAGCATCATCGCGGCGGCCATCAGCACGGCTCCGATCAGGATGTAAGTCACAAAAGACATCTTCAGTCCTCAAGTTTCGTGGCAATCAGCAAGCCGATGGCCAAAAGTTTCAAAAGCGACGGCACCAGCGCATAAAGCATCGTCAGCGTTGTTATTGCTTCGCGAGGCAGATCGGTGCTGCCAGCCACAAAGCCGGATCTTTCCAAAAGCGGCAGCAGCGCGACCGCTGCGAAGGCAAGGGTGAATTTGTTCACCAGGTTCCAAAGCCCGAAACCCTGCCCCCCATTGGGCGAGATCACGGACATCCGCTTTGCAAACATCGCGGGCAAAAGCGTGAGGTCTGCCCCGATCGTTGCACCACTTAGTACGCAGATAACCGCAAAAGGGATCACATCGCCGGGCGATAAAGTGAGGGTATAGCCAAATGAGGCAACCGCGAGGATCATCGCGGTGATCAAAACCGGCTTCTCGCCATAGCGGCGGGCGAGCGCTGACCAGATCGGGGAGGAGATGGCGGCGGCAAGAAAGAAGAGGACCAGAAGCGGCCCTTCCCACCCGGCGGCGCCCAATTTGCTTTCGACGTAGAAGAGGAAGAGTGTGGAGGAAACGGCAAGTGGCGTGGCATTGACCAGAGCAAGGATGAGGAGCTTGCGGGCGGTCCCGTCGCTGATGATCTCGCGGATTTGCGAAGGTTCCTGGCTGACCCGCTCTTTCCATTCGGGCCACATGAAAATGGCGGCGACCAGGGTAACGACCGCGAAGCCATAAGCGAAAGCGGCAAAGGGGTCGGCCACCACACCGATCAGTGCCGTGGGGATCACGGCCGCGATACAGACGCCCATCAGCGCCCCGCTCTCGCGCCACGCCGCCAGCCGCACATGGCCCTTTGGGTCGGTGCCCGCCTTGCTGACGCCTTGGGCATAGAAGTTGATCGACAGGAAGCTGAACGCGGTGAAGAGGCCGGTGACGGTGATCCCGAACCACCAGATCGGCGCGATGGGCGGGATGATCGCAAAGAGGCCGATCATCGACAGGGCAAGGACGGTGGCGGTGAGGGTGATGATCAGCTTCTTGGCGTAGGTCAGACGCTCGCTGATCCAACCCAGCACCGGGTCCTGGGCAAAGTCGAAAAGGCGCAGACCAAAGAGCAGCGCGCCCAAAGCCGCAAGGCTCACGCCGTAGGTATCGTGATAGTATTTAGGCGCGTAGATATAGATCGGCAGGCCCGCCCCTGACAAAACAGCGGCAAATCCGGTATAGGCCGGCAGCCGCTCTTTGAGGGCTTTCATCTGCTGATCTCTTCCACCGGTGGTGCCGGTTGCGACCGGAAGGTGGCGCCCTTCCACCAGAGTTTTAATGCCTGCCAGTGGATCAAAGTCAGCACCCGGCGCGATCCAAATGGGCGGCGGAGAACCGAACGGATAATCGAGGCATTGGAGATGGGCTTACGTGCGCCAGTGAGTGACGCGATCAGCCCGCCATTGCCGCGCGAATAGTCGATCCAGATGCCAATGCTGTCAGGCTGGATATCAAACCGGAACACATATCCACCTTCAATCGGCTGGAAAGGTGAAACATGCATCAGTTTCTGCGCCGAGATCGTGTCCACCTTGGTGATCGCACGACCGTCATCATGGCGGCAGAGATAAGAGTGCCGGTCGCCGAATGTATTGGTGACCTCGGCAATGATCGTCGTGAGCGCGTCATCGTCGTCATAGCACAGCCAGAATGACACGGGGTTGAACACGTGCCCCAAAACCCGCGGTTGCGCCAAAAGTGAGATGCGCTTTGGCGATGGCACATCATGGGCCGCAAGCACCTCGCGCACCCAAGCGGCCCCGCGCCCGTGTTTGGGCGGACCGCCATGATCGCGATCTTGCAACGACATCAGGTTGCCTTTGTTACGGGCAAACAGACCAGGGGTCTTCACCTCAGCCTCGGCTTCCATCAGCACATAGTCGATGGAATAGCGGAAGGCGTTTTTGGTTGCCCCCCGCCTGCCGTGGTAGGTCTCTCCCGCGATATGATCGATGGTTGCGGTCACTCTGCCGCCATATCCAGGTGTTCGACCGCGTTCAGCGCATGCACCACGTCCAATGCGCTGGACAGGCCGTCTTCGTGAAACCCGTTCTTCATCCATGCGCCACAGAACCATGTGCGGTTCGACCCGTTCATCGCGACGGCGGCCTCTTGCGCGGCCAGTGCCTCCAGATCGTAGACGGGGTGGCGCAAGGTGACCTCATCCCAGATCAGCTCTTCCTTGATGGGGCGTTTGGAGTTCAAGGTGACCATGATGTCTTCGCCCTTCAGCCACGGCTGCAGCGAGTTCATCCAGTAGGTCAGGTCAATCTCTTGCGAATTGCGCTGCGCATCCTCGGTATAAATCCAGGACGACCAGACCTGCTTGCGCTTGGGCATGATCGAGGTATCGGAATGCAACACGATCTTGTTGGGCTGATACCGGATTGACCCAAGAACCGACCTTTCGACCGCCGTTGCATCCGCGAGCATACCCAACGTGTCGTCCGAATGCGTGGCAAAGATCACCTCGTCAAAATTATCCCAGTCGCCGCCATATGCCTTGACCTCAGCCCCGAAAGGCGTGCGGCGCACCCCTTGAACGGCGGCGCCAAGGCGCATGTCGATGCCACGCTGCAGCATGTCCGATGCCAATCGCGTGACATATTCACGCGACCCGCCTTTGACTGTGTACCATTGATGCTGCCCCGTGACGCCCAACAGCGCATGGTTGTCAAAAAACCGCATCAGCGCGTAAGCAGGAAAATCCATGATCTTTTCTTTGGGCGTCGACCAGATCGCGCCAGAGAATGGCAGCAGGTAGTGGTCACGAAAAAAGTTGCCAAGATCGAGGGTCTCTAGAAGGTCGCCGATTGTCAGCGCTTCATCCGCCTGACTGATCTCAAGCCCATGCTTATTGAACCGCATGATGTCGCGCAGCATCCGATAAAATCGTGGGCTGACAATGTTGCGGCGCTGCGCAAAAAGTGCGGAGAGGTTGTTGAGCGCATATTCAAACTGCCCACCTGAAAACGAGGCCCCGAAGCTCATGTTACTTTTGATCACGGGCACGTCCAGGTGATCAAAGAGTGCGGTCAGGTTTGGATAGTTGGCGTAGTTAAAGACAATGAAACCTGTATCGACGGCCTGATCCATGTTGCGACCGGCCATTTTGGTGCGCGCATGTCCGCCAAGCCGGTTTTCAGCCTCAAACAGGACAACACGGTGATCTTTGGCCAATGCGTGGGCCGCGCCCATGCCGGATATCCCTGCCCCGATCACTGCGATTTTACGGGGAAGGGCGGTCGAAGTTTCAAACGGCATGCAGGCGGATCACTTTCGTCGGTCACTTTGGTCGTTGCGCTTCTTACGCCGGCCGACTGGGAGTGGATCACAGGAAAACGTAATTGAGCAGTGATCCAACCCCCGCAATGCCCCGTAATAATGTCATGGAAGTTCAAACTGATCTGTTGCCGAAAACGGATGCGTCTGATGGCGCGCTTGCTTATAAAGGGTTGAGCGCGAACGAATTTCGCAAATCGGGGGCGAAAAAGTTGACGGCAGAGCAGACGACCAAACGCATGGCCTGGGTCGCTCAGGTTATTGCTGTGCGGGATGACAAAGACAGGTCGGCTTTTGCCGAAATCTTTGGATATTTTGCGCCGCGCGTGAAGTCATTTTTGATCAAATCGGGGGCCAGCCCGGATCTGGCAGAGGAATGTACACAGGAGGTCATGGCGACCCTTTGGAATAAGGCCCACATGTTCGATCCGACCAAGGCGAGTGTATCCACTTGGATTTTTACAATCGCCCGAAACCGAAAGATCGACATGTTGCGCAAGCAAAAACGGCCTGAGCCCGAGGATTTGCCATGGGGCCCTGAACCAGAGCCTGACCAGGCCGAGGCGATGGGTTTACAACAAGAAACTGAAAAACTGGGCGAAGCACTTGCGACATTACCGCCCGAACAGAGGAAACTGATCGAAAAGGCCTATTTTGGTGAATTAAGTCATAGCGAAATTGCCGCTGAGACCGGACTACCACTGGGTACGATCAAATCGAGGATTAGGTTGGCGCTCGAACGTCTGCGCCACAAGATGAAATGATGACAGATATGAAGAAGATTAAGCATCACCTGACCGAAGAATTGTTGATGGGCTATGCGGCAGGCACCCTGCCGGAAGCATTCAACCTTGTCGTGGCGACGCATATTTCCATGTGTGACGAATGCCGCGCGGCACTCGCTGAATATGAGGCTGTCGGTGGCGAAGTCATGATGGGTGGCGATCCGATTGATTTGGCCGAAGATGCCTTGGCCGCGACAATCGCGCTGATCGAAAACGGCAACGTCGGAAAGCCTATCGTGGCGCCGAAGCCCAAGGTTTCCGGGCTGTTTCCCACCCCTTTGCAGGAATACGTGAATGGTGACCTTGACGCCGTGAAATGGCGCAAGATCGGTGGCGGTGTCAGCCAGATGATTTTGAACACGTCAAAGGAAGCGACCGTGCGGCTGCTCCATATTCCTGCAGGCACTGCCGTACCTGATCACGGCCATCACGGGACCGAATTGACGCTGGTCCTGCAAGGCGCCTTTGTGGACGAAACCGACAGGTTTGGTGTTGGCGACGTCGAGGTTGCGAATGAAGACCTCAACCACACACCCGTTGCGGAAGAAGGCATGGATTGCATCTGCCTTGCCGCGACTGATGCACCGTTGAAATTCAACAGCCTGATGCCGCGGATCGCGCAGAAATTCGTCAGGATTTGACAAACCTTTCATCGTAGAAACCAGCTCGTGGCGATCTGCTCAGGTCGCCACTTTTTTATGGTGAGAACTGTTTCTTACGGCCAAGCAGTGCTCGTTTGCTCATCCGGCCAAGTGGCCGCTCATACCAATGGAAGATCGCGTAAGCCAATAAGACAGACGCCGTCACGTAGACAGGCAAGGTAAGGTAACTTTCCGCAAATTGCCGTGAACCATCAAAGAACACATCTGCAAACAAGAGCACTGTCATCTGAAGCGGCACATGGACCAGATAGAGACTGTAGCTGATATCGCCCAACGCACTTAGGCGTTTGCCGCTTTGTGTCGCAACGCTGTCCAACCCGGCGGCGACTGCCAACAATGCAACGGCAAGGCCTGCAACAAGCAGGTGATCGACGCCAACACGAAAGCCTGCGATCGACAGCGCCCCTCCGACAGAGCCGATCGCCAGTGCACGCCCGAAATGACCATGCGGGCGCGCGCAATACAGAACTGCGCCCAGAAAGAAGTATCCCGCGCATTCGAACACACCAAGCCGTATCAATGGCAGGTCAACCGGATGCCACGCGACCCAGGTCCAGGACGCGGCACACAGGCACAACGATGCCAGCAACGGTGCTTTCCTGATAAAGTGTAATGCAACGAAGAACATTGCATAAACGACGATCTCCAATGACACAGACCAGATCGGGCCATTGAAGCTCAAGCCGCGCGACAGGCTTGTCCAGTTTGATGCCATGAAAAGATGGAGCACAAAGTGCCTGGCATCGTTATTGCCGTAGACCTGCCAATGACCAACGGCCTCAATGCTGATGAACTGCAGAAGCGCCACGTAAACCAGCGTTGCAAAGTGCAGTGGATAAAGGCGCGCGAAACGGGCAACGGCGAATGGCCAAGCCCCTGTTTGCCTGTGCAAATACACATGCACAAAGACAAAGCCGGAAATCAGCCAGAAAAGCTCAACCGCATTCGCGGCAAACGGGCTGTAAAGCGGCGCCAGAAAGCTTGCGAACGGAAAAGAGGCGATATCGGGGAGCGATGGCCTGTCGTCCGCATCGGCAAGATAGAAATGGTGGTAGTGCAGAATAACGATTGCAAGTGCTGCGACACCACGCAGCGCATCCACCCAATAAAATCTTGCCACCGGCAAAGGACGATCTGTGTCACTCAAATTGCTGCTCCCGGCTACGGGATGTCACTAACCTGATACGGATAATGCATGCAAAAACGTCTATGGCGAACAAGATACTTCTCGTAAATGTGCTTTGTTTAATCATTGGAACGCTATGAGAATTCACGGACATGGCGCAAGCCCTTGCCGCCAGTCCAATGAATCCCGTGGTAGCATTGTCGCGATTTCGCGGCTTGCCAAATGACCGTTCAGGTCCGCACTTACACCTTCGGCTGTCCGATCGGGACAACTTTGGTGTCCCCTTCTGGCGCAAGTTCCTCAAAGTCGAAATGATCCAAACGGTGAGCACGTTTGCCGGCCTTCTCGGCGGAGATCTTGATGTCCTCGATATCCTTCGCCGCTTGCCCGAAGTGTCGGTCAAGGTTGCCGACACGAGTCACCAGCCGCTCGACGTCTCCGCCGAGCAGCGCAAGTTCCTTGCGAATGGCCCCGGTCTGTTCACGCATGCGCGCATCCTTCAGGATTGCCCGCATCGTGTTGAGCGTCGCCATGCAGGTGGTGGGTGAGACGATCCAGACCCGCGCGGTGAAACCCTCGCGCACGACCTCTGGCAGGCGGGCGTGCAGTTCGGCATAGACCGCCTCGGAGGGCAGGAACATGATGGCGCCGTCCGCTGTCTCGCCGTCAATGATGTAGCGCTCGCTGATATCTTTGATGTGTTTGCGCACCGCGCTGGCGAGATCGCGCAGGGCCGTCTTTTGCTGGTCCGGACTCTGCGCGGCGGCGAGTTGTTCGTAGGCCTCAAACGGGAACTTAGCGTCGATCACAATCGGCCCCGGCGGGTTCGGCAAGTGGATCAGACAATCCGCGCGTTTCCCATTCGATAGCGTCGCCTGCAGGGCATAGCTGTCGACAGGCAGTGCTTTTGAGACGATATCAGTCAGCTGGATTTCGCCAAACATGCCTCGGCGTTGCTTGTTCGACAGGATATCCTGCAGGCTCAGCACATCGCCGGACAGCTTTTCGATATTCGTCTGCGCCTTGTCGATGGTCGCCAGCCGCTCCTGCAATTCCGTCAAACTCTTTGTCGTCTTTTCGGTACTGCCGGAGAGCGTGTCTTTCATCCGCTCTTGCATTTCGGCCATGGCGACGGAAGAGCGTCTTTGGCTTTCATGCAACTGCTCGGTCATCTGCTGGCGGACCTCGGCCAGCCGTTGCTCCATGTTCTGCAGGACCTGTGACTGCCCATGCGCCTGCTGCTCGCTGACGGTCTTGATGCTGCCCGCCAGCGTGTGCTGGCCTTGGTTCAGCACGCCGATATCCTGTGCAAGCCGCCCGACTTGCCCCGCCACATAATCCACGGATTGGGATGATTTCCCGGCCCGGCGCAGGGTCATGATCAACAGAACGAGGATGAGCAGGGTAGCAAAGGCCCCCAGCCCAATGCCGATCACCAGCGGGTCGTCCAAGGGATAAGTCTGATCACCGATCTGGATCATGTGCGCCCGAAAAGCCGTTCGATATCGCTGAGCTTCAATTCCACATATGTGGGCCGCCCGTGATTGCATTGGCCAGAGAGCGGCGTCGCCTCCATCTCACGCAAAAGCGCGTTCATCTCGGCCCCCTGCATTCGGCGGCCGGAACGGATAGAGCCGTGACAGGCCACCCGACTGAGGATTGCCTCTATTTTGGATAGCAAGCTGGCGCTGTCGCCCTGATCGGCAAGCTCGTCGAGGATGTCGCGCAGCATGGCCTCCGCATTCACCTCACCGAGGATCGCGGGTGTTTCGCGGACAGCGATTGCGCCACCGCCGAAGGGTTCGATGGTCAGGCCGAGACGGGCAAGATCGTCTGCGGTTTCGAGGAGTTGGGCGGCATCGCCTGCATTCATCTCAACGATTTCCGGTATCAGAAGCGCTTGTGCCGCGACCCCGTTTTCGGCCATTTGCTTTTTCAGCTTTTCATAGACCAGGCGCTCATGCGCGGCATGCTGGTCGACGATCACTATGCCCGTTTCGGTTTGCGCGATGATATAGTTCTCATGCACCTGCGCGCGGGCGGCCCCAAGAGGCAGATCGGCAGGTTCATCTTCGATGACGGGTTCGATCCGGGCGGAGGGTGTTTCCTGAAAGCCGGGTGCCTGGGCCTGAAAGGTCATGGAGCGGGCGCTGAAACTGGGCCGGTCCATCTGATAGACACGGGCGGTGCGTGGTTGGGGTGTCATGGCACCCAGCGTCGCGTCTGCCACAGTGGTAGAGGCGCGGTGGCCTGCTTCGGCCAGCGCGTGCCGTAGTCCGGAGATGATCAGGCCACGGACGGTGCCGGGATCGCGGAAACGCACCTCAGATTTCGCGGGATGTACGTTCACATCGACTAGGTTCGCGTCGCAATCGACAAAGAGGGCTGCTACCGGATGTCGGTCGCGCGACAGCACATCCATGTAGGCGGCGCGCAGGGCACCAAGCAGCATCTTATCGCGTACGGGCCTGCCATTGACGAACAGGTACTGCGCCACCGCCGCGCCGCGCGAAAAGGTGGGCAGAGCGGCGTAGCCGGTCAGGTGAAGTCCGTCGCGCTGCGCATCGATCCGCAAAGCATTCTCTGCGAAATCCTTGCCCAGCACCGTGCGCAGCCGCCCGTGCAGCGCATCGAAGAGATCGCCGGTTTCAGCGTCGGCCCGAAACGTCGTGCGCTGATCGCCGTTGGACGCATCGCGCAGGATGAAGGTCACAAACGGGGCCGCCATGGCGAGCCTTTTGATCACGTCGCCAATCGCCTGCGCCTCGGCCCGGTCGGTGCGCAGGAATTTTAGACGGGCGGGCGTGGCATAAAACATGTCGCGCAGTTCGATCACCGTGCCATTGGACAGGGCCGCAGGGCGCACAGTTTCGGTTTTGCCGCCTGCGACGGTGATCATCGCGGCGTCTTCGCCCGGCACGCGCGAGGTGATGGTCATTCGGCCCACGGCGCCGAGCGACGGCAACGCCTCGCCCCTGAACCCGAACGAGGTGATGTTCAGAAGGTCCGAGCCGTCGATTTTCGACGTCGCATGGCGTGACAGGGCGAGTGGCAGGTCGGTGGCTGCGATCCCGCAGCCGTCGTCGGTCACGCGGATCAGGGTTTTGCCGCCATCGGCAATCACAACCTCGATCCGTCTCGCGCCGGCATCGATGCTGTTTTCGACAAGTTCCTTCACGGCGGAGGACGGACGCTCCAACACCTCACCAGCCGCGATCCTGTTGATTGCGGCGTCATCCAGCTGCCGGATCACCGGACGCGGCTCTATTTGGGGGTCTGCGATGGCCATGCCACAAGTTCTAGCATGATCCGGCGCGATTCTGCGAGGGGCAAAAGCGTGTTGACTCTTCTCATTATGTAAGCGATGGCTTACATAAGGGAGATCGTTCGATGCGCATACTGATCGTTGGTGGCACCGGGTTTTTGGGCAAAGCAAGCTCGAATGCCGCGATTGCGGCTGGGCACGAAGTTACCGTCATGACCCGCAGCGGCGCGCATGTGGCCAACGGCGCCGCGACGCTGATCGCAGATCGCGAAGAGCCACTGCCCGATTTGCGGGGCCAGTTTGATGCGGTGATCGACACCTGCGCCTATGCGCCCGATATGGTCGAAAGGTTGGCAGCGGCCATTGGCGCCGTCCATTACGTGCTCGTCTCATCCATCTCGGTCTATGACGATATGTCGACCCCGCAATTTGATGAAACCGCGCATGCACCGACGGCTACTGAGGATGACCTCGCTCTTGCGGCGCGGGCGGAGCCGTCCCTGCGCGCGACGGCAGAACCTTATGGTGCATCCTATGGCCGTCTGAAGCGCGCATGCGAGATTGCAGCGCACGCGGCCTTTGCCGGGCAATGCACGCATATCCGTCTTGGGCTGATCGTTGGCCCGCGCGACTACACGGACCGTTTCACATGGTGGGTGCGGCGGTGCGATCAGGAAGGCCCGCTTGTCGTGCCGGGGCCCGCGACGCGGAACATACAGATCATCGATGTGCGGGATGCCGGTGCGTTTCTGGTCAAGACGGCGGAAGAGCGGGTTTGCGACACGTTCCATCTGACCGGGCAGCCGATCACGCTGCAGAGCATGCTGGACGCGATCATCACGGCGACAGGCCGGAAGATCGACATCACTTATCGTCCTCTAGCCCAGTTTGCGGAACACGGAATTAGGCATTGGACCGATCTGCCGTTGATCGTGCCAGACAATCCAGCCTTTGCCGAGATGCTGAATGTCTCAACCGAGAAGGCGCAGCGCGCGGAGCTGACAATCCGGCCATTGGCGGAAACAGTTCAGGCTGTGCTGGCCCATGACCGCGCCGACCGCAACAGGCCGCTGATCTGCGGTATGTCCGCAGATCAGGAAGCGGCAGTCAGACCTTAGTTGGTGCTTTCCAGCCCCTGTGGTTTGCCGACGACGACAAAGTGCAGATCATCCGGTTGCAGCAGTTCAGCCGCGACGCGGTTGATATCGTCAAGCGTCACCGCCTCGATAAAATCATTGCGGTCTACCACGTAGCTGGGCGGCAGATCGATCATCTGCATGCCAACCATGATCCTTGCAATCTCGCTGTTACCGTCAAAGCGCAGGGGATATTCGCCGGTCAGATAGGTCTTGGCGGATGCAAGCTCTTCGGCACTCATCCCCTCTTCGGCCATGCGGCGCCATTCGTCGCGCGTGACCGCAATAGCTTCGGCGATGGTTTCATTCGAGGAGGCGACCTGCCCGATCACCATCTCGGCGTGGAATTTCGGGACGAGGGCTGTGCCGATACCGTAGGTCAGGCCGCGCTTTTGGCGGACTTCGGTCATCAGACGGGACTCGAAACCGCCGGCGCCCAGCACATGGTTGATGATGAAGGCGGCAAAGAAATCCTCATCATCGCGCTTCATTCCGCTATGGCCGAATAGCGCCACAGATTGCGGGGTGTCGTAGTCAACGACTGTGACCCCGCCACCCAAACCAAAGCCCACATCGGGAGGTAGTGGCGCGCCTTCCTCCGGCAAATCGCCCAAAAGCGCATCCAGCATCGGACCCACCTGATCAACGGTCACGTCACCGACGACAGAGACATAAAGCCGTTCGCGGACAAGCGCATTGCGGTGGGCTGTCATCATGTCTTCACGCGTGAGCGCGTTCACGCTTTCAACGGTACCGTCAATGGCCGTGCCGTATGGGTGATCGCCAAATGCCGCCGCATCAAAGGCGGCACGCGCAATCGTGTCTGGATCCTTTTCATCACTGGCAATGCCGGACAGGACTTGCGCGCGCACCCGGTCGAGCGCAGTTTGCGCGAATGTGGGCTCCACAAGTGCCTGCCGCAGCAAGGCGAGCGCATCGTCCTTGTTCTCGGTCAAGAACTGGGCTGAGATCGACAGCGTATCGTCAAAAGCGCGGAACCTGTAACTGGCTGCCAAAGCCTCGCGCGCGGTCTGGAATTCTTGCGCGGACATCTCTCCCGAGCCTTCCTCAAGCAGGCCCATCATCAGGTTGGTCGCACCACGCTCACCGGGCAAGTCCAGATTTGCGCCGCCGCGAAAGCGGATTTCCATTGCAACGAACGGAATGCTCGGCTCTTCGACAACCCATGCATTGATCCCGCCGTCAGACGTAACCTCTTTGATATCAATCTCGGCCCTTGCGATGCTGGCAACCAATGTCAGGCAGATAGCAGTCAGAATACGCAGCATCAGCGTGCCTCCTCTTGGTTGGCGACAACCCAGCCGGTCACCGCCTGTTCGCGATTCAGAACTTTTTCTGCCACAGATTTGATGTCATCCACGGTTACGGCCTGCAAGATATCCGGCCAGGCCTGTACATCGGCGACGGTCAGACCTTGCGTTAACGCGGCGCCATACCGGCGGGCGAGGCCAGCAGTGTCATCAAGTGCGTACACCTCGGACGCGCGCAACTGCGTGCGCAGGCTATCCATGCGGGCGGCGTCAATCTCGGCGTTCATGAAGTTGGCGATCACCTCATCCATGGCAGCCTCAGCCTCGGACAGGGCCACACCGTCGGTGGGGACAACAACGAAAGAAAAGGTCGTATCGTCCAAGGACGAGCCACCATAGGACGCATTGGTGTAAACAGCCGTTTGCGTATCGAACTGCAATGCCTGGCCCAGATCGGATGTGAATGAAGAGCCGCCCAAAAGCTCGGCCAGATAGACCAGTGCTGCGGCTTCTTCCTGCGCGTCCGCATCGCGTTCGGGAGCCAGGTAGCTGCGGATCAGATAAGGCTGGCTGACACGCGGATCGACATAAGTGATGCGCCGCTCAGCCCGTTGTGGCGGCTCTTCAGGGCGCAGCCGTTCGGGCAATTGAGGCTCTGACGGGATCACGCCGTAGTATGTACGGGCAAGCTCTAGCACCTCGTCAGGGTCAACATCGCCTGCGACGACCAGAACGGCATTATTGGGCGAATAGTAAAGATCGTAGAAGTTCTGCAGGTCCGCGATGCTCAGATCATCGATCTCGTGCCGCCAGCCAATGATCGGAATGCCGTAGCGGTGGTTTTGGAATTGTGCGGCACGGAATTGCTCACCCGCAAGCGCGTTGGGATTGTTTTCGGTCCGTTGGTTGCGTTCTTCGATGACGACCTGACGCTCCGGCTCTACTTCAGCCGGATTAATGACCAGATTGTTCATCCGATTGCTTTCCATCTGCATCATCAGTTCCAGCCGGTCCGCCGCGACCCGTTGGAAATAGGCGGTGTAATCGTAACTGGTGAAAGCATTGTCGCTGCCGCCATTGGCGGCGACGACTTCGGAAAACTCGCCCGGTTCGAGGATGTCGGTACCCTTGAACATCAGATGTTCAAGAAAATGCGCAACGCCCGAAGCGCCCTCCGGCTCATCGGCTGAGCCCACCTTGTACCACAGCATATGCACGACGACAGGCGCCCGGTTGTCTTCGATGACGACAACCTCCATCCCGTTATCCAGCGTATAGGTGGTGACTTCTTCAGCTTGGGCGGCAATTGCCGTGAACATGAAAACCAACGCAGCGATAAGACGTGTCATGGGCACCCTTTTTCAAATTTCTGCCCAAGTAACTACGCCAGATCGCAGTTTCTTCAAGTCACCCTACGCGGATGTGAGGTTCGGTTTATTGAGCGTCCGGCTCAATAGGGGTGCAGACCCGTCGCAGCCGGTTGTCTGGCGGTACTGTCCTGAAGACGCAGTTTTGTGGGGTGTCGCCTGCCGCCTCGTTCTGTTCCCGCCACCGCGCGAGCAGTGCATCGACCTGCCGTTGCAAGAACCGGGGTTCCTCCTCCGGCTCTTCAGGCGCAGCAGAAGGTCGCTGTGCACGCGGTGGAGCAACTGGTGCTGTCGGGACCGCGATACCCTGACTGATCAGACGGGTACGCTCTGCAGTCGCATCAAGCGCTTGTCCCGCATATGCCGGGAAATACCGATCACGTCCCAACGGGTTGAAGACGTTGAGGCGGCGCGCACGGTCTCGGATCTGTTCATCTTCGGCTGCAAGTTGGGCGCGGATGTCAGGCTCTGTTCCAAAGCGACCGGCATGGCCGACGAGAACGCGATCGGCCGCTGGGACACCGCCGGCCACTTGCGCTGCAGGCGACCCACCCAACGCATTAATCGCATCCGCGTTGGGCTGAGTGTCCGCGAGGTTCTCTCCACCTGGCGTGGGCGCAGGAAGGTTGGCCTCAGGTGGGATTATCAGCGGCTCCTGCGGGATCACGGCAAACTCGTCAGGTCCGTTCCCCGCAGCACGCAAGTCGCGCAACGGACGGTCCGGGTTGCCGCAGGCGGCCAGAAGCATCACGCTCAAAAGTGTAAAAACGATTGCCCGCATGAAGGGATCCCATCTGATATTGATGCCTGTCTAGCTCAGGCGTCGGAGGAGGTCACGTCGCTTTCTTGTTATCCTCGGCCAGAAAGGCCAGTCCGATCGCCCCGATGAAAATGGCGATATCGGCGACGTTGAAGGCGTAAGGATTGTTGATCCCACAGCAGGACATGTTCAGAAAATCCGCCACCGCGCCATAGAAGAACCGGTCGATCACATTGCCCATCGCACCGCCGATTAGAAAGCCGCCAGCGATGAATGTCCATTTACTGCCACCCGTGCGGTTCAGCCACCAGATGACGCCCGCTGTGATCGCGAAGGCCACGCCAATCAGAACCCAGCGCATATCGTATTCCGCAAAAAGGCCGAAATTTACCCCGCGATTCCAAGCCATTCTCAGTACGAGAAATGGTGGAAAGACCTCAACCGTTTCGGGGCGCGGCAGTTGGCTGGACGGCACCCGCACCTGTGCCCACTGCAATCCAAAGACCTGAAACAGAACAAAGAACTTGATCACCTGATCAATCAAAAAAATCCAGAAACCGGTCCAGAACATGAGCTTCATTTTACTTGCCCCCTTGTCGTGATGCGGGACAGTGCCCGGCCCTGGGAGGGTGCAAGGCGCTCTCCCGTGGGGAGGGTCGGGCGCTGTCCGGGCCGCTGGCCCGGACCGTATGGGAAGAAACGCAGCATCCTAATGACGGAAGTGCCGCATGCCGGTAAAGACCATGGCGATCCCGGCCTCATCGGCGGCGGCGATCACCTCGTCATCGCGCATGGAGCCACCGGGCTGGATCACGCATGTGGCGCCCGCACCGGCCGCCTCCATCAGACCATCGGCAAAGGGGAAGAACGCATCCGAAGCGACAGCGGAGCCTTTGGTGAGTGGTTCTGGAAGACCCATCGCCTCGGCCATGCGTTCCGCCTTTTTGGCGGCGATCAGCGCGCTGTCCACGCGGCTCATTTGGCCGGCGCCGACGCCGACGGTCGCCTGGTCTTTGACATAGACGATGGCGTTGGATTTGACGTGCTTCGCAACTTTCCAGGCAAAGAGCAGATCAGTCATCTGCGTCTCGGTCGGCGCGACCTTGGTCACCACTTTCAAATCATCCATGCCGACGAAGCCGGTATCCTTGTCCTGAACCAGCATGCCCCCGGCAACCTGCCGATAGGTTGTGATCGGCGCTTTGACATCGGGCAGGCCATCAGTTGTCAGAAGACGCAGGTTCTTCTTTGCAGCAAAGACCGCTTTGGCACCGTCAGAGGCTCCGGGCGCGATGACGACTTCGGTAAAGATCTCAACAATCGCCTTGGCTGTCTCTTCGTCAAGCGCTTGATTCAGCGCCACAATCCCGCCAAAGGCGCTGGTGCGGTCGCAATCGAAGGCCTTCGTATAGGCCTCGGCCAAAGTCGCACCACGCGCCACTCCGCAGGGATTGGCGTGTTTGATGATGGCGACGGCAGGGCCATCGGCGGGGTCAAACTCGGCGACCAGTTCGAACGCGGCGTCGGTGTCGTTGATATTGTTGTAGGACAGTTCCTTACCCTGATGCTGCACCGCCGTCGCCACGCCCGGACGGCCCGTACCATCGGTATAGAACGCGGCTTTCTGATGGCTGTTCTCGCCATAACGCATGGTCTGGCGGTACGTCCCGCTGAACGAGCGACGACGAGGTGTCTCTGCGCCGATTGCGCCTGCCATCCATGTGGATACCGCCGTGTCATAGGCCGCCGTACGGGCATAGGCCGTCTGCGCGAAACGCTGGCGCAAGGCTAGTGTGGTCTGGCAGTCATTGGCATCCAACTCTGCCAGCAACGCGTCGTAATCCTCCACATCCGTCACGACCGTGACAAAGGCATGGTTCTTGGCGGCGGAGCGGATCATGGCGGGGCCGCCGATATCGATATTCTCAATGCAGGTGTCAAAATCGGCACCTTTGGCGACGGTTTCCTCAAACGGATAGAGGTTCACTACAAGCAGATCGATCGGCCCGATATTGTGCTCCACCATCGCATCGCGATGCGCTTGCAGATCGCGGCGGGCCAGCAGGCCACCATGCACGACCGGATGCAAGGTCTTGACCCGACCATCCATCATCTCGGGGAAACCCGTCACATCGGCCACATCGCGCACCTCGAGCCCCGCATCGCGCAGGGCTTTAGCAGAACCGCCGGTGGACAAGAGTTCAACTCCTCGTGCCGCCAGCGCCTTGCCCAGATCGACCAATCCGGTTTTGTCAGAAACAGAAAGCAGCGCGCGGCGCAATGGAGCGAGATCGGTCATGCAGGTCCTCAGGGCAGGCGTTAGTAGGTCACGTCCATCGGATCTTCCTGCACCAGATCGCGAACCGCCCTTGGCGTGTCCTGCGCTTTGGCCAGCGACCAACGAACGCGTGTCGCATAGGACATTGCGCGCCCGGATAAAACCACCTGTTGTGTGGCGCGCGGTTTTAATCGGCCTTTTTGTAGATAAACCGATGGTGCCAGTGCCAGATCAGCGACGCCATCGTGACGCAAGACCCAGACTTCGCCCGATTTGAGCGTCATGGAAACGGCAGTGTCGCCCATATCGAGCCTTGGTTCGACATCGGGATGCAGATGAAAACGCACGCTAAAGGCAAGCCCGGCATCCGCAACCTGATCCAAAGCACGGTCAAATGTGGATTTGTCATTGCCTTCAAGCGTCGTCAGCAGTTCCTCACCTTCAAGCATCCGACCATCGACCGAAAGCGTCAGGATACGCGCATAGGTCAGGCCGTGGCTGGGTTGGTAGCCGTTATGCGACAGCTCAAGCGTCCGGTCTTTTACCAGATTGGCGCGGGTGATTGTGGGCACTTCGGTCAGCAAATCCGCCGCCTTGCCCAGGTGTGATGAGGACACACCATCCAGACCCAACAAGCTATGGCTTGGGGTGGCCCGGCTGGCGCGTCGCCATTCATCGCCGAACCGCTCGCCAGAGCCGCAGCTGACAATCAGGGGGCGGCGGCCAGAGGTCACCTCCATCCCCAAGGTGCTGGCATGGGCGGATCCCGACGCATCGCCCTGCGGTGGTGCTGCGGCATCAATGATCAGCGTCGTGCGACCGCCGGTCAGACGGGCAAAGCCCATGTGCAGGCCCTTTCGTGGTACGTCCTTGACGCCGGATGCGGCGAAGGCATGCTCCAGCCGCCCTTCCACACCGGCACCGCCGCCGTGAAACCGCGCGAGGCTTCCATCCGCATGCCGCAAAGCGCGTAAGGTGGGCACCACCCGGATGAGCGCGCGCATGATATCGGGCGGCACATCGCGTTCCGTGCTGCGCAAAGCATCAATCGTCCAGTTGAGGAGCGTGAGGACCTCTAGCAATTCTTCGGGGTTACGGGTGACGATGCCACCCTCTTCGTCGATCTGGGTCGCGCAGTCCTGCGCTAAGGCGGCGACGGCGCGGGCGACCTGATCCTCCATCCCTTCGAGCGATAGACCGGCATAGATTGTCCCGGCTAACGCCTCAAACCTCGGCAGTCCGGGGGCCGCCGTTTGCCAGCGGCGCGACAGGAAGAGGGTCTGGCGGGCAAGGCTTTCGAAGAAGGTCTGCGCGGTGGCTTTGTCCTGATTGCGCAACAGAAAGAAGCCGTGATTGATCCAGCGGATCACGCGCCGTCCCGTCAGGTCCGGGGTCCAGCCCGGCCCCTTGCCCTTGCCGTAGCGGGTGATCCAGTCAAACACCCATCTCTGCGCCTTTGTCCGCGCGCGATCATCGCCGACAGCGGCAAGATCATCGAGCCAGGTGCATCCATGGATCTCATCGGCGACTTCAGGCTTCTGATCTGCGATATCCCAGATCGACAGTTGCGGCCCTTCGACCAGCAGGCCCGAAAACAGGAAATTGCCCGCAATCAGTTGCCTGCCCCGCGCCACAACTCCGATGGAGCGCGGCTCGGGCGCTGAGACAAAGGCCGTGGCCGCATCAGCACGCCCTGCACGGCGGGCATGGACCCGGTGCATAAAACTGATCCGGCGGGCGCGCCATGTCGTCTTTGGTGGCAAATCCTGCAGCCTCGGTTCGCTTTTGTTCGAACCATAGCAAAGGTGCGGATCAAGTCACGCAGGCTTTCGCAAGAGCGCGAGATAAAACCCATCCATGCCGCCGCGGTCGGGCCAGTAATCGGGGCGCAGACGCAAACCGCCCTCGTCACTGTGCCAGCTTTGATCAATGCCGGGAATGTCGATGGGCAAAATCTCAAGCTCTTGGTGCCGCTCCAGAGCCTCTTCAACTTGCACTTCGCCTTCGTCGGGCAGCAGTGAACATGTGCAAAACATCAGTCGCCCGCCGGGTTTCAGCAGGGTCACCGCGTGGTCAATCATGCGCGCCTGCTGGTCGATCAGCATGCCGAATTCCGATCCGTCCTTTGCGTAAGGCAGGTCAGGGTGACGCCGGATCGTGCCGGTCGCAGAGCACGGCGCGTCGAGGAGAACCGCGTCAAAGCCCTTTTCTGTAAAGGCGAATGCGTCACTGACAACCGTCCTCGCTTTCAAGCCGACGCGGCTCAGGTTCTGTGTCACCCGTGCCATGCGGCGTTCGGACATATCCACCGCTGTGACATCCGCACCACCTGCGGCAAGCTGCATCGCCTTGCCGCCAGGGGCCGCACAAAGATCAACGACCTTCAGGCCTTTCACATCGCCCAGCGCTTTAACCGGAATCACCGCCGCCGCGTCCTGCACCCACCAGTCGCCCGCCTCATAGCCCGGCAGCGCCGAGACCTGACCGGCATCCGTTACCCGCACGGAACCAGTCGGCAGAACATTGCCACCCACCGCCTTGGCCACTGTTTTGGGATCACCTTTGACCGTCAGATCAAGAGATGCACCTGCAAAATGTGCGGCTTCCATGCCCACCACGGCGTCTCGCCCCCACGCCGCAACCAAGGGCTGGCGCAGCCATCCGGGGGTGAGCGGAACGGGGCGCTTGGCCCAGCCTTCGGGGCCTTCAGCGGCGATCTTCCGTAGCACCGCGTTCGTCAGCCCCTTCATCGACTGGGTGCGTTTGTTGCGCCCCACAATCTCGACATAGGCATTCACGACGCCATGGGCGGCCTCGCCTCCGCAGAGCTCAATCACACCAAGGCGCAGCGCGTTCACCACGTGATCAGGTGGTGTTTTTTTCAGGTAAGGCTTCAGCATCCGGTCGGCACGGTCTAGGCCGCGCAGAGCCTCCGTGGCGAGCCGCTGCGCGCGCGCGCGGTCTTCGGCTGAGAGGTCCGAAAGCGCGCCATCCGCAATCAGTTCGGAGACCAATCGCCCTTCGCCCGTGATCTGCATCAGCAGGTAATGGGCAGTGCGGCGGGCGGGCAAGCCGGTTTGGCGCATGGCGTCTCTCTTGATGCGGGCTGTGCGCGGGGTATATCAAAGCCCATGCGCCCACAAGGAGAGCCGCGATGAGCGATGACGCCAAAGACCTGCCCCCTGCCGCCCAGCGCGCACTGGCCGAAGCGGAAGAGCGGCGCAAGAAATCCAAGCTGGATTTGCCCCCCGAACTGGGCGGGCGCAACGGGCCAGAGCCTGTGCGTTACGGCGATTGGGAGAAGAAGGGCCTCGCGATCGATTTTTAGAAGACGACAAACGTCGAACCACACGGCGAATGTCAGCTCCTGAAAGCCCTAGAAACCGCGCTTGCAGCCATTGAATTGATAAGGTGATTTCAACCAATTGAGGCGATGTGTCTTCGGACTCGGATACGGCACACGCCAGATCGACTTCTTAACTGCAGGCAGAAACTGAGCCGGGTTACGCGTCTGGTTGTTGTTCGGGCTTGGCTTTGTGTAGATTGCCCAGACGCGAGGAAGGAATCATCCCATTGAAGCTACTGCGAGTTGTTCCGTTGTTATTGTGTATCGCCGTCACGGGATGCAGCTTGCCGCGCGGGGCTGGCTTTCAATCAGAGGTGTTGGCAGCATCCAACCTTGGCACCCGTGAAGAGGGCGAAGAACCCGTTTACGACTTCGCGGTTTTCGATGTGACCAAAGAGACCCTGCCGGTCTTGCAATCCTGGCCGCGCAATGACGTCAAATCCCTGCCGTGGATCACAAGCCAGGAACAACCCGCATCATTGATCATCGCGCCCGGCGATCAGGTGACCCTGACGGTGTGGGATGCCGAGGATAACTCGCTTTTGGCGGGATCGGGGCAACGGGCCACATCGTTGCAACAGACCCAGGTCAGCACGAACGGTCGCATCTTTGTGCCCTATATCGGGGAATTGCGGGTCGCGGGCATGTCGCCCAATACCGCGCGCTCCCGAATTGAAGAGGAACTGATCCGCACGATCCCGTCAGCGCAAGTTCAGTTGGTTGTGGAACCTGGGCGCCAGAATACAGCAAACCTTGTCACCGGCGCTGCCGCGCCGGGTCTTTATCAACTGCCTGATCGCAACTTCAAGATCCTTGACCTTTTGTCTCTGGCCGGTGGGGCGAGCCCTGAACTGATCAATCCGGAGGTGCGGCTCGTGCGTGCCGGTCGAACATATGGCGTCGCACTCGACAGGTTGTTGACCGAGCCTGATCTTGACACGGCTTTGCAAGGCGGTGACCGCGTGATGCTGATGGGTGATGACCGGCAATTCGTCTCGCTCGGCGCCACGGGAGTTGAGGCGGTCCATGATTTTCCGGCGCAAAACGTCACGGCGCTCGAGGCGATGGCCATTGTGGGCGGTGTTGCCGATGCGCGCGCAAATCCGCAGGGCATTCTGATCTTGCGCGAATACGATGCTGGTGAAGTTCGCGAAGACTTGTCAGGGCCGCCGCAAGAGCGTGTGGTTTTCACAATTGATCTGACCTCGGCAGATGGTCTTTTTTCTGCTGGCAATTTTTTGCTGCAGGACAAGGACCTCGTTTACGGCACAGAGAGCCCACTAGGCCCTACGCTGACTGCTGTAGGTTTGATTAACACGATCTCGACGCTGGCAAATCAGTAGCGGTCAAAAAAGAATAATGTCATCGGCCAACATGGAATAGTCGCTGATATTGTCGATAGTCAGGATATTGCCATCGCCAAGGTCAATTGTGGTTTGGGTGCCGTCGATGCTGCCATAGACAAACAGGACGTCCGACGCAGAAGTCAATCCGCCCCAAAGGCTGGCATCTAGGGTGATCTGGTCCAATCCCTGTTCAAAATCGCTGATCCGGTCGTTGCCGCCGTTGAAGACAAAGGTGTCGGCACCCGCATCACCGAAAAGCAAATCGTCCCCGGCGCCGCCTTCAAGCCTGTCGTCACCGTCGCCGCCACGCAGCAGATCCTGCCCGTTGCCGCCAATCAGCAGATCGTTTCCGTCTCCGCCAAGCAGAATATCCGCATCGTCCTCACCACGTAGCGTATCATCGCCATCGCGGCCCAGTAACGTGTCATTCCCGGCGCCACCGGTAATGGTGTCATCGCCCGCACCTGCGAGGATCACTTCGTTTTCGACCCCTCCAGCAATGGCGTCCGCCCCGCCTCCACCGGCGATTACTGGCGTATCAGGTGCGGTACCACCGCCCAGCGCGTCGCGAAGAACGTCAATGTTTCCAGCAGCCAGAACCTGTGCGCCGGCAAGTGGATCGTTGGGTCCGCCCTGTTCACCCGGTACCGCGGGTGGATCAAGAGAAATCGGCGGGCGCGCAGGCCCCGGATACCCCGGTTCGATATTCTGGGGCAGACGCGTCGCCCCGATCAGATCGCTGGTCTGCAAGTTGCGATAATCAATGGGCTGACCATCCGCGCTTTGTACGATCAGCGTTTCGCTGCCATAGCTGATCTGCATCCCATCGCTGCGGATCGTGATCGTCAACTGGCTGATGTCACGCAGGAACGGCCAGAGCGACAAATCAATGCTGTCCTCTCCCACCGTAAAGTCGGTGATCGTATCCAGTTCGCCGTCTTGCGAAAGAATGAAGACATCTGCACCGGCCCCACCCGACAACATGTCGCTCCCGGCACCATCGCGAATAATATCGTCGCCCGCACCGGCTTCAATCACATCGTTCCCGGCAAGCCCCTGCAGAATGTCCGCACCGGCTGTACCCGCCAAGAGACCGCCCGCAAGAACCGCCGTAGTTGTCACGCCTGCAGGTCCAGCGTCAAAGCGAAGCTGGGTGATCCCCGGCTCACTGCTGCTGGCGACGAAGATATCGAGCCCGTCGCCCCGGCCTCGTGCAGTTATAGCGCTGACATTATCGAGCCCCATATCAACGGTGTCCTCGATCGTCGCCCGCGCGACCAATTGCCCACCTTCGAGCAAGACAAAGATGGTCAGACCATCATCCGCACCGCCCGCGATGACATAGGTCTGCCCTGCATGGGTTAAGGTATCGAGCGTGGTGACGCCGGCAAAGCGCGTATCGCGAGTATCCAGAATATGCTCACGAATGATCAGACTGCCATCCATGGCAACCTCCAACACGCTCAGCGTGCCGCTTCCCGCAGCGGCGAGCACGGCGTAGGTGCTGCCGCCGACATTTGCGACGGCCATCGCCGTGGGCGCGCTGACCCATAGCCCGTCATTCGTGCCAAGACTGACCGCTTCGGTCAGGCTTCCGTCCGGACTGACAACCCAATTGGTGACTAAGTTGCCACTGCTACTCGTACTCAAGAGATATGTCGTGCCGCTGACTTCAGCTGATACGATTGCGCTGATCTGCGCGGTTGCGGTACCAGATGGCGCTGCCAACACGTTCTGTCCTGTCAGAACACCGTCCGGATCGAAGTCGAGCCGACCGATCCCGACCGCGCCAACCACGCCGCCATAAACAACCTGCGCACCCGATCCGAGTGTTACCGTGACTTCCGGCTGGAACCCGCCGCGAATGGGCGCGGTCGTCCCCAGTTCTGTCGCAGCAGAAAACGACCCGTCAGTGGCGATTGGAACGACCTGCAAGTCACCCCCCGCGCCGCCACCGGTCAGCAACACCGTATCGAACCCCTGGTTCAGGGTTGTCAGCGCGCCAGAGACGCCAGGCAAAAGGTCGCCCGCGAAAGCAAGTGTATCGATCGCCGCCAATGTGCCACCGGCCACGGCCCAGCTTTGCAAAATACCGTCGTAGCGTGTGGTGCCGACAAGAAATTCCTCGCCACCAATGGTGAGGATGTCTAGCTCCGTGATCCGCGAATGATCCAGGTCATCCGGCGACGTCAAATACGTAACAAATGTCAATTCTGTCATGAAAGCCCACCCCTGAACTCACGCTTTCAGGGTCGGTCAGTCCTGCGTCGCTCACATGGTCTGATTGTGGCGCTCCGATGTCTCTTTGATCGGAATTTGTTCAACAACGGCCTGTATTTGCTGCGTGTTTTCTGCAATTGCTGTGGGATACGGTAAACGCGGCATGCGACGGTGCAGTATTGGTCAAGGGATCACTTATGGCTCCAAAATTTGGTACGAGCGGATTGCGCGGACTGGTCACTGAACTGACACCCGCCTGCGTCACAGATCACGTGCGCGCCTTTGCCATGGCCTGCCCGACGGGCACGGGCCTCTTTGTCGCACACGACCTGCGGCCGTCATCGCCAGATATTGCAATGATGGTGATGCAGGCGGGTCAGGAGGCGGGTCTTCAGGTGACAATGTGCGGGGCCGTGCCAACACCCGCGCTCGCCCTTGCCGCGATGACGGCGGGTGCGGCGGCAGTGATGGTCACGGGCAGTCATATTCCGGCCGACCGCAATGGCCTGAAGTTTTACACGCCCCAAGGCGAAATCACGAAAGCACATGAGGCAGCCATTCTTGCGGCACTGGGAAAGGCGGATACGGTTCAGACAGGCCCAGCGGTACTGACAGACGGCACCGCCAGCGCCAGCTATATCGCACGCTATGTCGATGCTTACGGCGATGCCTTGAAGGGGCAGCATATTGGCGTCTACGGCCATAGCGCCGTCGGACGTGATATGATGGTCGACCTTTTGAGCGCGTTGGGCGCCCGCGTTATCAAACTCGGATGGTCTGACACCTTTGTACCCGTCGATACCGAGGCTGTCGCCTCCACCTTGCGGCAACAGCTAAAGGATTGGGCCGCCGAGCATCAATGCGACGCCATCGTCTCGACCGATGGCGATGGAGATCGTCCGCTTGTCGCGGATGCAACGGGCGAAGTTGTCGTTGGGGACATTCTGGGCCAGATCACCGCAGCTACGTTGCAGGCCGACCATGTTGTGACACCGGTCTCATCCAATACGGGCGTCGAGCTGGGCGGAAGGTTTCAGTCAGTGACACGCACGCAGATCGGATCGCCCTTTGTCATCGCCGCAATGGAAAAGCGGGGTGGCCGTATTGTCGGTTATGAAGCCAATGGTGGTTTCTTGCTTGGCTTCGGCGCGGCAGCGCCAGAGGGAAAGCTTGCTCCACTCATGACACGCGATGCGGTTCTGCCCATCGTTGCGAGTTTGGCGACGGCCAAAGAGGGGGGCCTCGCGGCGCGGGTCGCGGCAGAGCCTGCGCGATTCACGGCAGCCGATCGCCTGCAAGAGGTGCCGCAGCAAAAGGCGCAGGATTTTGTGGCGCAAATGCTGAATGATCCGGGTGCACGGGCAGGATTTCTGGATCATCTTGATGCGACTGAAAGCGCGATTAATGCCATTGATGGCCCGCGTATGACCCTTCGCGACGGCCGTGTGGTCCATGTCCGGCCCTCCGGCAATGCACCGGAGCTGCGGCTCTACGTCGAAGCCGATACAGCTGAGAGAGCCAACGCGACACTCAAACGCGGCCTTGCAGAGCTGGCGAAAGCGCTCGGCAGCTGAGGCTCCGCAAGATTTTCCGTGAAATTTCGAAGAAATTTATCATTTGTGACAAAGCGCACAGAAGTGTCGGCGGAATTCCGCTAGAAGCACACGCAGGGGCTAAGATTTTTATTGTTTGTTTCGAGTACCGATACTCCCCGTGCGATGCGCACGGGGAGTTTTTTATTGGTCATTCAGTATCGCGATAGCCATTTGGATTTGCGCTTTGCCAGGCCCAGGTACTGGCGGTCATAGCGTCAAGATCATGCGTGGCGTTCCAGCCCATCTCCT
Organism: Cognatiyoonia sp. IB215182; assembly: GCF_033963905.1. Classification (NCBI taxonomy): domain Bacteria; kingdom Pseudomonadati; phylum Pseudomonadota; class Alphaproteobacteria; order Rhodobacterales; family Paracoccaceae; genus Cognatiyoonia; species Cognatiyoonia sp. IB215182. The sequence goes on from NZ_JAXBMB010000010.1 coordinate 39,183, forward strand.
TCTTGGCGCGGCTCGCATCAGCTTGCATTTCGGCGATATCACCCGCCCGCCGACCGGCGAGTTTTGTCGGAATCGTCTTGCCGCTTGCGCGCTCAAACGCCGCCACCATGTCGCGCACACTGTAGCTTTCACCGGTCCCTATATTGAACGGGCGGGCGCCCTTGTGTGTGGCAGCGTAGTCCAGAGCGGCGACATGCGCTCGCGCAAGATCGACAACATGGATGTAGTCTCGCTTTCCGGTGCCATCGGACGTGTCGTAATCGTCGCCAAACACCGTCAAGGCATCACGCTTGCCCACGGCCACCTGCGCAATGAACGGCATCAGATTGTTGGGAATGTCTTTGGGGTCTTCGCCAATCCGGCTGGAAGCATGGGCACCCACGGGGTTGAAATACCGCAGCAGTACCGCTGAAGTGTCAGGCTGCGCGCTGGTCCATGCGGTCAGCATCTGTTCTGCGATCAGTTTCGTCTGCCCGTAAACTGATGTCGGATTGGTCGGGTGGGCCTCGTCATAAGGCAGGTAAACAGGGTCGCCATAGACGGTGGCGGAAGAGGAAAAGATGATCCTCCGGCACTTCGCACGATCCATCGCATGCAGAAGCGCCAGTGTGCCCGCAACATTCACATCGTAGTAGAGTAGAGGTTTTTCGGTGCTTTCGCCCACCGCCTTGAGCCCGGCGAAATGGATCACCGCCTCAGGTGCAAAGTCCCGCATCACCTCATCGAGCTTGGCCGGATCGCGCACATCACCCGTGACGTCGGATATAGTGCCGTTTGACAGGGCACGCACACGTGTCAGTACCTCAGGCGTTGCGTTGCTGTAATTGTCCAACACGCAAACCTCGTGGCCCTGCGCCATCAGCTCAAGCAATGTGTGGCTGCCGATATAGCCAGCGCCGCCTGTGACCAGTACACGCATTTGCGAATGTCCTTAGCTTTTGCACGTGCTTAGGCCGTCACCTGGCCGACCGCAATGCACTTATGCTAAAGGAGAAAGTCGCCCTGGCTGAGATTTGTGACGCCGGACACAAAAATCTCCATGTCATCCACATTGTCGCCGTTCACATCAATGCCAACCACTGTATTGCCACCGCTAGTCGAGAGCGTGATGTCATCCGAGAAGTTGAGGCCACCGAAGGCGCTCAGATCGATATCATCCACGCCGACTTCAAAATCCAGGATCACATCCCGATTGCCCGCGCCCACGAGGCTGTCGCTGATGAACTCAAAGATGAAATCATCAGAGCCGTCGCCGCCGGTGAGCGTATCCTGACCTAAACCACCGGTGATCAGATCATTGCCAGCGCCACCATCGATATCGTCATTGCCACGCCCACCGAAAATAGTGTCGGCATCTCCGTTGCCTTCAACCGTGTCGTTGCCGCTGCCCGCATAGATCGTGTCGCGCCCGGTACCACCGAATATACTGTCGCCACCAGAGCCGCCGTAAATTGTGTTTGTACCAGCAGATGTGGTGATTTCATCAACGCCGGAATTTCCGTTGACCGTATCATTTCCCGATCCGGCGTTGATCTCGTCGTCGCCAGTTCCGCCTGACGCATTATCGTTACCGCCGCCAGCGTCAATGTTGTCGTCACCGGACCCGCTCTTTAGGACGTCGTTGCCACCATTGCCTGTCAGGGTATTATCAGCGTCATTGCCGATAAGCGTGTCGTTGCCCGAGCCACCAATCGCGTTTTCAATGACAACACCGTTGGCAATTGTGTACCCACCCGATATGCCCGACGCGTTCGAAATGAAACCACCGCCGCCAGCCTCATATTGTAACGTAGCTGCGCGCAGGTCTATGACCACATCTGCCGACCCACTATACCGGATTGTATCCGTACCGCCTGCGTCCCAAATCGATTTCCAGGCGGAACCGTCACTGTTTGACGCATCAAGCTCGTAAATGTCGTCGCCCGTCGCATGCGACATGTTGGCGCCATAAATTTCCTGGAGTGCAGCAATGTCAAAGGCCATGGGTCCCGCTTCGGAACCACGGATGAAATTCGGGGTGCCATAATAGCCGGAGTTATACGACATCGTCGAGTAAATGCCCTGGTTCAGGTCATTGTTTCCCAGGCTGTTGAAGGGGCTGGTCACTCCTTGCAAGACAGTTCCATCATGTGGATGCGCAAGGCCGAGACCATGAAGCAATTCATGGACAATGGTTGTGTAACCGGTACCACCTTCGCGCAAACCACTCGTATCCCAACCAAAACCGTCAGAGTTGAAGACACCGACGCTCTGACCCGTGAAGTTCGGCAGGTAGAAATAGCCAAGGCTGCCAGCGCTTGAGAACGGATCATCGCTTTTGACAAGCTGAAAATCGGCGTTCGGATTTGACGTGATTGTAAAGGTCACGTTGGCCACCGCCGCAATTGAGGCCAATGCAGCCTCGACACGTGCGCGTTCGTAGGATGACCAACCTTCAGATATTGTGTTGTCGAAAGTGGCCACGGAATCTTGGCCTGCCGCAACAAAATGAACAGAAATGTTCGTGTCACTCCGCACAGAGCCCGAAAACACCGACTCAACGGGACTGTTTGTGGGTATCTCAGCGGCTAGTGGAGTCTGGCCTGACGATTGTTGCTGATCCGCAAACACTTGTTGGGCTGACAAGGCCTGGCATATTTCACACAATTGAACTGACTCCCGATCGGCAGGTGGTGCCCGCGATCTTCACTACAAAACTGTGGCAGAATTCAGAACAGAAAAGGACAGCGAGCGAACAGTTGGCGCGAATTCGCCCAACATATGTGACCAGATGAACTGGGCGTCGTGATGATTTCCACTGTTCGTAGTCGGGATTCAGCCCAGCATCTTGACCTTAATCTCGCGCATAGATGTCTTCGTAGCGGATGATGTCATCTTCACCCAGATAACTGCCCGTCTGTACCTCGATCAGCACCATGGGCAGTTTGCCGGGGTTCTCCATACGGTGTTTTGCGCCGAGCGGGATGTAGATGGACTGATTTTCTGTCACCAGTCTGACCTCATCATCCACTGTGACCTTCGCCGTGCCCTGCACGACGATCCAGTGTTCGGCGCGGTGTACATGAGACTGCAGCGACAGGGCCGCGCCTGCATTCACAACAATCCGCTTTACCTGAAACCTGTCGCCGATCACGAGGCTTTCAAACCATCCCCATGGTCTGTGGTCTTTGGGAAAGCTCTCGGCCTGGATCGCTTCGGCGGATTTGAGCTGCGCGACTGCCTGTTTGACGTCTTGCGCGTGGTCCTTGTGACTGACAAGAACAGCGTCCGGCATAGCGACGGCGACAATATCCTCTAGCCCTATACCCACAACGTGCTGGCCCTCGACCTCTGACCGCAGAAGGGTGTTTTTGCAGGAAATCGCGGTTGTTTCAGCCGTCTGGGCCATCCCATCCGTTTCAGTCTCGCGCCAGACGGCAGCCCAATCGCCCAGATCTGACCAGCGGCCAGCATAGGGCACAACAGACAGGTTCGCGGCCTTTTCCATCACCGCGTAGTCGACCGAGATTGCGGGGGCCTCGGCCCACGGCTCTGCCGCCAAGCGCAGGAAACCCAGATCTGCCTTCGCATCGGCCACGGCGGCCCGTACGGCTTGAACCATATCGGGTTCGTTTTGTTCAAACGCGGCGAGGATCGCCTTGACCGAGAACAAGAAGATGCCAGCGTTCCAGAGGTACCGCCCAGCGTCCAACATCTCCGCTGCGCTTGCGCTATCTGGTTTTTCGACAAAGCTCTTGAGCGGGATCGGCTGCGCGGTCTCGCCTGGTGCCGCAGCGAGTTCAAGGTAGCCATAGCCCGTCTCGGGCCTGTCGGGCGTGATGCCAAAAGTCACCAATTGCCCGGCTTGGGCGGCGGGTAAGGCGGCCTCAACCGTGGCTGCAAAAAGTGCGTTGTCGGGGATCACATGGTCAGAAGGCGCGACAAGCATCATGCCGTCGGGATCAGTGTCATGCAGATAAAGCGCTGCGGCGAGGATTGCCGGTGCTGTGTCTCGCCCCGTGGGTTCGATCAGAACTGCGGCCGGATCAACCCCAACCTCCTGCAACTGCTGAACTGCGATAAAGCGGAAATCATTGGCCGTTACTATCACCGGCGCGTTGAACAGCGGCCCTTGCAGCCTTTTGGTGCTAGCCTGAAACAGGCTTTCTGAGCCGATCAGCGACGAAAACTGTTTTGGGTAGCTTTTGCGCGACAATGGCCAAAGGCGGGTGCCAGACCCACCGCACAAAACAACCGGAGTAATCATCGCATTCCTCTTAACTGGCGCGGAGCGTGCTGCCTAAATCACATCGTCCAATATACCAGTCATAGGTCGCGGTGATCCCCGCGCGCAAGTCGATTTTGGGTTCCCACCCCAAGGCGTGCATCTTGCTGACATCCAGCAATTTGCGCGGTGTGCCATCCGGTTTGCTGGGATCAAAGCGGATTTCGCGGCCAAAACCGGTCACTTCAGCGATAAGGCCCGCCAGTTCGCCAATCGCGATGTCCTTGCCGCGGCCGACATTCAGATGGCTTTGCATGGGCCTTGTGTGCCGCAGATAATCGGAGCGCCGCAAGTTCATGACGTGCAGAGCCGCAGCGGCCATATCGTCAACATGCAAAAACTCGCGCCGGGGTGTGCCGGTGCCCCAAATCGTGACATGATCGTTGCCCTGCTGCGCGGCCGCGTGAAATCGGGCCAAGAGGGCGGGCAGCACATGCGCGTTTTCGGGGTGAAAGTTGTCACCCGGCCCGTAAAGGTTTGTCGGCATGATAGACCGGTAGTCCGTGCCATATTGCCGGTTATAGCTTTCACAGAGCTTGATCGCCGCGATTTTGGCGATGGCGTAGGGCTCGTTTGTGGGCTCCAACGCACCGGTCAGCAACGCATCCTCGGTGATCGGCTGCGGGGCGTCGCGGGGGTAGATGCAGGATGAGCCGAGTTGCAGTAGTTTTTCAACGCCCGCCGCCTGTGCCGCCACAATCACATTGGTTGCAATCATCAGGTTTTCGGCGATGAAGGTTGCGGGGTAGGTCTTGTTCGCTATGATCCCGCCAACCTTGGCCGCAGCGAGGATTACAGCGTCGGGGCGTTCGTGGCGCATAAACGTCCGAACCGCTGCCTGATCCGTCAGGTCTAACTGGCTGCGGATGGCAGTGATGACATCATGAGCGCCCTCAGCGATCAGCTGACGCAGAATTGCGCTGCCCACCATGCCGGTATGGCCTGCAAGATAGATGCGCATCACTACGCCTCAACCGCGATTGGCAGGCTCATGCCGTGCTCTTTGAGCAGCGCCTGCCTATGCGCATCCTTCAGGTCTTCGGCCACCATCTCGGCACACATGGCCTGCGCGCTGATTTGCGGGGTCCAACCCAGATCAGTCTTCGCCCGTGTCGGATCGCCCAGCAGCGTTTCCACCTCAGCGGGGCGGAAATAGCGTGGATCCACCCGCATTACGACGTCTCCAGGTTTCACCGCTGGGGCGCGGTTGTTGCTGACGGCGGTAACGGTCGCGACCTCGTCCACACCTTTGCCGCTGAACTCCAGTGTCATCCCCAGCTCAGCGGCCGTCCAGACAATGAAGTCCCGCACGGAATGTTGCGCGCCGGTGGCGATCACATAGTCCTTCGGCGTGTCCCGCTGCAGCATCATCCACTGCATCCGTACGTAGTCCTTAGCATGCCCCCAATCACGCAGCGCATCGATATTGCCCATGTAAAGGCAATCCTGCAGGCCCAGTGCGATCTGCGTCAGCCCACGCGTGATCTTGCGGGTCACAAAGGTCTCACCCCGCCTCGGGCTTTCATGATTGAAGAGGATGCCGTTGCAGGCGAACATCCCGTAGGCCTCGCGGTAATTCACGCAGGTCCAATAGGCATAGAGCTTGGCCACAGCGTAGGGGCTGCGGGGGTAAAAGGGCGTTGTCTCGGTTTGCGGCGATTGCTGGACAAGACCGTAAAGCTCGGATGTGGAGGCCTGATAGAACCGTGTCTTGTCCTGCAGTTTCAGAAAGCGGATTGCCTCTAGCAGGCGCAATGTGCCCAGCGCATCCACATCTGCAGTGTATTCCGGCGCCTCGAAACTGACCGCCACGTGGGATTGTGCGCCGAGGTTGTAGACCTCATCGGGCTGCACCTCAGAGATAATACGGGTGAGATTCGAACTGTCGGTCAGATCCCCGTAATGCAGCTTGAAACGTGCATTGTCGGTGTGCGGGTCTTGATAGATGTGATCCACACGATCCGTGTTGAATGAAGATGCGCGGCGTTTGATCCCATGCACCTCATACCCTTTTTCCAGCAGAAATTCCGCCAGATAGGACCCGTCCTGCCCCGTTACCCCCGTGATCAATGCACGTTTCGCCATGAATACCCCTTACGATTCGTAAAGCTGCCGTTAACCAACAGATGCCCAGCAAATCGTTGACGATGCGTTAACCACCGCACGGCGCACAAAGGGCTCGTCAAGCAAGCGAGATGAATATTGCGCGCGATTTCACTTTAGTCCGGAAGGCGCCATTCCCATGCCAGATCAAACACCCAACCTGTCCCTGCCATTCATCATGCCCGCGCAGGCGCAAAAGCATGTCACCCACAACGAGGCCATCGAATTGCTCGACATGATCGTTCAACTGACGCTTGAGGCGACGGGCGCAACGGCACCGCCTGCCAGCGCCAATGAGGGCGAGGCTTGGGCAGTCGGCACCGGCGCCACCGGTGATTGGGCCGGTCAGGACGGGATGATCGCGACATGGCGCGGGGGCGGGTGGCTGTTTGTTGCGCCGCGCGACGGCTGGCTCGCCTGGGTGCGCGATGTTGCGGAGCTTCAGGTGCTGACAGGAGGTGCATGGGTCACGCAAGGCGAACCTGATCTGCAAAACCTGCCCAGCGTTGGCATCAACGCCACTGCCGACGCCACCAACCGGTTGAGCGTGAATGCAGACGCGACCCTGCTCAACAATGATGGCGCCGGCCATCAGGTGAAGGTCAACAAGGCCGGCGTCGGCGATACCGGATCGCTGCTTTACCAGACCGGCTTTTCGGGCCGAGCCGAGATGGGATTGGCAGGCAATGACGATTTCAGCATCAAGGTCTCTGCCGACGGCGCGACGTGGTTCACCGCGTTGACTGCAACTGGTGCGGATGGGCATGTGCAGATTGATCAAGTCTTGCGGCTGACACCCGGGCCTGTGCCAGCCAGCCCTACCGCCGGTGACATCTACTTCGACGATACGGCGTCTGTCTTGCGCTGCTTTGACGGCACAACCTGGCAAGATCTGTTCTAAACAGCATCACAGGACAACAACCATGATTTGAGCGTCTTCACACGCTCTGACAACGCGCCGGGCTGATGGATGATATAGTAACCCAGACCCTCAATCTGGTGCTGCATCAGGGCAACCAGCCGTCCGGCGGCGATGTCATCCTCGATCAGCGCGCCTGCAATCACGCCGACGCCCGCACCAGCCCGCACTCCTGACAATAGCATGCTGCCTGTTGCCACGACATGCGCCTGGCAACACGCCAGATCGAGGCCCGATTCCTCGACCCATTTCTGGGCCTCGCGCCCATCAGTCTGAAACAGCCAGGGCAGATCATAGAGATCGCTGAAATCCCTGACATCACGCCCATCGACAAGAGACGGCGTGGCGGCGACCGTATAGTTTGCCGGGACCAGATGCGTGGCCTCGACCCCCGGCCAGGACCCGCGCCCGTAGCGGATCGCCAGATCGAATCCATCGCGGCGCAGGTCCACCAGTTCCATGCCCGGATGAACCGACAGTGAAAAACCGGGATAGGCAGCCCAGAATCGCGTCAAGCGCGGCATCAGCCAGTTTTCGGCAAAACTGGGTGTGACCGAGATGGCCAAAGGGCGCTCAGCCACATCCTGACTGGCCGATTGCACCCCTGCAACGATCTGACGAAAGCCTGCAGAGAGTTCTGCCGCGAGGGCAGCACCAGTGTCGGTGGGCGCCATCCCGCGCCCCTCACGCACCATCAAAACGGTATCAAGATGGGTTTCCACCGTACGGACATGCTGTGCGATGGCCGCATGTGTGACATTCAATTCCTGCGCCGCAGCGGAATAAGAGCCCGTGCGCGCCGCAACCTCAAAAGCACGCAATGAGGCGAGAGAGGGGATCTCACGCCAATTCATTTGTAAGCTCAGCTAACATTTCAAAAATCATAAAAACTCGGCCTGGCTCGCTCTTGCTGGTAGTCTCAACACATCAATAGCAAGAAAGGACAAGTCATGCTAACAATCATTGCAGATGCTATGCTGACAGCAACACGGCAGGAAAAGTGGCCCGCACCCGATCACTGGAAAGCCGGACGGCCCGCACGGGGCGCAGGGCATCACGACCGCGAGGCGGCCTATTGGCGTCGAAGGCTGCAACGCGACAGCGAATTGTGGTAGCCGGCGAGCCCATCGAAAACAGCAAAAAACGCGCGTGATCCCCCATGGTCACGCGCGTTTTTGACGTGCATCAGTGACGTATCATCACCCTCGGACGAACGCACAAAAAGCAAGCGAAAATCCCAAGACCGATGATCGGCGGAGAGAGGTGCGAGGAATCTTGTCGCAGTCGGGTCGCAGAATGCTTGCGACCCTATAGCGCCTCTGCTACATCCGCCGAGATTTTGGCGCTCTCGCAAGTGCGAGGGCCCATCAACTTGTCCTGTCGCTGGCCTGGGGACCATAGGGGTGGCGATCTTGGACCCAAGACATCGGAAGGCGACACGTGTCCGAAACTGCTGGTATTTCAACAGGCATCGCCGCGCGCTACGCGACTGCCGTTTTCGAAATCGCCAAAGAAGGCAAGGCGATCAAATCTCTCGAATCAGATGTGGCGGCACTGAACAGTGCGATTGCAGAAAGTTCGGACCTGCGCACCCTGCTCACCTCACCGCTTTACAGCCGCGAAGAACAATCCGCCGCCATGACGGCCGTCGCGCAAAAGATGGACCTGTCGGATACGACAAGCAATGTTCTGGCGCTGCTGGCCAGTAAACGCCGTCTGTTTGTATTGCCGCAGCTTCTCGCGGTTCTTGAGGGCATGCTGGCCGATGAACGCGGCGAAGTGACCGCCGAAGTGACCACTGCCAAGAAGCTGACCAAGACCCAGGCTGACAAACTGGCAAAAACGCTCAAAGCCCAGATGGGCAATGACGTCACCATCAAAGAAACCGTCGATGAAAGCATCATTGGCGGTCTTATTGTTAAAGTGGGCTCAAAGATGATCGATACGTCGATCGCCTCCAAGCTCAACGCACTCCAGAACACTATGAAAGAGGTCGGATAAATGGCGATCCAAGCGTCTGAAATCTCTGCGATCCTGAAGGACCAGATTAAAAACTTCGGTCAGGAAGCCGAAGTGGCCGAGGTTGGCCGCGTACTCAGCGTCGGCGACGGGATCGCCCGGGTTTACGGTCTGGACAATATTCAGGCAGGCGAAATGGTCGAGTTTCCCGGCGGCATCCGCGGGATGGCCCTGAACCTCGAATCCGACAACGTTGGCGTCGTGATCTTCGGCTCTGACCGCGACATTAAAGAAGGCGACACCGTCAAGCGCACGAAGGCTATCGTGGACGTGCCTGTGGGTGATGAGCTGCTGGGCCGTGTTGTGGATGGTCTGGGCAACCCGCTGGATGGCAAGGGTCCGATCAAAACGAAAAACCGTGCAGTTGCAGACAGCAAGGCCCCTGGCATCATCCCTCGTAAATCGGTGCATGAGCCGATGGCGACCGGCCTGAAATCCGTTGACGCGATGATCCCGATTGGTCGTGGCCAGCGTGAGTTGATCATCGGCGACCGTCAGACCGGTAAGACCGCCGTGGCGCTCGACACGATCCTCAACCAGAAGTCCTACAACGACGCGGCTGGCGATGATGAAAGCAAAAAGCTTTACTGCGTTTATGTCGCTGTCGGCCAGAAACGCTCTACCGTCGCACAGCTGGTGAAGCGCCTCGAAGAATCGGGTGCGATTGAGTATTCCATCGTTGTGGCGGCAACTGCCTCCGATCCTGCACCGATGCAGTATCTGGCCCCATATTCTGCGACGGCGATGGCAGAACACTTCCGCGACAATGGCCGCCACGCGCTAATCATCTACGATGATCTGTCCAAGCAGGCCGTGTCCTATCGTCAGATGTCGCTTCTGCTGCGCCGCCCACCAGGCCGAGAAGCTTATCCGGGTGACGTTTTCTACCTTCACTCCCGCCTTTTGGAGCGTTCGGCCAAGCTGAATGAAGACAATGGCGCCGGGTCTTTGACCGCTCTGCCTGTCATCGAAACACAAGGTGGTGACGTGTCGGCCTTTATTCCGACCAACGTGATTTCGATCACCGATGGTCAGATCTTCCTTGAAACGGAACTCTTCTACCAAGGCATTCGCCCCGCCGTGAACACCGGTCTGTCGGTGAGCCGTGTGGGCTCATCCGCCCAGACGAACTCCATGAAGTCGGTGGCCGGTCCGGTGAAACTGGAGCTTGCCCAGTACCGCGAAATGGCGGCCTTTGCGCAGTTTGGTTCTGACCTTGACGCTGCCACCCAGCAGCTTCTGAACCGTGGCGCCCGACTGACCGAGCTGATGAAGCAGCCACAGTATTCGCCGCTGACCAACGCAGAAATCGTCTGCGTCATCTATGCGGGCACCAACGGGTATCTTGATAAGATCGACGTCAAGGATGTGGGCCGGTTTGAGGCGGGTCTTCTGAAGCACCTGCGCACCAACGCATCCGACGTGCTGGACTTCATCACCAAGGAAGACCCAAAGGTCAAAGGTGAGGCCGCTGACAAGATCAAGGCAGCTATCGAAGCCTTCGCCAAAGACTTCGCCTGATACCGGACATAGGAGACCCTTATGCCCAGTCTTAAGGACCTGAAAAACAGGATCGAGTCGGTCAAATCGACCCGCAAGATCACCAAGGCGATGCAGATGGTCGCGGCTGCAAAACTGCGCCGCGCCCAGGATGCCGCCGAGGCGGCCCGCCCATATTCCGAGCGTTTTAACGCCGTAATGGCCGGTTTGGCCGCGTCGGTCGGCGGCTCGGATTCCGCACCCAAACTGCTCGCCGGGACAGGCAGCGATCAGGTGCATCTGCTTGTTGTGATGACGGCAGAACGCGGCCTTTGCGGCGGCTTTAACAGCAATATCGCCAAGATTGCCCGCCAACATGCGCAAGAGCTGTTGTCGAACGGCAAAACCGTCAAGGTGATCACCGTTGGCAAGAAAGGCCGCGATGCGATCAAGCGTGAGTTGAGCGATTATTTCGTCGGCCATGTCGACCTGACCGACGTCAAGCGCGTGGGCTATGCCAACGCGCAGGACATCGCAAAGGATGTGCTGTCCCGCTTTGACGCGGGCGAATTCGACGTCGCGACGATCTTCTACGCGCGGTTCGAAAACGTCGTGACCCAGCACCCGACAGCGCAACAGATCATCCCTGCCAAGTTCGAGATGGCCGAAGACGCAGAAGCCACGCTTTATGACTACGAGCCTGGTGAAGAGGAGATCCTCGCCGACCTGCTCCCCCGCGGTGTGGCGACGGCGATCTTCAGCGCGTTGCTCGAAAACGCAGCCTCTGAACAAGGTGCCCGCCAATCCGCGATGGATAACGCGACCCGCAACGCTGGCGAGATGATCGACAAGCTGACCATCGAGTTCAACCGCTCACGTCAGGCCGTGATCACCAACGAGCTGATTGAAATTATTTCGGGCGCGGAAGCGCTCTAAAGACCCGGAGAAACCAATATGGCAAATGCTAAAGGCAAAATCACGCAGGTCATCGGCGCTGTCGTTGACGTGCAGTTTGACGATTACCTGCCTGAAATCCTCAACGCGCTGACCACCGACAACAACGGCAAAGAGCTGGTGTTGGAAGTAGCCCAGCACCTTGGCGAAAACACTGTTCGCGCCATCGCGATGGACTCGACCGAAGGCCTGGTGCGCGGTCAGGTCGTCACCGACATGGACACCACCATCACCGTGCCCGTGGGCGATGCCACGCTGGGCCGCATCATGAACGTGGTGGGCGAGCCTGTGGACGAAAAAGGTGCGATTGGCGAGAAAGAGCGCCGCTCGATCCACGCTGATGCGCCTACGTTCGAACAGCAGTCAACCGCCTCTGAGGTGCTGGAGACCGGGATCAAGGTGATCGACCTGCTGGCGCCTTATGCAAAGGGCGGTAAGATCGGCCTCTTCGGCGGTGCCGGTGTGGGCAAGACGGTTCTGATCCAGGAGCTGATCAACAACATCGCCAAGGTGCACTCCGGTTTCTCCGTTTTCGCCGGTGTGGGTGAGCGGACCCGAGAGGGCAACGACCTCTACTACGAATTCATCGAATCCGGCGTGATCAACGCCGAAGACCTGACCAAATCCAAAGTGGCGCTAGTCTACGGCCAGATGAACGAGCCTCCAGGTGCGCGTATGCGTGTGGCCCTGTCCGGTCTGACCATGGCGGAATCGTTCCGCGACCAGTCCGGGACAGACGTTCTGTTCTTCGTTGACAACATCTTCCGCTTTACCCAAGCCGGTTCCGAGGTGTCCGCGCTTTTGGGTCGTATTCCTTCGGCTGTGGGCTACCAGCCGACGCTGGCCACCGACATGGGTGCGATGCAGGAACGGATTACGTCCACAAAGAACGGCTCGATCACATCTGTGCAGGCCATCTACGTGCCTGCGGACGACCTGACCGACCCAGCGCCTGCGACTTCGTTCGCGCACCTTGATGCCACAACCGTTCTGAACCGCGCGATTTCGGAAAAGGGTATCTACCCTGCTGTTGACCCGCTCGACTCCACATCGCGCCTTCTGGACCCTGCCATTGTGGGTGAGGAGCATTATCAGGTTGCCGCCGACGTCCAGAACATGTTGCAGCGCTACAAGTCGCTGCAGGACATCATCGCGATCCTCGGCATGGACGAGTTGAGCGAAGAGGACAAACTGACCGTGGCCCGCGCGCGTAAGATCGAACGCTTCCTATCGCAGCCCTTCGACGTGGCCGAGGTCTTCACCGGTTCGCCTGGCGTTCAGGTTAAGCTCGAAGACACAATCGCGTCGTTCAAGGCAGTGGTTGCCGGTGAATATGATCACCTGCCCGAAGCGGCCTTCTATATGGTCGGCGGCATTGAAGAAGTGAAAGCCAAGGCCGAAAAGATGGCCGCAGAGGCCGCATAAGGAGCTGCCGATATGGCAAATCTACAATTCGATCTGGTCTCGCCCGAGCGGCGTTTGGCCTCGGTCACTGCCTCCGAGGTTCAGATTCCGGGCACCGAAGGCGACATGACGGCCATGGCCGATCATGCGCCCACCATCACCACATTGCGTCCCGGTATTCTGACCGTGGTGCATGATGGCGGTGCGGATACATACGTGGTGTCTGGCGGCTTTGCCGAGATCACGGCCGCCAGCGTCTCGGTTCTCGCCGAACAGGCTTTGCCGACGGGTGAAATGACGCAAGAAGTCTACGACCAGATGATTGCCGATGCCAAAGAGGCGGCCAGCAACGCCACGGCAGATGCGCAGGACGATGCCGCCAAGCTGTTGGCGGATATGGAAGCAATTGGCGGACAGATCGGTCTGTCGCCCAAGGGCTGAACACCCAAACCCGTTGTGACCAAAAGCCCCGCCAATGCGGGGCTTTTTGCTTTGGGAGTGTGGCACTATTCGGTACGACATGCCCAAAGCAACTGGTGGAAACATCGACATGCACGATATTTCGGGCCGATCATTTCAGTCAGCAAAGCTGTCAGACAACTATGTTCACCGCCCACCCTACGCACCACAGATCCACGCCTGCATCGCCGAGCACGCCCCATCAGCCAAGCGGCTTCTGGACCTTGGCTGTGGAGAAGGCAAACTCGCGCGTCCACTAGCGCGCATGTTCGACAACGTGGTCGCAGTCGACCCATCGGAAAACATGCTCGCCCTTGGGCGGTCGTTGGAAAATGGGGATGCCCCGAACATCAACTGGATCGCGGCAAAAGCCGAAGATGCGCCACTGTCTGGCCGATTTGACCTGGTCACCTTTGCGTCGAGCATCCACTGGATGGATTGCGACCGCCTGTTTCCAAAGCTCAAACCGCATCTGAGCGCGCAGTCGCTCTTTGCATTTGTCGAAGGCGATCAGGCATTTGAGCCGCCTTGGGAGGCAGAGTGGCGGGCGTTTCTGGCGAAATGGGTTCCAATGGTGACGGGGTGGTCGCTCGATTCAGCGGAATGGCGTGCATGGCGGGACAAGCATCTTCGCCATGTCGCGGTCACAGATACGTTTGAATTCCTGTCACCGCCCGTCCGGCAGTCGGTAGACGATTTCATTCTGTGCCAGCATTCACGAAATACGTTCTCGCCCTTGGCGCTTGGCAACCGTACCGCTCAGTTCGCCGACGAACTCAGGGAACTACTCGCGTGTTATGCGAGCGCGGATGGCATGCTTGAATTCCGCGTAAAAACGCACCTCACCTTCGCAAGGCCCAAGGACTAATCACCATCTCGCAAGGCAGTTTCGTCGCGCGGCCCAACTTCACTCACTGCCGGATCGCAGAAAGCGTGCCAATCCCGACGTTGCCCGGCCCCGACAGACCGTCAATTTCGGTGGTCATAGTCCCGTGTACGCCCGTGTTGCTGCCGATCGCATATAGACCTTCCGCCCCATCACCGTAGAAGCCGCCAATCAGATCACCTTCGACCGCAAAGGTGTTCACACCATTGTCCAACTGGCCATCCACCTCGAACGTGATGTCGGTCGATCCGTCGTCTCCTTCGACCACCCCACCCCCGAAAATGTCGATGGTGCCTTCATAGGCCACAACCTGCCGCACCATCGCCTCATCCGGGGCGACGCCCAGAAATCCGGTGGCAGAGCCCGTGACTGGGCCGCCGTCAAACCGTACTTCCAACGTCGCATCGCCGATCACATTTGCGGCCACAGTAGCGTTGCCCATGATCAGTTGCATATATCCGTCATAGGTGACCGTGCCTGACACCGCCGCTGCGTCAAAGGCTGTGGGCAGCCCCGTTGTTGCGGCAGCATTCACAGCCGAAAAGTCGGGAAGAAAGGTGTCGTAATAGGCAGTCCGCTCTGCCTCGGACACGATGTTCAGCGGGCTGACAACGGGGATGGGGTCGGGCGTGCCGCCGCCCCCGCCACCCGTATCGCCGCCAGAGCCATCATCACCAGAGGAAGTGCCCCCACCGCCACCTCCGCCGCAGGCGGCCATGGCACATGTCGTAATCATGCCCATCCAAACCCGTATCAGCATTCCGCCCATTGTTGCCCGTTCAACACTATTCACCTTGCGTCAACGGGTTATCAGGGATTTATTAACCAAAACTTATTTTTAAATGAGCATGCGTTTTCACTCATCCGCCGGATTTGACATCATCATGCGCGTTAAACTGGCTTGTCGGCCAACGGGGTCATGCAGCGATTAAACAGTGGAGTTTTTGGGGTCGACCACGGGAATGTGGTCCTGTTCTCGGATTTTGAAGATGACGGGCAAATGTGGCGTGGCCAAGGCCCAAGGGAAGCGCGCAAGCCGGTGCGCTTTGCCGAGCCCTATCTGAACCCACCCCATGTCCAGGTGGCTCTGTCGATGTGGGACATCGCGAACACCTCCAACATGCGCGCCGATGTGCAGGCCGAGAACATAACGAAAGAGGGGTTTGAGATCGTCTTTCGCACCTGGGCCGATACGCAAGTGGCCCGCGTGCGGGTCGCGTGGACATCCTTTGGGGAACTGCCCAATGATGAGGGATGGGAGCTGTATTAAGCCGAGCTATTCAGCGGCATAAAGCCCCTCGTAAATCGGGCCGAGCGTCTTGTGATCAAAGAGCGATGAGACAGAGGTACCATTCCAGGTGTTCAGAATCGCTTGTGCGAACATCGGTGCAGTGGGCACGATGCGGATATTCTTGCAGCACTTCACTGCTTCTGTGGCCTGAATTGTGTCGGTGATAACAAGGCTTTTCATCACGGATTTCGACACACGCTCCACCGCAGGACCCGATAGGACGCCGTGCGTAATGTATGAGTGCACCTCTTTCGCGCCATTCTCCATCAGCACTTCGGCGGCCTTGCACAGTGTCCCTGCGGTATCAACAATATCGTCCACGATCACGCAGACCTTGTCCTTGACCTCGCCAATAACCGTCATCTCGGCCACCTCTCCAGGTTTCCCGCGACGTTTGTCCACAATCGAAAGCGGCGCCCCGATCCGCTGTGCAAGGTCGCGCGCCCTCGCCACACCGCCGACATCGGGCGAAACGACCATGACCTGATCCATCCGCCCCCGGAAATTATGCATCGCATCCAGCGCATAGATGGGCGAGGCGTAAAGGTTATCGACCGGTATATCGAAAAAACCCTGGATCTGCGTAGCGTGCAAATCCAGGGTTAAGACGCGCTCAATGCCGGCTTCGACAAGCATATTAGCCACGAGTTTCGCCGTAATCGGCGTGCGGGCCTTGGACCTGCGATCCTGCCGCGCATAGCCGAAATAGGGAATCACCGCAGTAATCCGCGCTGCAGAAGACCGGCGCAGCGCATCGGCGATGATCAAAAGCTCCATCAGGTTGTCATTGGCGGGGTTCGAGGTGGGTTGGACGATGAACATGTCCTCACCACGCACATTCTCAAACACCTCAACGAAAATCTCACCGTCATTGAACCGTTCCACCCGCGCGTCGCACAGGCCCACCTCCATCCCGCGATGCATCGACATGCGGCGGGCAATGGCACTGGCAAGCGGCTGATTTGCGTTGCCGGAAATCAGCTTGGGTTCAAACATCGTTGGCATGGGGGCTCGGGTCCTCTGGCAGAAGGTACGGGGCGCAACGCCTTTGTAACAGATTCGTGGCGTTGACACCTGCTAGCACAGGGTTACCGTCCGGCAAAGAATACAGTCTGTCCACGGAGCGGCAAATGCCACATATCGACTTCTACTTTGCAACTTTGTCACCCTTTACCTATCTCAGCAGCACGCGACCTGCCGAAGTGGCGGCAAAGCATGGGGCGACGATCACGTACAAACCGCTTGATATTATGGCGCTCTTCGCACGCACAGGTGGTATACCCCCGAAAGACAGACACCCCAACCGGCAGGAATATCGTCTGCAGGACCTTGTCCGTCGGGCCAAGGTTGTGGGGCTGCCGCTGAACCCCAAACCGATGTTCTGGCCAACGAATGGCGCACCCTCGGCCTATGCGATTATTGCGGCGCAGAATAGCGGCGGTGACGTCGCCAAGCTTGTGCATGCCTTTGGCTCTGCCTGCTGGACGGAGGAGCGGGACATCAGCCAGGATGACGTGGTGCGCGATTGTCTGGAGAAGTCCGGGTTTGATCCAGGCTTGGCCGACAAGGACATGATGACCAGCGCCGATACATTCGCCAAAAACCTCGAAGACGCCGTGAATGCCGGGGCCTTCGGCGCACCCTTCTTCATCACCGACACTGATCAGCGGTTCTGGGGTGAGGACCGGATTGACGATCTGGATGCGTATCTGTCCGGCAAGCTCTGATGCCCGACATTTCCGGCCATGCGGTGCATGCCGTGACGGTGGGCACCGGCGCGCCGGTTATCATGGTGCATTGCGCGCTGGCGCGCCATGATCGGTTGCTGCCGCTGGCTGGGGCGATTGGCGGGCACGTCACGCTGTTCGATATGCCGGGCCACGGGAAAAGCGCGGATTGGGACGGCAAGACCGAGTATCAGGGCTTGGTCGCAGACGCGGCCGCAGCCCTGTGCGACGGCCCGACCCATCTGATCGGGCATTCATTCGGGGCAACGGCCATGTTGCGTCTGGCGGTGACGCGTCCTGATCTGGTCAGCCGCCTGACCCTGATCGAACCCGTCTATTTCGCCGCTGCAAAGCGCATGCCCGAACATAACCAGCACGCGAAGGCTTTCCGCCCTTTCGTCATGGCGATGCTGGCAGGGGACGAAGCGCGCGCGGCGGAGGTTTTCAACAGCCTGTGGGGTGCGACGCCTTGGGAGGATGTGCCTGCCCGCTTGCGCACCTATCTAATCGCACGCATTCACCTGATCGTCGCGGGTGCCGCCGCGATTGAGGAAGATGCCGATGGCATCATCTCCGCCGAAAGGCTTGGGGCGTTGGATATCCCCGTGACCCTGATCCGGGGGGCGGACAGCCAACCAGTCATTTCCGCGATCCACCAGCGGCTGGTCGGACGCATTCCACAGGCGCGCGATCACGTGGTGCCGGGCGCTGCCCACATGCTGCCGCTTACCCATACGGAAGAGGTCGCGAAGATTATCCGCGCAGCAGATCGAGAAACTGCGTAACGCCTTCTTCGGTCATCGACCAATCGGTGACCAGCCGTCCTGTCAGCAGCTCGTCCGGATCGCCTGTTTCAGGATCACCGCTCATGACATAATAGACCGCGCCGGCATCAAGCATGCGCTTATGCTCCGCACGCGGCATTTCGAAGAAGATCATGTTGGCCTGCGGTTCAAACAGCATCTGCACCGCATTGTGCCCCCGCAGACCTTCGGCAAGCTGAACACAGCGCGTATTGGCGGAATGCGCCATGTCCAACCAAAGCCCGTCCTTCAGATAGGCCTGCATCTGCGCTGACAGATAGCGGTGCTTTGACAACAGATGCCCGCCGCGCTTGCGGCGCAGCTCAAACTCCCAGGCGAGGTCGGGATCAAAGATCACGCAGGCCTCGACCCCCAGCGCACCGTTCTTCGTGCCGCCAAAGCTGACCGTATCGATACCCGCTTTCCACGTCATCTCAGCCGCAGAGCAATCAAGAGCCACCAACGCATTCGCAAATCGCGCGCCGTCAAGGTGGGTCTTCATCCCATATTCCTGTGCGACCCCTGTCAGCGCCTTGATCTCATGAAGCGTATAAAGCGTGCCCTTTTCGGTCACCTGCGTGATCGACAGCGGCCCGCGTTGTGGGCCATGTACTCCCCGGTTTTCCTCTGCCAGCACCTTGGTGCGGAGGTTGTCCGCGTCCATCTTGCCATCCGTGGTTGGCACCAGCGTCAGCTTGGCCCCGGTATAGAATTCCGGCGCGTTGCATTCATCCTCATGGATATGCGCGCAATCGCTACAAAAGATGGTCTGCCAAGGCTGCGACATCGTGCCGAGCAACACGGAATTGGCCGCCGTTCCGTTGATGATCAGGTAAACGGCAGCCTCCGGCGCCTCAAAAATCTCGCGAATTTGCCCGCGCACCTCTTCCATAATCGGATCAGCGCCATAGCCCATCGCGTAGCCTTGGTTCGCCTTGATCAGCGCATCGATGACATTCGGATGAGCGGGTCCTGCATTGTCAGAGGCAAAGAACATCTAAAGCGGCTCCTCAATAATATGATCTTCCCAATCGTCTTCATCGACCTCGAATTCAGGCACCGTCATCCCCCGCACGGACACGCCCGCGCGGTGCACGGACATGGGATCGCCCGAGATCAGCGGATGCCAGTCGTAAAGCGGTCGCCCCTGATAGATCAGCCGATAGGCGCAGGTTTGCGGCAGCCAGTACATGTTCTTTTCAATCGTTTCGGGCGTCAGGACGATGCATTCAGGCACATATTGATGCCGGTCGCGGTAATTGGTGCATAGGCAGGTATCACCGTCGAGTAACCGACACGCCACGCGGGTGAGCGCCACCGTCCCCTCTTCGTCTTCCAGCTTGTTGAGACAGCATTTCCCGCAGCCATCGCAAAGCGCCTCCCACTCCCTACGGGTCATGTTGGCCATTGGTGTGGTTTCCCAGAAACGCGGTGTCAGGTGCTTGCGGTCGATGTCAGACATGGGCGAGGATTTGGCGCGCCTGATCGCAATCGGCATCCATCTGCGTAATCAGCGCATCCAGCCCGTCAAACTTCAGCTCCGGCCGCAGGAAATCGACCAGAGCGACCGACAGGGTCGTGCCATAAAGGTCGCCCTTGAAATCAAAGAGGTATGTTTCGCAATTGGGCAGGTTCTCACCAAACATCGGGCGCACACCGATCGAGGCCGCACCATCATAAGCACCCCGATGCGGCCCATCCAGCACATCCACCTTGACCGCATAGACGCCGAATCTCGGCGGATGCAGCCCGGCAATCGACATATTGGCGGTGGGATAGCCAAGCTCCCGCCCGCGCTGATGGCCGCGAATAATCTCGCCTTCAATCCGATGCCAATGGCCGAGCATGGCCGCAGCGTCGCGCGGCTTCCCATCGGTGAGCGCCTGCCGGATCGCGGTGGAAGATACGCTGGCCGTGTCGATGGAAACGATTGGGGCGATGGTCACGCCGAAACCCATTTCCGCGCCAAAGGCCTGCAGGTCCTGCACCGTCCCCGCGCGCCCTTTGCCGAAGCAGAAATCAGCACCTACCACGACATGTTTGAGACCGAGTTGGTCTGCAATGATCGTTTGCGCGAATTCACGCGGGCTGAGACCGGCGAGAGTTTCGTTGAACGGCACCTCGTACAGTTTTTCGACCCCCAGCTTGGCAAGCCGGTTTGCCTTGGCTTCGGCATTCATCAAACGGAAGGGCTTGGGATCATTGGAAAAATAGCTGCGCGGGTGCGGCTCGAACGTCATGATCCCTAATGGCGCATGTGCCGCTGTGGCGGCTTCGCGCGTCAGGTCAATGACGGCCTGATGGCCAATATGCACCCCGTCGAAATTCCCGATAGCCGCCGCCGCGCCGCGATCAGCGGGGTCGATGAATGCGGTGTCTCGGATAATGCGCATGGCTTTGCGTAGCGAAGGACGCGAGCCCTTGCAAGCGGCGCTTGGCAGCCCTTTCGGGCTTTCGCGTGCAGAGAGCCGCCGGCGCGATAAGCGTTAGTCGAATTTCCGCGATGGCGCGAGAACGGTCGCCTCGCCAACCAGCACTTTTTTATCCTCCACGATGCAGCGTGTCTCCATCTTCACGCGCCGTTTGGCATGGTCAATATCCGTGACCTCAACCTCTGCCAGCACCATATCGCCGGGGCGCACGGGGGCGAGGAACTTCAGGTTTTGGCCCAGGTAAACCGTGCCATGGCCAGGAAGCTGTTCACCTATCACGGCACTGATCAGCCCCGCCGTCAGCATCCCATGTGCAATACGTCCACCAAAGATCGTCTCTTGCGCGTAGTCTTCATCGAGATGCACCGGATTTCGGTCGGTCGACACCTCTGCGAACAGTTGGATATCCCGATCCGTCACCACCTTGCGGAGCGACCGGACCATCCCGATCTCGATATCTTCGATGCAGATCGTTCCGCGCGGGGCATTGTCCAGCATATCTGGCTCCATCAAGTAACAAAAATTCCAGTACTAAAATGATATTGAAATTTTATTACTTCGCAACTGCAGAAAAATCAAGCGATTCTTCTACCGCAGGTGGCCCATCGCGTAGAGTGTGCTGATCTGGTGCGATTGCAGATAGCCCTCCAACGCGTCAGGGTCCGGTTGCCGGTCTGTCTTTGTCTCAGCCGCCGCGAGACCGCCCGAGATAAAGAGCGCGTCAATATCTTCCTGCTGCGCGCCCAGAATATCCGTACCGATCCCGTCACCGATGGCGATAATGCGCGGATCAGATGGGGCATTTGTTAACGCAGCGAGCCGCCGTCGCGCGAGGTCATAGATCGGCGGGTGTGGCTTGCCGAAATAGAGGCTTTCGCCACCCATCTCAGTATAGAGCTGAGCCAAGGCCCCGGCGCACCATTCACGGACATCGCCACGATCAACCACGATATCCGGGTTTGCGCACAGCAGTTTCAGGCCTTTTTGCTTTGCATAAAGGAATTCCGGGCGGTTAACGGCGACATCCGCAAGCGGATCAAATGGACCGCAGCAAACGATCCCCTCAGCCTCTTCCAGCTCGACCTTTTGGATATCCGCTGGTTTTTCAATGATCTTCAGAGGCTGGAAGAAATCATCATCCCGCGGACTTTCACCCATGAACCAGACCTTTTCACCAACGATCCCGCGATACATCGCCGCCCGCGCACTGTCACCTGATGTGGCGATGGCGTCCCATGCGTCATCAGCGACGCCCAACCCATGGATTTGCCGCGCGACGGAATCCCACGGTCGCGGCGAATTGGTCACCAGCACCACGAGCCCGCCATTTGCGCGATACTCCTGCATCGCCCTCACCGCTTCCGGCAAGGCATGCACGCCGTTATGCATGCAGCCCCAAAGATCAACGAAAGCCGCATCATAGCTGCCCGAAATCTCGGCGAAGCTCTCGATAATCTGGGTCATTTAGGAACCTGTTTGGCCAAGGGCGTGCGTAATGACGGCCCAGTTGTGGCGTCAGACTTTGAGGGCGGGAATAATCTGCTTTTTCCGGCTCATGATGCCGGGCAGAACGACGCTGTCACCGTCCACCTGGGCCGCGAATGACTTTTCGGCAACCCCTTTGACCATGTCGTTAGGGATCAGCATCGTCGCCTCTTCTTTCAGGATGTCGACAACGAAAAGCAGAACTTCGTCTACCCCGTCTTCCTTTGCGACCTTGGGCATCTCTTCCATCAAGGACGCCTTGCGGTCGAGCACGATATTCGGCGCTGTCGTCTCAAGTACCGACACGCGGAACTTCTTGCCATCGACACCGTATTCCTTGCTGTCCATGCGCAGCAGTTCAGCGTCGGAGAAAGCAGAGACGTCCGATTTCGCTTCGAACATTTCACCAGCGTATTTCTCAATCTCCACCTTCAGATCGGCAGCAAGCTTTTCGGCCAGTTCCTTGTCCATCTCTGTGGTCGTTGGAGAGCGGAAGGCAAGCGTGTCAGATAGGATGCAAGATAGCATCAGCCCTTTCACGCCTTCAGGCATATGATCCGCATGCTGACCCATCATCTGATACATGATTGTCGCGGTACAAGCCAGTGGGCGGATCGTGATGTTGATGGGGTTCTTTGTCTCAAGACCGCCAGCAAGTTTGTGGTGATCGATAATCGCCAGCACGTCGGCATTGTTGATGTTGCCGGGGAGCTCGGCCGGGTTGTTGGTGTCGACGATGACGCAGGATTGGTCGTCGCTCACATCCTCGATCACGTCGGGCAGGTCAAAGCCCCAGCGCTTGGCCACGAATTTCGCTTCGGTATTCGGTTCACCCAGCAGGGCCGCTTTCGCGTCAAACCCTGTGTGGTTCAGGAACCATTCCCAAATTAGGGGCGAACCGGTGCTGTCCGTGTCAGGGGATTTGTGGCCGAAAACAAGCGTTGTCATGAGCATTACTTTCTAATGAAGCTGGATTTGCCATGTGTATACGAGGGCGGGTTGGGGCTGTCACCCCATCGTGGCGGTTTGACCATCTGTCGATAGCTATGATATGTGGGACCCACCAAAAGGAGGAACCTGACGATGGACCAGCACGCTTAATCCGCGCCACCTGACCCCAACCCCCTTTTGAGGAGCACCCTGACAATGGACCATATGCGTAACGCCTGAGGGCGACGACTTTGGCCGTCTACGGCCCGATTTTCCATTTCATAGGAAGGTGCAAACCATGCCCCACAAAACACCAAAACCCCGCAAGCCGGGCACAAGCCTTGTATCAAAAATCAAAAATCGTCGTGCAAATCGCCCAGATCCGTTTGGGCGCGGGACAAGTGCTTTGCCCGAAGGTCTCAACCGTGCCCGCCGCGACAGCAAACGCCCGCCCCGCTTCCCGGGCCGACAGGGCGGACGATAACACCGGGCCCCGCCGCCTGCGCGGCGGGGCTTGCCCCCGCTTTGCAATTGCCATTTCTTGGCGCCAAGGGAGTTTGCATGCCGAAAGAATCCGAGCTTTACCCACCCATCAAGGCCTATCTGCAAAGGCAAGGCTATCAGGTGAAAGGTGAGGTTGGGGCGGCAGATGTGGTCGCGCGACGGGGCGATGAAGACCCGGTCATCGTCGAACTGAAGCTGGGCTTCTCACTGGCCCTGTTTCATCAGGGGATCGACCGTCTGGCCATCACCGATCACGTCTATCTCGCAATCCCCGCAGGGCGCAAAAGCAAGGCCCTGCAAGCCAATGTGAAATTGGCACGACGCGTGGGGCTGGGCGTCATGACCGTACGGCTGCGTGACGGGCATGTCGAGGTGCTGGCCGATCCGGGCGGCTATGCCCCTCGCAAGTCAAAGAAAAAGGCCGCGCGACTGCTACGCGCCTTTGATCGGCTCCAGGGGGATCCGAACGCGGGCGGGGCCACGCGCCACGGGATCGTCACCGGATACCGGCAGGACGCCCTGCGTTGTGCAAGGTTTCTTGCGGTTCACGGACCCTCCAAAGGGGCCAAGGTCAAGGCTTGGGCTGAAGTCCCTGACGCCACGCGCATTATGGCAGCCGACCATTACGGTTGGTTTCAGCGCGTCTCACGTGGTGTCTATGATCTTACCGACGCCGGACGTCAGGGTATCGCCGATTTCGGCGATGTCTAAGCCCGCGCCATCGGCCAAGCGGAAGCTACTCAATCCGCGTCAGTGTCCAGCCATCGTCCTGCAGAAACTGCAAAATACCTTCCTGGCCAATCAAATGGGCTGCCCCGACTGCAACAACCAGATCATCATGTTCAGCCACCGCGTCGGCAATTACCGGCATCCAGTTACGGTTGCGCTTGATAAGCAGCGAATCCTCGATATTCGCGAACATGTCCTTTGCCGTTTGTTCGTCCACACCGGGCACCTCGGTCATGGCAATCCGCGACATTTCCCATAAGGTCCCTACATCCTGCGCGAAGTAGCTATCGAGCATGGCGACGAACATCTGCTGCTGGATTGCCGGGCTTGAGAGGTTGACCATCAGCATATCAATCTGCTCTTCGAACGAGCTGTCTTGGAACACTTCAAAAAGCGTCGTCATCGGCTCAAGGGCCTGCATAGGAACGCCAGCTTCAATCGCCCCTTCGCTGATCATGTGATCGAGTCCCAGATCACCGGCCAGCATGTCTTGCGTCGCACAGGGCGGGATCGACAGGATCAGCGACAGGTACCAAGGTTGCATCTTTGCCGCCATGAAACCGGGAACGCCACGGTCTGTTGCGGCCTTGGCGATCAGCCCCCAGGTTTCCTCATCCAAAAGGGTCGGCAGAGTTGGCCCTTCGGTAATGAACAGAAGGTCCGGATCGCTGACGATCAGTTCCTGCAGCTCCGCCTCTTCCTTGGGCGTGGCTTCGAGCATCACGAGATCGGCTGCTGCAACTTCGGTACTGATTTGGTCATAGATGGGTTCAAGCCGGGGATCATAGATATGCATCGTGCCGATCACGGTAATCGTGTCCGCATCACGCGTCGCTGTCCACAACGTCCCTTCGCTGAAGGGCAACGCATCGGCGGCCTCGGCAAGCGCGTTGCGCTGCGTTGTATCAAGCTGATCAAGATAGCTGGCACCGACACATTGCGCTGCTGCTGGCGCGCCCAGAAAGATACACAATCCTGCGATAGCTTGACGGAAATGCATATCTGACCTCTCAAATTGATCTACATGGGATTATTAAGCAGCTACCGATTGCGATCAATCGGCGCCGGAAGAATTCCACAGCGAACGCAGGCACAGGGCAAACATGGCATGCCTCGCAAACAGGATCAAACGCGCGGTTCAGGTCCTGTCGCCTGCTGATCTTCGCATTTGGGGCGCCACAATTCCGCCTTAATTTACCCCAAGATCAGGCTAAGAATGCCCACCGATCCAGCCATCAACATTAATGTGGCTTCGGCTCCTAATATACTGACTATTTTCATTTTTTTGCTCGATACGATACCTTACCGAGCGCCTTATAGGACGAAAATGTGGCTAGGTTTTGGCCAAATCATATTCCTTTGACATTACGTCACCCAGCTCTTCCGTCAGCGTTTCAGGATCACAGATTTCAATGCGCTGACGCGAGGATTTGATCGCGCCGCGTTTGGCGAATTTGCTGATCGAGCGGCTCACCATCTCGCGATTTGCCCCGATTGAGCCCGCGATTTCGGCGTGGGTCGGCGCATTTTCGATGACGGCCCCTCTGGTCACGCCCCCATGCTCGGCTGCAAGCCGCAGCAAATAAGCACCGACACGCTGTTCGACGGTCAGCGTCGTCATCTCAAGATTCCGGAGTGTCAGGATACGGATGCGCGAGACAAGTTCGAGCGCCACACGTTCGCGGATGACCGGCACTTCATTAAAGAGCTTCAAAAAGCTTTGCCGTTTCATCACCAAGACACGCGCCTCGGTCTTGGCAACCACGGCCAAGGATCGTGGCACCCCATCAAATGCAGCTAGTTCCCCGAAGTAAGCGCCAATTCGGAAACGCGAGAAGACAATTTCACGGCCCTCACTCGTCCAGAGAACGGCAAGAAGCGCGCCGGATAGTAGGAAATAGAGATCGTTTGACGCATCATCCTGGTCGAAAATGGTTTGCCAGGGTTGCAGCGACAATTCACTCAAACCAAGGTCAAACCCTTCCAGGTCCGCCTCCGTAAGCCCAGAAAATAAAGGCAAATCATATGCAAAAAGCTGTGCGGGCGTCATGGTTTGACCCACGACCTTGGCCCGAGCTGGGGGCTTTCAATCCATGTTTTTGGATGATGACACGCAGACAGACTCATTTAGCGCACCTCCTGACGGAGTGCGACTATAGGCCACTTTACGCAGCTTCCAAGCCGGTATTTGCAAGAGCGGTTGTCTAGCCGCTGTTGCCCAGCCCGGATATGTCGTCCGCTACATCACCTCAAACGGGCAATGCCAGGGTGCGGCAACGCTGATGGCCAGCGTTGGATCAGCCTCCTTATCTGCGGTCACAGTCACCAGCGTATGGCGCGCGCGTCCGCCCGGCGCCTCGCAACGGATATCCATCAGATTGGTGTAAGCGCTGATTTCATCGCCACCGCAGGCGCGCACGCGCCGCTCAACCTCATCGTCATCACCAAGCAGATGCTTGGCCGAGAAATAGAGGTTGAGCTCCGGCGTGCCGCCAGCGGCTTTCGTGGTGTAGCTGAAACCCATTTTTTGTGTTGGCAGCTCCGGCCCTGAGGAAGCAGTTGTCATCTCGTCAATCGCCCGGGACAGCGCGTCATGAGATACCGCCGCCGGAGCCGCCAACTTGGGGAGGATGGTGCGATCTGCACCCTCGACCAACCAGTAAATCGTGATGTCTTTTGTCGTGGCATTGTAAGCCAGCATCGTTGTCTTTGCGGTCTCGCCCGCCGCTTCAAGCACCGGTTTGATAGGTGCGGGGGACATAAGGCCCAAAAGGTCGCATGCTGCAGCGGGCAATTCCGCGTAAAGGATGACCTCGCAATTGGTGCCGTCGTGACGCAGACCCAGCCGCGCACCGTAGCGCAATTGGACATCGCCTTGAGCCGCGCTGATCACGTCGCGCAACGCGGCGGAAGGCAGCTCCGCACCAAGATCCTGCATGATCCGGCAAACGGTGTTCACGCGATTAGTCGGATCGCTTGATGGATCGGCGACCTCTGTGACGAGCTCCAAACCCTGATCGTTCTTGCGAAATGTGAGCGTCACTGGCGCGCCGGTATCCGTTAGCGTGCTGGGCGCCCAATCCGCCCATCCGCCGGGATGCATCACACCGATGTCGTGCAGAATCCTTTCGAGCATTTCCCCGGCTTTGCCCTGCCGACGCAGGTACCAGCACCAATCCAGGTCATTGCGCGACGGGATGGCAGGTGAAAATGCAAACATGTAAGGCTCCTGACTGGCTACGACAGATGACTTCCCGAAACGGGTTTAAATGCGTTGCCGAGGCAGGAATGTGTGTTTTCACACATTGGCCCCAGAAATAGTGATTCCTTTTTGTTTTAAATGCTGCGGGACCGATCAAGTCGTGTCGATTGATCGCGCACGGGACTATCCCGCAGCACGCCCCGCCCGACGCCCGGAATGGATGCATCCGCCCAGAAATGTGCCCTCAAGCGCGTTGTTGCCGTGATAGCCACCGCCACCGAAACCGGCCGCCTCACCGGCCGCGTAGAGCCCATCAATTGTCTGCCCGCCGGGCGCAAAAACCCGGCCGTCAAGGTCGGTATGAATACCGCCCAAGGTCTTGCGCGTGACGACGTGCAGTTTAACAGCGATCAGCGGGCCGTTGGACGGATCAAGTATCTTGTGCGGCTTGGCCGTCCGGATCAGCTTGTCACCCAGATAATTGCGGGCCGTGCGAATGGCGGTGATCTGTGCGTCCTTGGTGAAGGGATTGTCGATTTGCGCATCGCGCGCGTCAATCTGGGCGCGCAGCTTGGCCGCGTCGATCAGATTGCCGCCAAGCTGGTTCATGCCACCGATAAGCGTGTCGAAATCATTGGCGACGACGAAGTCCTCGCCCTTCTCCTTGAACGCCTCAACTGCGGCCGTAGCGCCCTTGCCTAATCTCTCACGCAGTACACCGCGCCATGTTCCACCCGTTAGGTCGGGATTTTGCTCGGATCCTGAAAGCGCAAATTCCTTTTCGATGATCTTTTGGGTCAGCACGAACCATGTGTGGTCATAGCCGCGCCTGCAGATCTCATGCAGTGTCGACATCGTGTCGAACCCCGGCATGCACGGCGCAGGCAGCCTGTCACCCGTCGCGTCAAACCACATCGAGGACGGTCCGGGCAGAATTCGAATCCCATGTTTCGGCCAGATCGGGTCCCAGTTCTGCACGCCTTCGGTGTAATGCCACATCCGGTCAGTATTGATCAGCTCGCCACCAGAGTCCTTGAGGATGTCAAGCAACAGCCCGTCCACATGTTCGGGCACGCCCGACACCATCTTTTCCGGTAAAGGACCGGATTTCGAGGCGTCCCAATTGCGCCGGACAAGGTCGAAATTCCCACCGATCCCGCCGGAAGTGACGATCACCTGATCCGCCTTGATGTCAAAGCGGTCGACAACCTCACGGTTTGTTGCGGCACCGCGCACCGCGTCGTCGACGGCCAAGATCTCACCCGAGACACCGGCGACCTTCCCGTTTGTGATGTCAAAACCAGTCACCCGGTGGCGGAAGCCGAACGTGACCTTTCCTGTCTTCTCCGCCTCCAAGACACGCTCTTCAAATGGCTTGAGCACACCGGGGCCTGTCCCCCATGTGATATGAAAACGGGGGATCGAATTGCCGTGACCATTCGCAAAACTGCCGCCACGCTCCGCCCAGCCAACAATCGGAAACCAGCGCATCCCAAGGCTATAAAGCCATGGCCGCATTTCGCCGGCGGCGAAATCCAGATAGGCCGTGGCCCATTGCCTTGGCCAGTGATCTTCTGGCCGATCAAATTGCGCGGAGCCCAACCAATCATTGGCGGCGAGTGCATAGCTGTCCTTCACCCGCATGCGCCGCTGTTCGGGCGTGTCGATCATGAAGAGCCCACCTAGCGACCAGAATGCCTGCCCGCCGAGGTTCTGTCGCCCTTCCTGATCGAGGATCGTGACGGTCTTGCCCCGTTCGACCAGTTCATGCGCTGCCACAAGTCCCGCCAGACCGCCGCCAATAATCACCACGTCGCTTTGCATGATTTGTCCTCCCGCCGGCAGCTTTTGCCGATGCGGGGGGGTTGTCAAACGGAGGTGTCCGTTCCGTTGCGTCGCGCTTCGGCCTCGGCGCGTGCGCGCAGCTCTGCGCGAATGATCTTGCCCGTCGTGGTCAGCGGCATGTTGTCGATAAAGCGGATCACGCGCGGATATTCATATGCCGCCAGTTTCGTTTTGACATGGGCAGCGATGTCCTTGGCAAGCACGCCAGATGGGGCATGACCCTTGGTCAATTGGATATAGGCCGCCACGACAGAACCCCGGATCGCATCGGGCATCCCCACAACGCCAGCCATTTGCACGGCAGGATGGGTGATCAGACAATCCTCAATCTCCGCCGGGCCGATGCGGTAACCGCCGGAGCTGATGATATCGTCGTCGCGACCGATGAACCGGATACGCCCGGACTCTGTCTTGGCCCCTTTGTCGCCTGTCAGCAGCCACTCATCGCCAGCGATTTTGACGAATTTCTCTGCTGTCGCCTCGGGCCGGTTCCAGTAGCGCAGGAACATCACCGGGTCCGGTGCCTTGACAGCGATGCTGCCCTCTTCGTCCGTTTCGCAGAACCGGCCCGCAGTTTCATCAATCACGTCAACCACATGGCCCGGCACCGCAAAGCCCATCACGCCCGGCTCTGCCGGGGCGAGCGCCGTACAGGACGAGACGATCATGTTGCATTCCGTTTGGCCGTAGAATTCGTTGATCGTTGTGCCAAAGACCTGCTGCCCCCAGGCGATCAGCTCTTTACCCAGCGTTTCGCCCCCGCTCGCGACCGACCGCATCGGCACGGGAACGTCGGGTGTGTCCAGCCGCATGAGCTTGAGCGCCGTTGGCGGCAAGAATGCATTGCGGATGCCATGATTACGGATCAGGTCGAAGGCGGCCCATGCCGTAAACTTTTCAAACCGGCACGCGACCACCGGGACACCATGATGCAAGGCGGGCATCAGCACATCCAGCAAGCCGCCAATCCATGCCCAATCCGCCGGGGTCCAAATGCGATCACCGGGCTGAGGAAAGAAATCGTGGCTCATCTCCACGCCGGGCAAATGGCCCAGCAAGACGCGATGGGCATGCAATGCACCCTTCGGTGCGCCGGTTGTCCCGGAGGTATAGATGAGTAGCGCAGGATCGTCGGCGCGTGTGTTGACAGGTGTGAAGTCCCTGGACTGCCCAGCGCAGCGGGGGTAGAGACCTTCGCAAGTGCCGCCCTCGATCGACAGGATTGTCCGCAGCGCTGGCAACCCATTCCGCAACGCGCCGATCTTCTCCATTCCCTCTGCATTGGTGATCAGGACCTTTGCGCCAGAGTCTTGCAGCCGGTGCAAAAGCGCATCGGGACCAAAAAGCGTGAACAGCGGTAAAGCAATCCCACCCATCTTGCTGATGGCAATATGTGCCACGGCGGTTTCCACGCACTGCGGCAAGAGCACTGCAATCCGATCACCTCGCTCACAATCCTCCGACAGAACATGGGCCAGCTGGTTCGAGAAATCGCGCAAGGATCCAAAGGAGTGTTCGGTCGCCGATCCATCTGGCAAGACATCGACAATCGCTATCGCATCGGGATCGCGTTCCGCGTGCTTGTCGCAGATATCAACGCCGATGTTGTAATGCTCTGGGACGTCCCAGGAAAACCCGGCACGCGTTGCGGTGATCGTTGGCATTTGACGCAACATGGTGACCCAAAGGACCGCCGCACCACCCCATTGTCAACGCCAGCTAACACGGCGATTCGGATCAGATCGTGGTTGCTCTGAAATTAAGGGCTGCATCAAATAGGTTAACACAACCTTAACCTGTGGATTGTTGCAAAATAGCGCCACCGAAAAGAGGCTGACATCGGCCAAACGCGCTCAAAATTTAACATTTAAAATCAATATGATAAACTCAAAGTGGCAAAACTAAACAGCCCTCCAAGCACCTCAGCACGAAGATGAACCCAGGATGAATGGCATGTTATCTCTCAGTTCATACCTGTGTCGGCATAGTGTCCGTGGGGTCACTGAGTGAGCAGGTCAAAGCACCTGTTGTGTCGGTAAAGGAGTGGAAATGTTAGACGTACGCAGGTTCTTTCAAGACGATGACAGCAGCTATCTGGGCTGTCCGACCGGCACAGCTAGCACGCAATCGCCGACATCGCGAACTGACAACGCTGACACGAATGTGCATATGGTCGATTTCGCTCGCTCCGAAATCGTCAGGTCCGATGCCCGTTTCCCTCAGGTTGACGAAATACTTGACCGACTGGACAGCAATGCGCGCGCGGTGAGCGGTTCGTCGCGCTGGCCAGACTAGCAGTAATTCGCTCTGAACAGCGATCTGCCCCGCTGATCACGAGCCAATACACTCATGAGACATCGCCTGGCTGCCCTTCTCGTCGTCTGTGTCATTCCGTGTTCTGGAAATGCTGACGTACGTGAGCTGTCATCTTCAGAATTGCGCGACGCGGTCACAAACGATCGTGCGATTGCGTCATACCGTCTGATTGATGGGGTGGAAGACTATACCGGCGGTTCCGTCGTTGATGTCCGCGCGTTCGAAGTAGACGGCGCCGTTGCCTATCGGATTTTGGTCAGGAACGATGACGGCGGCTTGGGCGCGATCATGCTGGAAGGGGATAGCGGTCGCGTAATCATGCCATCGACACCGGTTGGACGCGAAGTCTCTGACCTTGCGCGCAGATTGCCACAATCATCCGCTGGGAATGAAAACAGCACCGCGCCAAATCGCAACAATCCGGGCAATGGCGGCGGCGGCAATGGCAACGGGGGCGGCGGCAACAACGGCAACGGGGGCGGCGGCAACAACGGCAACGGCGGCGGCGGCGGCAATAACGGCAACGGCGGCGGCGGCAATAACGGCAACGGCGGCAACAACGGCAACGGCGGGGGCGGCAATAACGGCAATGGCGGTGGCAATGGCAAGGGCCGCGACAGGTGATCTGCAACACGCGGGCCAAATTATCGTCAAACTTCTGCCACCAGTGACTTCTACACCCGTCCCATGCGTATCTTGCTTGCCGAAGACGAGCCCGTGCTCGCCGATCAAATCCGAAGTGTGATGAAGTCCGAAGGCCGCGTCGTTGACGTGGCCCCTAACGGAATCGAAGCACAATTTCTGGCCGAAACAGAGCCATATGACGTCATTATTCTAGATATCGGCCTGCCCGAACGGGACGGGATTACTGTCCTGAAGCATTTGCGGGCCACTGGTGTTGATACTCCGGTTATTATCCTTACGGCGCGTAACGATTGGTCAGATCGTGTTGACGGGCTGGACGCCGGTGCCGACGATTACCTGACCAAGCCCTTTCACATGCCCGAGCTTTCCGCACGTGTCCGTGCGATGATCCGGCGCAAGGCA
Source organism: Cognatiyoonia sp. IB215182 (assembly GCF_033963905.1). NCBI lineage: Bacteria > Pseudomonadati > Pseudomonadota > Alphaproteobacteria > Rhodobacterales > Paracoccaceae > Cognatiyoonia > Cognatiyoonia sp. IB215182. The sequence goes on from NZ_JAXBMB010000010.1 coordinate 71,981, forward strand.
GGTCAGACAAATCCGGTGTTCCACAAGGATGACGTGAGCTTTGACAGCCGCAATAATCAGGTCACGGTGAATGGTATTCCCAAGAACCTGACCGCGCAGGAAGTGGCGGTGCTGTCGTACCTCTTCCACAATTCCGGGCGCCTGGTGTCACGCACCGAACTCTCAGAGCATATCTACCAATTTGACGGCGACAGGGATTCCAATACGATTGCCGTATTCGTGAACCGTTTGCGCAAAAAGCTTGGCAATGACCTCATAGAAACGGTCCGAGGCCGCGGCTACGTCATCAAAGCGGCAGCATGATCTCGCTGCGCCGCCGTGCTGTTGCCGGCGGCATGTTGTGGGCCGCGGTGACAATTGTGCTGGGCCTTGCCGGGCTATGGTCCTACACGCTTTCGGCGACTAAACAGCGCTTTGCAGATCAGGTGACCAACCAGCATGTGCAGGTGCTGGTGGCCGTTGGCAATTACAGCGGCAATCCCGACGCCCTGATACGCCGCTTGAGCGATCCAGCCTATGCGCGGCCCTTTTCAGGACAGTATTGGCAAATTGAGAACGATCAGGGCCTGTTGCTGACATCTCCTTCTTTGGTGGAAACGCTGCTGCCACGCGCCGACAGAACCGGTGAAAATGTGGAGGTAAGTGAATTCACTGGCCCCAACGGCGAAAACCTGTTTGGCATCGCACAGTGGCTGACCTTGGATGACGGATCGAACTGGCATGTGCAGGTTGCGTCCAATATCGATGATCTTGATGCGAATATCGCCAATTTGCGGCGAACCCTGCTTTTTGCCTTTCTCATCATCTGCATGATCGGAGTTGTCGGTGCTCTGGTTCAGGTCACCGTCGTTCTGCAACCCCTGAATGCCCTGCGCGCTGATGTGATGAAGCGCTGGGATGACGTCGACGGGATGCAAGCCTCGGCCTATCCGGTTGAGGTCGCACCGTTGGTGACTGACATCAACACGCTGCTAAAACGCAATCAGGAAATCATTGGCCGGTCGCGCAGGCAGGCCGCTGACCTTGCACATGCGATCAAGACACCGTCTGCCATTATGCGTAATGAACTGGGCGCGTTACAGGCCAAAGGCCAGGATGTGAGTGACGCTATGACCGCCCTGGATACGCTTGATGCACAACTCAAACGCTCATTTGCGCGGATGCGGGCGGATGACACCCAGAATGCCATGCCCGTCATCACCGACGCGACCGAGACACTGACGCGGATGGTCCGCGCCTTTACCGCGCTGGCGCGGAATGCGGGGCGGACCTTATCATCAGATATCGCGCCCGGACTGCGTGTCCGGATCGACAAAAGCGACCTCGAAGAGATCACCGGCAATCTGTTGGACAATGCGGTGAAGTTCTCGAACGGGCACGTCCATCTTTCCGCGCGACGCGACGCCGACCGCATCGTGATCACCATCGAAGATGACGGGCCCGGTATCGCGGAAGAAGATAAGCCAAAGGCCACCCAAAGCGGCCAGCGCCTTGACACTGCCAAACCCGGCACGGGTCTTGGCTTGGCTATTGTCGATGATCTCGCCCAGGCCTATGGCGGTATGGTGACATTGTCCCGGTCAACCGACCATGGGGGGCTGAGTGTCATCATTTCGCTCGAAGCAGCGGGTCGAAAGGCGACCCGGTAGCGTCGCGCCCACCATCGCGCTACATCCCTCGCAGCGCGATGATGGAGGACGCGGATGGCCCGGTTGATCATCTGGACCCTGATTTTGGTGCTGCTTTACAGCGGCTACTGGTTCGGCGTGACCCGGACGCTTGATCAGGCGATCCGGGAGGGCGTGACACAAGCCCGCGCCGAGGGCTGGCAGGTTGACTTTGAAACGCTGGAGACCTCGGGTTTTCCAGGCGATTTTGACCTGCAAGGTCGCGACATAGACGTTGTGGCGGCCGGGAACGTTTGGGCATGGCAGGCACCCAATCTGCGCCTTTCCGCGCCGAGCCTGCAGCCAACCCGCCTTGCCGCCGAACTACCCAATACGCAGACACTGCGCCTTGGTGATCAGTCCTTCCAGATTGAAAGCGATGTGCTGGAACTAACGGCAGCGACGCAATTCAACATGGCGCTGCAATTTGATGCCGCACACATCACAGCGAAGGAGACACGCATTCGCGCGGATGCCGGTTGGCAGGCCAGTCTTGACAGTGCGACAGGTGCGCTCACCGCTACGCAGGATCAGGATCGCACCTATGATCTTGATGTGACTGCAAGCGGCATCACCTTCCCCATTTCCGTGGTTCAGCAAGTTGATCCAACTGGGACGCTGGCAAATGTGGTTGATCAGGTTGCGCTCGACGCCGCGATCACATTGGACAGGACGTTGGATCGCCACACATTTGCAGATCCAAACGACCAACCCGTGCCAGAACGGATCGTGCTGCACCAGTTCGACATGCGCTGGGGCGATATTGGCCTGCAGGCCACGGGGGCGTTCGACGTAGATGCGACCGGCGTGCCAGGCGGGCGCATCACTTTCCGTACCGCTGAATGGCAGACCATCATCGACTTGTGCGTGGCGATGGGCGTGATCGATCAAGGCGTCGCGCCGACATTATCCAACATGGCGCGCGGCATGGTTGATGCTGACGGCGTCTTGGTCGTGCCGATCACCTTTCGGGACGGCTTCATGTCAATGGGGCTGCTGCCGCTCGGACCCGCGCCGCGCTTTCACTAGCGCGGCGAAAACAGCCCGGTCAGCGCGTGCCGGACGAGCGTTGTGACCGAGGGGCGTTGTGTTGCGTGGAAAGGCAATGGGCGACAAACCTCAATCGCGGCAACGCCCACGCGCGCAGTCAGGGCACCATTGATCACCCCCTCACCAAATCGACGCGAGACTTTGGAGAGCATGCCACCCCCTGCCACAGACCCGATCAGATCATCGCCCACGGCTACAGCACCTGTCGCCACCAGATGGGTCAGCACCGTCCGCGTCAGGCGCCAACTGCCCAGCGTTCCCGACCGACCGCCATAGATCTCGGCCACGCGCCGGATCATCCGCAGATTGGCGGTGAGTGCCGCAAACACATCCGCGAGGGCCAAGGGGACGATCGCGGTCACGGTGGCAACCTGCCGGGCAGCGGCCTCTATTTCCCGCGCGGCGCGTGCGTCAAGTGGGGCCAGCAACGCCGTCTCGGCCCGGCCAATCAGCCCGTCTGCGTCCAAAACCTCTTCCCGCGCTTGCTTTAACTCCGCACGACCCCAGGATGCGTCCGCGCGATCCTTGTATAGCTGTTCCAGGGCAGTCACGACCGCGCGGGCCGCTTTAAGATCTTGGGTTTCCAGCGCGGCATTGGCCTGACGCTGCACCGCGTCCAGTTTGCGCAACCGGCCAAAGGCGGCCAGTTCCCGTATCGCCGCGATGATCAGGATCACCAGGATCAACCCAATCAGCACCGTCGCAATCCCACCCAACAGCGGCGACCGCGCGAGCAGTCCGGTCACATAGTCCCACGCCGCCAAGGAAACGACAAAGCCGGTCAGCGCCAGCGCTAATGACCAGAACCAACGCGCAAGCGGCGATGCACGGCGCGTGGCAAGTGCCGCGACCTTCTGCATCGCTTCGCCCTGCGCCAACTCATCCTCTTCGGGTACGGCCGGCGCCAAGGCGGGCTGTGCGGCCTCGGCATCTTCTAGATCAATAAGAACGGGACCACGGCTCATGAAGATCGGCTCCACTGGTAACGGATATCGGGCTGTCGTTCGGCATTGTCCTGGCCGCCAGTCATGAACGCGACCTTAAAGCCGTGCCGTGTGTAAAAACGACGCGCGCCGGTATTGGCCTGAAAACACCACAGTGCCAGATGTGCAACGCGGGCCTTCATCTGCGATAACAAGGCACTGCCAATGCCCTGCCCCCTTGCTGCGGACGCGAGGAATAGTTGGCTGATCTCGTCATCATCTCGCGCGATGAAACCCTGCACAGTGCCATGCTCCTCTGCCACAACAACGTCTTGCGACGCCACCACACCCCGGATGAAGGCGAGGTCCTCTTCCCGGCTATGCAGATCGGGGATGTAGGGCGTGTCAGCCCGCCAATCTCCCACGATGCGGGCAATCGGTGCGATATCCGCCTCCTTCGCAGCCCGCAGGATCACAGCCGATCCCCCAGCAAGAACTGCGCGGCCTTGTCGAGCCGGATATGCGGTGGCCCGTCACCGGGCCGCAGGGTCAGCGGGGCGGGTGCGAAATTCATGATGCTGTAATCCGCATCCAGCCACTTTTGCAATCCATTCCGCGCGGGACCCAGCAGATGCGCCGGATCATCAGGCAGCTTGCCGGGATAGAATGCCGCCTGTTTGCCGTTCTCCAAAAGCCGCCCGCGCACGACATCCAAAGGCCCGTCGCGATGATCAACGGTTTCCTCTACCGTGGTGCGCAAAGCGGCAATCGACATCGCGGCCGTCTGCGCGCCCGCGAAATCGGCGCGATCTTTCGCTTCGCGCAAAAGGGCCTGGGTAATGGCGGTCAGTTGGGCGTGCTGGCTGTGGTGCAGATGGTCGGCTTTGGTGGCTGCAAAAAGGATCTTCTCCACCCGCCGCCCCTGAAAGATGCGCGTGAGAAAGGCGTTCTTGCCGGGCCGAAATGCGCCAAGGATACGCGCCATGGCGCTGCGCAAATCGTCGAGGGTAGCAGGGCCTGCATGGATCGCGCCCAGCACATCGACGAGCACGATCTGCCGGTCGATCTTGGCGAAATGGTCGCGAAAGAAGGGGCGGATGATATTGCGCTTGTAGCTTTCAAAGCGCCGCTCAAACTCCCGCCCTAATGATCCGCGCGGCGTGCGCGTATCAGGCAAGGGCGCAAAGGTCAGCACCGGCGATCCTGCCAGATCACCGGGCAACAAGAACCGCCCCGGAGAGCAATCGGAAAAGCCCGCCGCGCGCGCTTCGCGCAGATGCGCGGTGAACCGTTCGGCCAAGACCTGCGCCTCAGGCTCATCCAGCCTGACGGTCGGATCAACGCCCGCGACGAGGGCCACGTAATCATCGCCGCCGGGCCGCCCCCGCGCGCGCTCAAGTGCCGCGACTGACCATTCGGCATAGCTTTGGTCCAACAGCCCCAGATCCAAAAGCCATTCGCCGGGATAATCGACGATATCGATATGCACCGTCCGTGGCCCGGAAAACCCCGACAGCAAGCCGCTGGGTTGTACGCGCAGCGACAAACGTAATTCGCTGATCTGGCGCGTACCGTCGGGCCAGGTCGGTTCTTTGGCCGTCAACCGGGCAAGATGACTTTCATAGTTAAAGCGCGGCACCGTATCGTCGGGCTGCGGCTGCAAGTAGGCCGTTTGGATCGCTCCATTTGCCGCCGCTTGAAGCTGCGGCATGCGTCCCCGATCCATCAGATTAGCCACGAGCGAGGTGATAAACACCGTCTTGCCCGCCCGGCTCAGCCCTGTCACACCCAACCGGATCACCGGATCGGAGAAAGGGGCCGTCAGCGTATCGCTGACACCTTCGACCGTCCGGGTAATCTGGTCGGCAATTGTTGTGATAACCAAAGATGCGCCTTTCGCCTGCTTTGCGGCAAGATAGGCGCGCCAGCGGGTGATGTGTAGGGATTGATTTCACGTCAGACGCCCCCTAATCGGATCAGATGCCCCGTTACGCTTTACTTGTCGAATACCACGGCGCCCCGTTTTCCGGCTGGCAGAGGCAGAGCCATCGCCCCTCCGTCCAGGGCGCGATTGAGCAGGCATTGGCCAAGCTGGAACCGGGCGAGCACACGATTGCGGCAGCTGGGCGAACAGATGCGGGCGTACACGCAACCGGTCAGGTGGCCCATTGCGATCTGACGCGGGATTGGGACCCGTTTCGACTGTCCGAAGCGCTCAATTACCATCTGAAGCCCGATCCAGTGGCAATCCTTGATTGTGCAATCGTGGCCGAGGATTGGCATGCCCGCTTCGATGCGGTTGAGCGGCAATACCTGTTCCGCCTGATATCCCGCCGGGCACCACTGACATCCGAGGCTGGGCAGATGTGGCGCGTCAACCACACACTTGATGCAGCCGCGATGCAGGCGGGTGCGGACCACTTGCTCGGCCAACATGATTTCACGACCTTCCGCTCCTCGATCTGTCAGGCCAAAAGCCCGGTCAAAACGCTTGATGAGTTACGGATTGAGGTGGTTTCACGCGCGGTCGGCACCGAATACAGGTTTCACGTACGGGCGCGGTCTTTCCTGCACAATCAGGTCCGCAGCTTTGTGGGCACGCTGGAAAGGGTGGGTGCCGGCGCGTGGCATCCCGATGACGTGGGCGCGGCCCTTGCCGCCAAAGACCGCGCAGCCTGCGGCCCCGTTAGCCCGCCCCAAGGTCTTTATCTAGCCACCGTTCGATACCCGACAGATCCGTTTGTCGCGGCAGGTTAAGACGCTCTGCCGGCCCAGAGAAGTGAATGGCCATCATCTTTCGCCTTGGGTAGACAGGGCAAAACAAGTGCGAGGGTGCGGTGGGATCACAAACGCCAAAACCGGCAAGGCCAGCGATCTGGATGTCGTGCATGGCCGTTCTTTTGGCAGGCTCCGCCTCTGCGCAAGACGTGCGACTGATTGCCGACAATGCCCGTGATGCGCTAAACGCGGCATCGCTTTTGCGCGCCCTGGATGACGACGCTGATCCGCAGGATTATGTGGCCGCAGCCCGCGCCGATTACCGGCGCCTGCTGACGGCGCTTTATGCCGAAGGGCGTTATGGCGGCACAATCTCAATCACGGTGAACGGTGTTGAGGCCGCAAATATCGACCCGCTTGATGCGCCCGTGACCGTGGATGAGGTTGTGATCCGCGTGGATGCGGGCCCGCGTTTCTCCTTCGGTGACGTGGTCATTGCACCCCTGCCCCCGTGCACGACGCTGCCCGCCGATCTTGGCCCGCGGCGGACTGCCCGCACGGAACGGGTCGAGGCCGCTGTCAGTGGCGGTCTGAGCGCATGGCGCGATCTTGGCTATCCAAAGGTGGAAGTGGCGGACCAGCGCGTTGTCGCGCGGCACGATGACCGCAAGCTGGATGTGAATGTCACCCTTGATACCGGTCCGCGCTTGCGGTTTGGCGAACTAAATATCAGCGGCAATGACGATGTGCGCACCGAGCGCATTGAAGAAATCGCAGGATTGCCAAAGGGAGAGGTCTATTCGCCCGAAGAGATCGCAAAGGCCGAGCAGCGCTTGCGTCGCGCTGGCGCCTTTGACAGCGTTGCCCTGCGCGAGGCTGACGAGGCCAACGCAGACGGCACGATTGATATCAATGCCCAAGTCAGAGAATCGCGGCCGCGCCGCAACGGTCTGGGGATTGAAGTATCCACGATCGACGGCTGGACCCTATCCGCATTCTGGATGCACCGGAACTGGCTGGGCGGCGCAGAACGGCTGCGCATCGATGGTGAGATTGCAGGGATCGACGGGCAAACCGGTGGTGCGGATTATCGGCTGCGCGGCACCTTCAGCCGCCCCGCGACGTTCAACCCCGATACAGATTTCTTCATCCGGTCCGAACTTGCGCGCGAGGATGAGCCGGAATTTCTGCTGGATAGTGCCTCGGTCGAGGTGGGGTTCTCGCGCCGTCTGACCGACGATCTGACGGTCAGCGCGGCACTGGGTCTTTTGACCGCGCGCGAAGAAACGGATGCAGGCACGCGCGAATACACCTTGCTGACCCTGCCACTGGACGCCACGCTGGAACGTCGCGATGAACCGACGGATGCGACCGAAGGTTATTTCCTGAACGCATCGCTCACCCCGTTTGTCAGCGTTGTAGGCGACGTTAATGGCGCGAGGTTCTTTGCCGACACGCGCGGCTATTACAGCTTTGGCGAAGAAGCGCAGGTCACGCTTGCCGCGCGGGGGCAGTTTGGCAGCGTCCTGAGCGCCGGCGTGGATGAGGCGCCAGCGGACTTCCTTTTCTATTCCGGTGGAGGCGGCACGGTTAGGGGACAACCGTACAACGACTTGGGGATTGACCGCATCGAAGATGGCGAGGTCATCACCTCGGGCGGCACGTCTTTTGCGGGCCTGCAACTCGAAGCGCGGTTTCGCGTGCGGCGCAACATCTCTCTTGTGACGTTTTACGACATTGGCCAGGTGGGTGATACGGCGCTACCCTTTGAGACAGGTGACTGGCATGCCGGAGCGGGTTTTGGTCTGCGGTATGATACCGGCATCGGCCCGATCCGGCTGGACCTTGCCACGCAGGCCAGCGGCGACGACGTGGGCGAAGATTTGCAAGTCTATGTGGGGATTGGGCAGGCATTTTGAGGGTTCTGGCGATCATATGGCTTCTCTTTTGGCCACTTCATCTGATGGCGCAAAGTCAGGAAGAGCAGGACAAAAGCTATCTGACGAGCCTGATCGAAGATAACCTCTCCGGCGTCAGCCGCGAAGTCAGCATCATCGGATTTCAGGGCGCGCTGAGTTCGCGCGCGACCATTGATGTGCTGACGGTGGCCGATACCGAAGGCGTATGGCTGACACTCGAAGACATCGTGCTCAGTTGGAACCGCGCGGCGCTTTTTCGCGGGGCCATTGATGTGCAGGAACTCAGCGCGGAACGTATCGTCGTCGCTCGCCCGCCTGTATCGGAGAATACCGGCCCGTCGCCCGAGGCACAGCCATTCTCGCTGCCTGAACTGCCGGTGAGCATATCGCTTGATGTCCTGAACATCGACCGGATCGAACTGGGTGAGGGATTTCTGGGTGAACCGATTGCGGTCAGCCTGACCGGCACGGCGCAGCTTAGCGGGGGTGAAGGCGCGGCCAACGTCACGGCTTTGCGGCTGGACGACAGGCAGGGCCGATTTGAGATCGACGGCGCCTATGTCAATGCGACGCGCAACCTTGATATCCTGCTGAACCTCGAAGAGGGGCCGGATGGCATCGCTGCGCGGATCATCGGATTGCCGGGACAACCTGCTGTTGGGCTGTCGATTGAGGGGAACGCCCCGCTCGATGATTTTGCCGCCACGCTTGCGATTGCAACAGATGGGCAGGACCGATTAACGGGCGACTTCGGCCTGACCGAGACCGACGCCGGTCGCACCATCGCGCTGGATGTGGGCGGCGACATTTCACCCCTCTTCGCGCCGGCTTATCGGGGCTTTTTTGGCACCGACGCCCAGCTTGTTGCCCGCGCATTACAGAGCAATGACGGGAGCGTTGATATCCCCGAGCTGGCACTTGATGCCGGTCGGGTGACACTGTCTGGCGCGTTGCAGATCGGCGCGCAAGGCTGGCCAGCGCTGATTGACCTGACGGGTGCCATCACGCCGGATGGAAATGCGCCGGTTCTTCTGCCGCTTTCGGGCCCGCGCACCTTCGTGGACGGGATGGACCTGACCATCGCCTACGACAACCGGGTTTCCGACGATTGGCGCGCCAATATCACAATTGACGGCTTCGACCGCCCCGGCCTTGGCATCGATCAATTGCGCCTGCAAGGCGGTGGGATCTTGCGCCCCGGTGAGGGGGCTAGGATCGGCGAGGTGACGGCAAACCTACAATATGGTGCAGACGGTCTGCGGTTAGATGATGCGGGCGCGGCAGAGGCATTTGGCAGCGCAATTACCGGTGATTTCGTCGCCTCGCGCACCGAAGGCGGTGAGACCGAGATCAGCCGCCTGACGCTGCAAGGCGCAGGCCTCGATGCAACCGCCGTCGCCACTATCGCCGGCCCGGATGCAGGCTTTCGCACCAATGCCACGCTCAACGCGCGCATAGCGGGACTGGAGCGGTTCTCGACATTGGTCGGGCAAGAGATTGGTGGCGGCGCCGAGCTCGGCATCCTCGCCAATATCACGCCGCTCGAGGGGCTGTTCAGTATCGTTGCGACGGGCCAGACCAACGACCTGCGCATCGGCATCCCAGAAGCTGACCGCGTGTTGGCAGGCACTGGCGACATCAGCGCATCCTTTGTCCGCGACACAGAGGGCACACGACTGGAGGTGTTGAACATCCGCACGGATGCCGCCACCTTGGACGCCAATGCCGAGATCACGAGCGATGGCATCACGGGGCAGATCGATGCGAATGTGGGTGAGCTTGGCCAGATCGTGCCCATGCTCACTGGCCCTGCCCGGATCGCGGGGCAGGTCGATACGTCCGAGACTGGCGAGATCACCTTTGCGCTGACCGGTGATGCAGCGGCCTCGGAGTTTACCACCAGCGGCATCGTCAGCCCAACTGAGACAGGACAGACCGTCAATCTGGACATTGATCTGAATGCACGTGATCTCAGCCGGTTTGCCGCATTGACAGGGCAGCCGCTCCAAGGCGCCGCCAATCTTGGTATCAATGGCGTAGTGCTGACGGACGTTCTGCGCTTTGATCTCAACCTCACGGGTAGGACGCGCAATATTGTCACGGGCATTGACCGGCTAGACCCCTTCCTGCGTGGCGTGACGCTGTTCAGTACCGAGGTTGCGCGCCCCACGGCAAACAGCCTACAGCTCAGCAACCTGTCGCTGCGCTCGCCTGCCTTGCAGGCAACGGGCGATGCTGCGGTCAGTCGCGATGGTGAGAACAGCGCCGATCTAGCGTTTCAGATCAACGACGCAGCTTTGCTTGATCCAACTCTGTCAGGCCCCATCCGCCTGACGCTCATCGCTTCGCCTGCCGAGAATGAGGCCACACAAGCCGCTTTGCGGCTGACGGGGCCTGAAACCGATGTCGCCTTTGACGGAACAATCGCACATCAGGATTACCGGATCGCCGGTGATCTGACCGCGCAGGTGGCCAATCTCGGCACCTATGCGCCTTTGATCGGTCAGCCCGTAGACGGTTCCATTGATCTGACCGCCAGTGGCGAGACGCTGCCCGATCTAAGCAGTTTTGACGCGCAAATCCGGCTACAGAGTACCGACCTTTCCGTCGGCAATCCCACAATTGATCCCTTGCTTGCAGGGACGGGCCGCATCAACGCGCAGCTTGGCCAATCTGACGGGATCCTTGCGGTGCGCACGCTTGAAATCTCAACGCGCGAGGTCTCCATAGTGGGTGCCCTGAATGGTGCAGCGGGTTTTGGCGAGGGGCTGTTTAACGCCAGTCTGCGCAACGTCGGGGTGCTGACGGATCAGGTTAGCGGCCCCATCCGCGCCACGGGAAGCGCATCGCTGGACGACGCGGGCAATTGGGGTGTCGATGCGACCGCTACCGGCCCCGGTGGCCTGTCCGCAAACGTCGCTGGCCAGTATCTAGCCGACGGCAACCTCGATCTGAATGTCGATGGAAGTGTCCTGCTCGCGCTGGCCAACCGCATCCTTGATCCCCGCCGATTGAGCGGTTTAGCCAATTTTGATCTTCAAGTAGTGGGGCCGCCGACGCTGGATGCGCTGCGCGGCCAGATCACCTTTAGTGATGGACGGCTGGCCGCGCCCAATCTGGGCGAAGCACTGGAAAACATCACCGGGCAGATCGGGCTAAATGCGGGAACCGCCCAGATCGACCTGCAAGCGCGTGTGGAAAGCGGCGGCGGCATCACGATCAACGGCCCCATCGCAATGGCACCGCCGAACAATGCGGACGTCACTTTGCGGCTGAACAATATGATCCTGCAGAACCGCCAACTGTATCGCAGTTCGATCGACGGGACCGTCACGCTCAACGGTCCGCTTCAAGGTGGCGCACGGGTCGTGGGCCGGCTGGAACTGGGTGAGACAAACGTCCGCGTGCCATCCTCTGCCATCAGCACCTTGGGCGAGTTGCCCGACGTGATCCATCTTGGTGCAAACAACGAAGTACGGCAAACGCTGGCACGTGCCGACGCTTTGGTCAGTGCTGACGGAAATGGTGAACAGGGCGCCCAACGACGGGCGCGCCGGGCCTATCCGCTTGATATCCGCATCGCTGCACCGGGGCGAATTTTTATCCGTGGGCGGGGTCTTGATGCAGAGCTTGGCGGCAACCTGCGGATTGGCGGAACATCCGCCAATGTGATCCCTGTAGGGCGATTTTCGCTTATTCGCGGTCGGATCGATATCCTGCAACAGCGTTTTGAACTCACTGAAGGCACCGCCACACTGGAAGGTGACTTCAATCCCTTTCTCAGATTGGTCGCCACAACCGAAACGGATAGCGGCACTGTCATCAACATCATTGTAGAGGGACCAGCAGGCGAACCTGAAGTGCGGTTTGAATCGGTGCCGGAGCTGCCGCAAGACGAAGTGTTGTCGCAGCTGATCTTTGGTCGCGATCTGTCCAGCATCAGCCCATTGCAGGCGGTCCAGCTTGCATCGGCCATCAGCACATTGGCCGGGCGCGGCGGCGGCGCGTTTGACCGCTTGCGCCGCAATGTGGGTCTTGATGATCTGGACATCACAACGGACGAGGAAGGCCAGACCGCCGTCCGCGCGGGGCGCTACATCTCGGACAATGTCTATACAGATGTCACCGTGACCAGCGAGGGCGAGACCGAAATCAACCTCAATCTCGACCTGTCACGCGACATCACGGCAAAAGGCAGCGTTGATCAGGATGGCGAGACCAGCCTGGGCATCTTCTTTGAGCGCGATTATTGATCAGTCTGTCGGTGTTTGAGCAAACACGCAACCATAGCAATGCTAGATGGCATCGCACTCTATCATGCCGTGCAAGCGTCACAATTCTTGCCCGAACCTGCCCTTTTGACTCCTTTTAAACACTGTCTGTTGCACATAAGAGAACATAAGCGCTTTGCGAGTGTGGCATGCCGTTTACAGATGTCATTGATGATTACACCAACGGGGCGACGGGGACCCTGACCACCAGCGATGGTCAAAGCGTTGGTTACACCGTCACCGCAAATGTCGATACGATTTCACGGCCTGGCACAGATCTGGGTGCACAGGTCACGGGGGATGGGTCACAGACAGTGACCGTCGATTTTGACGAAACGGTTCATGGCATGACCGTCAGCGTCAATCGCAGCACGCCGGGCGAGGTCTATTATCTGGTCGTTGACGGTGTGCAGGTCGATCTGAATCAGGCGATTGCCGACGGTACTGTCGAATTCACAATGTCAGGTGCCGCGACCCAGATCATCACGCCCGATGGGGGGATCAGCAGCACCGGAACATCATTTGATGGCAGCCTCGCCTCACTGCATTTCCAGTCACCTGTCAACACGATCACTATCTTTGGTGCGGGCGGCACCAGCGGCAACTGGGATCTGTTTGAAATCGGCATCGATTCCGAGGATTTCCGGATCGTCTGTTTTGCTGCCGATACGTTGCTGGATACGCCAATGGGACCGATGCGCATCGCTGACATCGGCCAGGGTGATCTGGTTTGCACCTACGACAATGGACCACGCCGGGTGCTGCAAACCAGCATGCGCCGGTTCACCCCCTTGCAGCTTCTGCAAGAAACCCGCTTGTTGCCGGTCCGGATCAAGGCGGGTGCGCTTGGTCATGGTTTACCCGTGGCGGACCTGATCGTATCGCGCCAGCATCGCATCCTGGTTGCCTCGCGCATCGCGGCTCGGCTTCTGGGCACGACAGAGGTTCTGATCCCGGCCATTCGTCTTGTTGGCTTGCCTGGCATCGATATTGATCGCTCCATGCAGCCGATCGCTTATCATCACATCCTTCTTGAGGAGCATGACATCGTTCTGGCAAATGGTGCCCCCGCTGAAAGCCTGTTTCTAGGCCCTGTCTCGGTTCAGGCACTGGATGATGAACAGCCGGAAATAGGCATGGATTTCGCGAAGGCGACGAACCCAAGCATGAAACCTGCCCGCCCCTTTCCCCTTGCCCGGCAAGCCAAAGGGGTAATCGCAGCCCATCGACGACATGGCCGCACCCTGCTGGAAGAGTTCGTCTGCATCGCGTGACCTGATCCGCGACAGCAAAGCTCTTTTTCAGGCGTGCCGATCACGCTTGCCGACCGTGTCACAATTCGGGGACAGTGCCGGACCAACAGCCGCATCAAACGCGCGCTTTCGCTCAAGCAGTGTGGCACGCGCGGCGAGATAGGCGCGAGTCAGAGCGATAAAGCTGACACCGAAGTCAGACCGCGCCTCGCAGTCGCGCATATCGGCCTCCAGCTGCAACAGATCCGTACGCGCCGCGGTGACGCCTGCCGTAGACCGATGTGCATGCGGAGGAAGCAGTTCGGCAGCAAGCGTTTCCATTTGCGAAAGCCGCTGGCTGTAGAGTGTACGCGATGTGGCATCCGGCGCATTGGCAGCCAGGGTCTGAACGACCACCATCTGATCGATCAAATCTGCCGGACCTGCAGGAATATAGATATCGGGCATTATGCATCCTCCACTTCTGCCGGCAGCCATCGATCCCGACACTAGGTCGATATTCTTTACAGAATATGTGTGCGCTTCAGTGCCGATGAGCATATCGGCCTAGCAAAGCGGATGCTTGGTGCGAAGTCAAAGGACCCACCGTACGGTGGTCAGACGCTAGACCACTTGATCGCGCGCGCTTTGTGTGTCTGAGACAACGGCAAGGTCAAGCACGCGCTGCAAATCAGCGCCGCGCTGGAAATCCGGCGCGACTGGCGTGCCATTTCGGATTGCCGCGATGAAACGCGTGTAATTCGTCTCAACTTCCGGTGTCGGGATATCAGCCCAGGTGCCGCTGACCAGATGATCGCCAAGGCAGGCACGCAAGGTGCTGCGCCATTGCTCAAACCGCACATCCAGCCCGCCCTTCGTACCAAAGAGCCGCAAGCGCAGGTCGTTGATATGCCCACCGGCAAAGCGGCTCGCGTGGATCACGCCGACGGCGCCGTTCTGCAATGCCAGATGCATGGCCATACTGTCATTCGCATCCAGGATGTAGTCGCCGATCTTGCCACCCTCGGCCTTGTCAAAGGTCTTCAGCCGGCAAGAGACCTTTGCAGTATCGGCACCTGCAGCAAAGGTCGCATAGTCGAGAATATGGACCCCGACATCGCCTAAAACGCCCATGGATCCATGCGCGGTCGAGAGGCGCCAGAGCCACTGATCCTCGGTCCGCCAATCGCCCCAGGACGCCTGGTTGAGCCAACTTTGCAGATAAGACGCCTCAAAATGCCGGACGTCGCCAATCTGTCCTTCGGCAACAATCGTGGCGGCCTGCATCAGCGCAGGGACATTGCGGTAGGTCAGGTTGACCATGTTCACAATGCCCGCATCCTTGGCCGCTGCCGCCATCTCCCTTGCATCTGCCGTGTTCGTCGCGAGTGGTTTTTCACACAAGACATGCTTGCCCGCAGCCAGAAACGGCATCGTGGTGCGGTGATGGATGCCATCTGGTGTCACCACGGAAACCGCGTCGAACGCGTCCCAGGCCAGCGCTTGATCGACGCTGTCGAAAGCATGTTTGATGCCGTATTTGGCGTTGAAGCTGTGCAGGTTGTCGGGGTTGGGATCAACGCTGCCAACGACACTCACACCATCCATCGCCACAAAGGCGTCGGCGTGATCATTGGCCATCGTACCGGTGCCCACGATCAGAACACGGATCATCGGAACCCCTCTTCCCCGTCCTGATGCAGGCGGGGGCCGCGCTCTTCGATGGGCTCCAAAGCTTGGTCAACCGGGACATTCGGCGCGTCCCCAACACCAATCACACGCGGCGCCGGGTTGTAAGCCCAGCGCACGGCGTTCTGCAGCACCTTCTGGACATTTGTGTCATGATAGGTCGGATAGGTCTCATGCCCCGGGCGGAAGTAAAACACGTTGCCCGCGCCACGCTTGTAGGTCAGGCCCGAGCGGAAGACCTCGCCGCCCTGAAACCAGCTGACGAACACCGTCTCAAGCGGTTCTGGCACGCCAAAGGGCTCGCCATACATCTCTTCGTGTTCCAGTTCAAAATGGTTGGGCAGGCCCGCGGCAATCGGATGGTTGCGAGAGGTGACCCAAAGCCGCTCGCGCTCCCCCGCCTCGCGCCAGGTCAGGTCGCAGGGCGTACCCATAAGCCGTTTGAAGATTTTCGCAAAATGCGCTGAATGCAATAGGATCAGCCCCATGCCTGCATGGACGTGTGCGGCGACCCTGTCAACAACCGCATCCTCCACATCGCCATGGGCCGCATGGCCCCACCAGAGCAAGACATCCGTCTTCGCCAACCGTGCGTCGGGCAGACCATGTTCGGGCTCTTGTAGCGTTGCGGTTGAGGCGTCGATGCCACCTTCCCGCAGGCAAGCGGCAATGGTGCTGTGCATGCCATCAGGATAGAGCGACGACACAATTTCATTGGTCTGCTCATGCACGTTTTCACCCCAAACTACAGCACGAATCGTCATATGGGATCCTCCATCCAAAGCGCTTTGAACGGCACGTTGCGACCATCCGCAGATGAACGCAAGAGGCGAAAGAGCACGCGGCTTCACAAACCAAAAGGTTTTGGCTGCCCTCAGTTTTGCGTCATTTTGTAGGGGCTATTTGGGCATACAGGCATTCTCGGTTCCGACCACATCTGTCAGAGCGACAACTTGGCACAGTGTCACAGTGGCTTTACACTTGCCCTCTGCCACACTGTCACACTAGACTGACAGAATGAGTGTCACGTCTGATTTACACCTGGATCAACCGACGCGCCGCTGGCCTGAACCGCGTGCGACACTTACGCTGCTCAAACCTCACACATGGTTTCCGCCGATGTGGGCGTATCTTTGCGGGGTGGTCTCTGCCGGGTTCAGCCCGGCGGGCAACTGGTTTCTGATCATTCTGGGCGTTGTGCTGGCCGGCCCGATCGTGTGCGGGATGAGCCAGGCCGCCAATGATTGGTGCGACCGGCATGTGGATGCGATCAACGAACCTGACCGTCCGATTCCTTCGGGCCGCATTCCCGGACGCTGGGGGCTTTACATCGCGCTGGCAATGACCGCGTTGGGTCTTGTTGTCGGCTATCAGCTGGGGTCATGGGGTTTTGGCGCGACCATTCTGGCCGTGATGGCCGCATGGGCCTATTCGGCAGAGCCGATCCGCGCCAAGAAATCCGGCCTTTGGGGGCCTGGCCTGTGTGGCCTTGCCTATGAGACGCTGCCATGGATCACAGGCGCCGCCGTGATCAGCGCAGGCGCACCCAGCCCACAGACGATCCTGATCGCTGTGCTTTATGGGCTTGGCGCGCATGGGATCATGACGCTGAACGATTTCAAGGCGATCGAAGGGGACCGCGCGATGGGCCTGCGGTCTCTGTCCGTCACGCTTGGTCCGGACCGCGCGGCACGCGTCGCCTGTTGGGTCATGGCGGTGCCGCAGGCACTGGTGATCGGGCTTTTGATCGTCTGGGATCATCCGCTCCATGCGCTGGGTGTGGCCGCAATGCTGGCCGTGCAAGTGGGCGCGATGCGCGTTCTGCTGCGCGATCCCGAAGGCAAGACGCCCTGGTATCAGGGCATGGGCATTCTTTTCTACATCAGCGGCATGATGATCACCGCAACAGCCTTGGGGGGCTGAAGATGACATTATCCTGGTTTCAAATCTTCCGGCTTGGCCTCGTGCAGATGGCGCTTGGCGCGATTGTGGTGCTGACAACATCGACCCTGAACCGTTTGATGGTGGTTGAGCTTTCATTACCCGCAATCCTGCCGGGCCTGCTGGTTGGTCTGCATTACGGCATCCAGCTGACCCGCCCGCATTGGGGGTTCTATTCCGACACAGGCGGCCATCGGACACGCTGGATCATCGGCGGGATGGTGGCCCTTGCCATCGGTGCATTCCTCGCCGCTTGTGGGGTTCTGGCTTTTGAGACGTCATTTGCCGTAGGTCTGACCGTATCGCTCATCGCCTATACGCTGATCGGCTTGGGCGTTGGCGCGTCTGGCACATCGCTGCTGGCGCTCCTTGCCACGACCACAGCACCGCACCGCCGCGCCGCCGCCGCAACGATCACATGGCTGATGATGATCCTGGGGATTGCAGCCACAGCGGGCATCGTGGGCCAATTCATTGACCCCTACACACCGCAACTCCTGCTGCGGATTGTGGCCATCGTCGTGACAACAGCCACTCTGGTAACCTGCCTCGCCGTATGGCGGATCGAGCGGAACCTGATCGCCATCCGCGAACCCGATCCGACCCCGTTCATGGAGGGCCTGCGCGAAGTCTGGGGCGAACGTAAAGCGCGCAACTTCACCATCTTCGTCTTCCTCTCGATGACCGCCTATTTCATGCAGGAACTGATCCTTGAGCCTTATGCAGGCCTTGTCTTTGGTTTCACACCCGGCGAGTCCACCTCCCTCTCGGGCGCCCAGAACGGCGGCGTTTTCATCGGCATGCTCGCCGTCGGGATTATGGCCACAGGTCTGAAAATCGGGTCGTTGCGCAATTGGGTTGTGGCGGGCTGTCTCGGCTCTGCCGGATCGCTGGCGCTGATCACGTTCCTTGGCCCCATGGGTGCCGGCGCGCCAATCACATATGCCGTCATGCTGCTCGGCTTCTTTAACGGCATGTTCGCGGTCGCGGCCATCGGATCGATGATGGCGCTCGCCGCCCAAGGGAAAGAGCGACGTGAAGGCACACGGATGGGTCTTTGGGGGGCCGCACAGGCGATTGCCGCCGGGTTCGGCGGCCTCATCGGTGCTGGCATGGTCGACATCCTGCGCACCAGCATGACCGACACGCAGGCCTTTGGAAGCGTCTTTATCGCAGAGGCCGCGCTTTTCATCGCCGCCGCAGCGATGGCCGCAAAAATCATGGACCGCAAAATGCCCAAAGCCACCCTCGTTCCGGGAGAGTAAGAGATGCAATATGATGTTGTTGTTGTGGGCGCAGGCCCTTCCGGAGCCACAGCCGCCGAGGACCTTGCAAGGTCCGGGCACAAGGTCGCGTTTCTCGACCGCGAGGGGCGGATCAAGCCATGTGGCGGGGCGATCCCCCCGCGGCTGATCAGCGATTTCCACATCCCCGACGATCAACTCGTGGCCAAGGTCAACACCGCCCGCATGATCTCACCTACGGGTCGGCAGGTGGATATCCCGATTGAAAACGGCTTTGTCGGCATGGTCGACCGGGAGCATTTCGACGAATTCCTGCGGGTGCGCGCGAAGGAGGCGGGCGCACATCGTTACAGCGGGACCTTCACCAAGATCGTCCGCGATGATGACGGCACGCACGTTGTTTACCGCGACAAGATCAGCGGTAATGAACTGCAACTGAACACAAAGCTCGTGATCGGGGCCGATGGCGCGCGGTCAAACGTCGCACGCGCCGAGGTGCCGGGCGGCGATACGATCCCATACGTGATCGCCTATCACGAGATTATCGAGGCACCCGCGCCCAACGCAACCTATGACCCAAAACGCTGTGACGTGGTCTATGACGGCAGGATTTCGCCGGACTTTTACGGCTGGGTCTTCCCCCATGGCTCGCAGGCGAGCGTGGGCATGGGGTCCATGGTCAAATCGGTAGATGTCAAACAGGCCACGGCTGATCTGCGCGCCGCATCAGGCCTTGCCGAATGTCCGACAATCCGCAAGGAAGGTGCCCCTATCCCTTTGAAACCATTGGACCGATGGGACAACGGCAAGGACGTTGTGCTAGCCGGGGATGCGGCAGGTGTCGTCGCCCCGTCATCTGGCGAAGGCATCTATTACGCGATGGTCGGCGGGCGGGTCGCCGCCACTGCCGCAGCGGCCACTTTGGCATCAGGGCGTGTAAAGGATTTGCAACTGGCACGGAAACTTTTCATGCGCGAACACAAGCAAGTCTTCCGGGTTTTGGGGGCCATGCAAAACGCTTACTACCGCAGCGACGAACGGCGCGAGCGGTTTGTCTCCCTGTGTCATGATGTCGACGTGCAAAAGCTGACCTTTGAGGCGTATATGAACAAAAAACTCGTAAAGGCTCGGCCCATGGCGCATCTCAAAATCGGCATAAAGAACCTGGCGCATCTGACGCGCCTTGTTTCGCCGTTGCGCACATGAGCATCATGATCCCGGCCTGGGAAAACGGCGTACTGAAACCGGTTGAAAAGCTTGAGGCGCATCAGCGCGGGCTCAAACACAAGGCTGTCAGTGTCTTTGTGATGAACAGGGGCCGCGTGCTGATCCAGCAGCGCGCGATGGGCAAGTATCACACGCCCGGTCTGTGGGCGAATACCTGCTGCACCCATCCTGAATGGGATGAGGACCCAGCCGATTGCGCAGTGCGTCGCCTGCGCGAGGAATTGGGGATCAAAGGCCTCTATCCCAGCTATCGCGATCAGATCGAATACCGCGCCGATGTCGGCGGTGGGATGATCGAACATGAAGTGGTTGAGGTTTTCGTGGCCGACGCGCCCGGCGGCGTGAAGCTCGACCCCAATCCGGATGAGGTGATGGCGACGAAATGGGTCGATTTTTATGATCTCTCTGCAGATGTCGCGCGTCATCCGGGGCAATATACGCCATGGTTGCGGATTTACCTTGAAGAGCATCAATCAGCCATCTTTGGGAACCTGATGCGCGTCGTCTGACCCCTCCCGCGTGACAAGACCGCCGCGGCTTTGTAAGACGCCGGGCGAAAGGGAATTGTCATGTCACTTTGGGTTTTCGGGTATGGGTCGCTCTTGTGGGATCCCGGCTTTACGCCTGTGCGGCAGGTCAAGGCACGCCTGCACGACTATCACCGCAGCTTTTGCATGCTCTCGATCCACCATCGCGGGTCCGAGGCCGAGCCGGGCCTTGTCCTCGCATTGGACAAGGACCCTGGCGGGCAATGCACCGGCATCGCCTTTCAGGTTGCCCAAGATGAAGAAGAAAGCGTTCTCGCCAGCTTGCGCGAACGCGAACTGATCTCATCCGCCTATTACGAAGACCACGTCAATCTGGTCTCGGATGCCGGGGAGGATATCGAAGCGCTGGCCTACATCATCAACCGCGACCATCGCCAATACTGCCAGTTCGATCTTGAGAAACAGGCCCAGATGATTGCCCATGCAGTGGGCGGGCGTGGCCCGAATACCGAGTATCTTTACAACACAACCGCCCATCTGGCCGAGATGGGCATTCGCGACGATGATATGGCCTGGCTGACAGAGCGGGTGCGTGCCCTCACAGCAACATGATGCAGACCTTAATTTATTTGGGTTTGCCGATGGGCGGCTCTATGATGCTATCGGGGCAAAGACAGAACACCATATAAGGATGCCCTCCCTTGTCGGAAAAACGGGTACGTAAGGCACAACCGCAGTTCTCACAACCGATCCGCCAGATCCTGTTCATGCTGACAGTGCTTGGGCTGGTGGGGGCCGGGCTTTATCTGGGGCAGGCCCAGATCATCGCGATCTACAACTCCAACCCCTATCTGAACGGCGTCATTCTGGCGGTGTTCGTCCTTGGGGTGTTGTCCTGCATCAATCAGGTGTTTCTGCTGATCAAATCGGTCCGCTGGATCGAACGTTTCGCGAATGAGGCAGGCGGGCATAGCTATGTCGCCGCGCCGTCACTGCTCGCGGCACTGGCCACTTTGCTACGGTCGCGCGGGGCGCGGACACAGATTTCATCCACCTCGGCGCGGTCGATCCTTGATACCGTCGGACAGCGGATCGACGAAGACCGCGAGATTACGCGCTATATCGGTAACGTTCTGATTTTCCTTGGCCTTTTGGGAACCTTTTATGGGCTCGCGACCACGGTGCCTGCGCTGGTCGAAACGATCCGCTCGCTCAATCCCGGCGATGGCGAAGATGGTGCCGACATTTTTGCACGCCTGCAATCTGGCCTTGAAAGCCAGCTTGACGGGATGGGCACCGCCTTTTCCAGCTCGCTTCTAGGTCTTGCCGGGTCGCTGATCGTGGGCTTGCTGGAGCTCTTCGCCGGTCACGGCCAGAACCGCTTCTATCGCGAGCTTGAGGAATGGCTGTCAACGATCACCCGTGTGGGCATTGACGGCGACGAAGGCACAGGCGCCGATAGTGGTGTGATGGGCGCTTTTGTTGATCAACTGGGTGAGTTGATGGACACGATCCAGATGATGATGGGTCAGACAGACGCGGATCGTGAGGATACGGATAAGCGCTTTGCGACGCTGGCTGCGGCGGTCGAACGGCTGGCGCAGGCCAATGTGACGCAAGGCAGTCAAGATCTGTTGACACGTGTGGCCGAGGGCCAGGAAGCACTGATCAAGAAACTCGACGACAGCGGGATGGACGGGATCGATGCGGAAAGCCGCATGCGCCTGCGCTCCATTGACGTGCAGCTTTTGCGCATCCTCGAAGAACTGTCCGCTGGTCGGCAAGAGACCATTGGCGATCTGCGCGGCGACATCGCCACGCTCGCCAGCGCCATTCGTGAACGGGGCTAGGCCATGGCGCTGAGCCGCAGGTCATCGAACAGGTTCCAGAACGCGATCTGGCCTGGTTTCGTGGATGCGATGACGGGGCTTCTGCTGGTCCTGATGTTCGTGTTGACGATCTTTATGGTGATCCAGTTTGTCTTACGCGAAACGATTACGGGGCAGGAAAGCGAGCTGGACCTTCTGACCAACGAAGTGGCGGCATTGACCAGCACATTAGGTCTGGAGCGTGCACGCTCTGCCGCACTTGACTTGGATCTGGACGCAGCCAACGCTCTGGCGCAACAGCAATCTGGCCGCATCGCCGCCCTGATTGCCGAGCGCGACGCGCAAGGCGCCGCACTCGCCGAGGCCCGCAGCCAGATCACGGAATTCGAGGCGCAGGTGGCTGGGTTGCTGGCCGAGCGCAGCGAAGCGTTGACCAGCATCGCAGGGTTGGAGGCTGAACAAGAACGCCTGTTGTCTGAACAAGAGGCGCTGAACCTCGCCTTGGCGCAGGCCCGCACCGAAATCGACGAAGGCACCGAGGCCGCCCGCCTTGCCGCCGCACGGCGTGAGGCGCTTGAGGCGTTGATTGCTGATCTGGAGACCGAGAACGACGCCAATACTGCGCGGATCACCGAATTGGAAGCCGGACAACTCGCCGATGCCGCTGCGGCGGAGGCTTTGCGCGAACGGCTGGCCAATGCCGATACGGAATTGACCGCGATGACGCTGAACCTTGAAGAACAACGGCAGGAGGCGGAAGAGACGCTGACACTGCTTGCTGCGGCACGGGCAGCGCAGGCGGAACTGGAAGCACTGCAAGGGACGTTGGATGCCGAAAATGACGACCTTTTGCGGCAACTGGCCGAGGCCCGGGCGGCCTTAGCGACGCAAACCGCCAACGCCAGTGCGGCCGAAGAGCAGGCCGTGCTCTTGGCACTGGCAAATGAACAACTCGCCGCGCAAGAGGCTGTGTCCGCCGAAAGCCAGCGTCAAGTTGCATTGCTGAACGCTCAGATCACAGAATTGCGCGGTCAGGTCGGCAATTTGCAGTCGCTTCTGAACCTCGCCGAAGAGTCAGACCGCGAAGCGCAGGTGCAGATTGAGACCTTGGGCGCGCAATTGAACACCGCTCTGGCTCGCGTAGCGTCCGAGGAACGTCAGCGCCGCGCACTAGAAGAGGCCGAGCGTATTCGGCTGGAAGCCGAGGCTGCGCGGCTGGAAGAAGAAGCGGAGCGTTTGGCGGCTGAGGCCGAGAACCTTTCGCGCTTTAAATCCGATTTCTTCGGACAATTGCGCGACGTGCTGGAAGGTCAGGATCGGGTGCGGATCGAAGGGGACCGCTTCATCTTCGCATCCGAGGTGCTGTTCCAACCGGGACGTGCGCAGCTTTCGCCTGCCGGTCAGGCCGAGATTGCCAATATCGCCGATATCCTGCGCAGCATCGCCAACGATATTCCACCCGGCATCGACTGGGTGATCCGCGTTGACGGTCACACCGACAACATCCCTGTCAGTGCCGGCAGCCGATACCGGGATAACTGGGAACTGAGCCAGGCGCGTGCATTGTCAGTCGTCCGCTTCATGTCGGATGACTTGGGCATTGCACCCGAGCGCCTGGCGGCGAACGGGTTTGGCGAGTACCAACCGCTCAATCCGGCGAATACGCCTGAAGCCCGCGCGCAAAACCGGCGGATTGAACTCAAGCTGACAGAACGCTGACGCAGATTTTCCGCTTCTTCCGAGTGTGCCAGGTTTTTCCAAAAAAATCTGGGCAAAATCCTTTGAAGGATTTTAGCGCTTCATCACCAAATGCAGGGTAAAGACAAATGCTCAGCGTGAACAACGACGGGCCATAAAATAGCGGCACCGGAGAGGCGCCGCTTTTTTGTCAGTTTGTCCAGTGGTCAATCAGCCGTCAGCAAAGGCGGCTTGTCACCACGATCGGTAATCTTGCCCTGCTCAGGCTCGACATATTTCAGGTCCAGTGCACCTTTCTTGACGCCAACTTTCACAATGCCACCTTTCACCAGCTTGCCAAAGAGCAGTTCCTCCGCCAGCGGCTTTTTGATGTTTTCCTGGATCACGCGGCCCAATGGACGGGCGCCCATCTTGCTATCGTAGCCTTTGTCGGCGAGCCATTCGGCAGCAGCAGGTGTCAGTTCGATATGCACGTTGCGGTCGATCAACTGCGCCTCTAGCTGAAGCACGAATTTCTCGACCACCTGCATGATGACCTCTTTCGGCAAGGCACCGAACGAGATGACCGCGTCCAGACGATTGCGGAACTCCGGTGTGAAGGTCCGTTCAATCGCGGCCGTATCCTCACCCTCGCGGCTTTCGCGACCAAAGCCCAACGCGTTCTTTGACATCTCTGCGGCACCCGCATTCGAGGTCATGATGATGATCACATTGCGGAAATCGGTTGTCCGCCCGTTATGGTCGGTCAGTTTCCCGTGATCCATGACCTGCAGCAGGATGTTATAGACATCCGGATGGGCCTTTTCCATCTCATCAAGCAGCAACACGCAATGCGGGTTCTGATCAACGCCATCAGTCAGCATGCCGCCCTGATCGAAGCCGACATAGCCCGGAGGCGCGCCAATCAGACGGCTGACCGCGTGCTTTTCCATGTATTCCGACATATCGAAGCGCAGCAGTTCAACACCCAGAGTGCTCGCCAATTGCTTCGCGACCTCTGTCTTACCCACACCGGTTGGTCCGGCGAAGAGGTAGTTGCCGATGGGCTTTTCGGGCTCACGCAGACCCGCGCGGGCCAATTTGATGGCCGATGATAGCGCCTCAATCGCGTTATCCTGGCCAAAGACGACCCGCTTGAGCGTCTTTTCGAGATCCTTCAGAACTTCAGCGTCATCCTTGCTGACATTCTTGGGCGGAATGCGGGCGATCTTGGCCACGACATTCTCAATCTCTTTGGCACCGATCGTCTTTCGGCGCTTGCTTTCGGTCACCAGATGCTGAGCCGCGCCCGCCTCATCGATCACGTCAATGGCTTTGTCTGGTAGCTTGCGGTCATTGATATAACGCGCGGACAGTTCCACAGCCGTCTTGATTGCATCAGCCGTATATTTGATGCTGTGATGCTCTTCAAAATATGGCTTCAACCCTTGCAGGATCTTGATTGCATCCGGCACCGAAGGCTCGGTCACATCGATTTTCTGGAACCGGCGCGACAATGCGCGGTCCTTCTCGAAATGCTGGCGGAACTCTTTATAGGTGGTCGAGCCCATGCAGCGCAGCTTGCCGCCCTGCAAAGCCGGTTTCAGCAGGTTGGATGCATCCATCGCACCGCCCGATGTCGCACCTGCACCGATGACCGTGTGAATCTCATCGATGAAAAGCACCGCATCTTTGTGATTTTCCATCTCGGTCATCACAGCCTTCAGGCGTTCCTCAAAGTCGCCGCGGTAGCGGGTTCCGGCCAGCAAAGCACCCATATCGAGACTGTAGATGGTCGCTGAAGACAGCACTTCGGGCGTTTCGCCATTCACGATCTTGAACGCAAGACCTTCGGCAATCGCCGTCTTGCCCACGCCGGGATCACCGACCAAGAGCGGATTGTTCTTGCGGCGGCGGCACAGAACCTGAATGCAGCGTTCCACCTCATGCGCGCGACCTATCAATGGGTCAACATCGCCCTTCGTCGCCTTGGCGTTCAGATCGACGCAGTATTTTGCAAGCGCGCTTTCCTTTTCATCGCTCTCACTGCCGACATTCACCGTCTCAGAGTCTTCGGGCGTACCAGTCACGGGGCGCGATTCCCCGAACGCTGGGTCTTTTGCCACGCCATGGGCGATGAAATTAACGGCGTCATAGCGGGTCATATCCTGTTCTTGCAGGAAATAGGCCGCGTTGCTTTCGCGTTCCGCAAAGATCGCAACCAACACATTCGCACCGGTGACTTCATTGCGGCCGGAGGATTGCACATGGATCGCCGCACGCTGAATAACGCGCTGGAAAGCGGCAGTCGGCACAGCCTCGGACCCTTCAACATCCGTGATCAGGGTCGACAGATCATCGTCGATGAACTCTTCAAGATCCTTGCGCAGTTCATCAAGATTGACCGAGCAGGCGCGCATCACACGGGCCGCATCTGGTTCATCAATCAGCGCAAGAAGCAGGTGTTCCAGTGTCGCCAGCTCATGACGACGTTCGTTTGCAAGCGCCAGGGCCCCATGAATGGACTGCTCGAGTGTTGTCGAAAATGATGGCACGTCTTGTGCTCCTTCATATCGGGGGTCAGCCTGTGATCTGCACACGCCAACCGTGGCCTCTTATCCTTAAGGTTTGGTTTTCTACACAAACCTTCAAGGACTTTTTTCCGTTTGCGCATCACAAATCGCGTGATGCCTTTCATTTCATCTGCTTTTGAACACGTTGACACGACATCGTGGTCAAAATTTGTCTTTCAAGGCGCGAACATGGGCAAAGACATCTTCGTCCGATGCATCCGCCATACCCAAAACACCCTTAAATGCAGGGTCATCCGCACGCAGAAATGGGTTTGTCAGCATCTCTTCACGCAAGGTGGAGGGTATTGTCGGTTGGCCATCCGCGCGGGCCTGAGTGATGCTTTCAATACGTGAGATAAGCTTTGGATTGTCCGCGTCAACCGACAGCGCAAAGCGTGCATTTGCCGCGGTGTATTCATGGCCGGAACAAATCTGCGTGTCTTCGGGTAGTGCGCGCAGTTTTTTCAGGCTTTGCCACATTTGCGCGGCATTCCCTTCAAACAATCGGCCGCAGCCCAGCGCCATCAGGCTGTCAGCCGTAAACGCATAGCCTGCGTCGGGCATGTGAAAGGCGATATGGCCAATCGTGTGGCCCGAGACATCGATGACATGGGTTGTCTGCCCACTGACCGTGATCGTATCGCCCTCGGCAACCTGCAAATCCAGCGGCGGCAGGCGGTGGGCATCAGCCTTGGCCCCAATCACACGCGCTCCGGGGCGCAGTGCGTCGACCGCACCGATATGGTCATGGTGGTGGTGCGTGATCAGGATATCGCTCAGCGTCCAGCCACGTTTGCGCAATGCCTCTCTGATCGGGCCTTCTTCCGGGGCGTCGATGAGGGCGGTTTCGCCCCTTGCGTCATTATGCACCAAAAAGGCGTAGTTGTCGGCAAGACAGGGCACCACGACGAGTTCGGCGGATGGGGCGTTTGCCATGGCATTTTGGCCTTTTCTGTTGATATGGTCGCGGCACAGCTTTGCCCAAGGGACCCAAAACCGCAATGCATCTTGATGTGCTTGATCTGCGAAACTTCTACTACCGCAGCGCATTGGGCCGGGCCGCACAAAAGGTGATCCGGGATGAGCTGGTGGCGCTGTGGCCCGATTGCAAGGGGCAGATGGTTGTGGGCTTTGGCTTTGCCGTTCCGCTCTTGCGGCCCTTCCTGAAAGATGCACGGCGGGTCGTCGGCCTGATGCCGGGGCCACAGGGTGTGATGCCCTGGCCGCCCGATGGACAAAATGTCAGCGTATTATGCGAAGACACGCTCTGGCCCATCGAGACGGGTCATGTCGACCGTCTGGTGCTCATGCATGGGTTAGAGACGACAGAGCACCCGTCTGCTCTGTTGGACGAGGCCTGGCGTGTGTTGGGGCCAGGTGGCCGCGCGGTCTTTATCGTGCCCAACCGGGCCGGTCTGTGGTCCCGATCAGATGCAACACCCTTTGGCTATGGGCGGCCCTATTCGCTCAGCCAGTTGGATGCGCAGTTGCGGCGACATCAGTTTGTGACAGAGCGAACCATGTCTGCGCTTTATCAGCCGCCATCGTCACGCAGGCTTTGGCGCAAATCGGCGGGATTCTTTGAAAAGGTCGGGCATAACATCCCCATGGTTGCCGCAGGCGGGGTGCTGATTGTCGAGGTGAGCAAACAGATGGCAGCGCCGACGCGCCCCGGTCTCGGCGAGGCGGTCAAGAAGCCATTGCGCGCTTTGGAAGGGATGGCAAAACCACAGCCGAAACCCGAAACGGCGCGGACCGGCGGGACTTCTGACAGCTAGCGTCCAACCGAAGTTGCGCCGCTTAGACTACCGTTCCGTTGCAAATACCAGCGCCCAATACTGGTTGGACCCCGACCCTGCCTTCGCCAATGCAAAATCCTCGAAGTTCGGATTCACATTGTTGGCCTGATGCCCGGGTGAGTTGACCCATGCATTCAACACGGCCTCTTCATTCCGTTGACCACGCGCGACGTTTTCGCCCCAGGTGATCCAATCATAGCCCTCGCGGCGAATGCGCTGCCCGGCGTTGGAACCATCACTCCCAGTATGCGTCAGACGACCCATGGCCAGCATATCATTGACATGGGCCTGTGCCGCACGGCCCAGCCGCGCATCGTATGTTAGCGGAGCCGCCCCATTCGCCGCCCGGACGCCATTGAGCATGCTTTGAAACGACCCGTCGACCGATGGCGTATCAGGGAGAGAAGGGGTAGACGGCGCGACTGAAGAGGACACATCCACCGGCGAACCACCGCCTCCGCCACTACTACAAGCCGCGAGAGCAAAGGCACAAAACGCGAAAGCGATAAAGCGCATGGAACCACTCCTTGATAAGGTTCCCGCCATTACGCCAGAAAAAATTCAGTCAACAAGACCAATGCCTTGGCAGGATACGGCGCAGCAAGAATGCGCCAATTATGGCAGCGTCATGGGCAAGCTATCGCTGATGTTGCGCAAGGCCGTTTGTACGCCTTAGTCAGGATTTACGAGCACAAGCACCCAACGTTGGTCAGAACCAGACCCGGCTTTGGCGAGCCCGAACAGTTCAAAATCCTCGAATGTCAGGTCTTCCGCTGCGCTGCCGTCGCCCTGACTTCCATTGGTTGCCCATTCATCCAAAAGAGTCGTTGTTGTGAAATCGCCTTGTGCGATGAACTGTCCAATATCCTGCCAGGTGAGCCCAAGTTCATTAAGCGTGTCCCCGATGTCCTTTTCTCCGCCCATCGGCGCCGTGGTTCCGGGCAAAAAGATGCTCAGGTAATCTTTTTCGAACATGTCGTTCGCGTGGATCTGGGCTGCCCTACCGGCAGTCGCGTCATAGTCCACCTCGGTACCTGCCATACGCATACCATTGAGCTGCGTACCGAAGTCCATGTTCATCGCCACATCGGGGGTGTCGGGTGTCAGGTCAACGCCAGAGTCAGACGAGGAATCGCCGCCACCCAAGCAGGCGGACAGGCCGAACAGCGCAACAACAGAAATGATCTTCTTCATAAGGTTCTCCCTTACCCCCGAGCAACAGAGCTAACGGCTTAAGCGCGTTTGGAAAATAAAAAGTAAAATGCGCTAAGGCTGAGGCGGTTATCCGCCGATCCATTTGCGCGTGGTTGCGGATTGGCTGGTGCTTGATCCGCGCACTTGAACTGTGCCGATTTCACGTTAAGCCACCATGGCAACGCAAAAAGGTAAGATCAGCGTGCTGAAGAAGTTTTGTCCTTGGGTCATTGGTTTCGCCGTGGTGATGGCGCTGTCGTCAGGTCAGGCGCTAGCACAAACGACCGCAGCCGAGATCCAGGCCGATGCTGAGGCGGCGTTGGTCAGCGGCGACCCGGCGCAAACCGTAATCCTGGCGAACCAGCTTTTGGAGGACAATCCCGACAGTTTCGCCGCACTCTTCCTCTTGGCGCTTGCACAATCGGATCTGGATCTGCCGCGCGAGGCTGCCGCAAGTGCATCTCGAGCCTACCGTGCGGCACCCAGCGAAGAAACACGGCTACAAACCGCGCGCCTTGCCGCAACTGCCCATTTCAGGGCGGAACAATTCGCCCGTGCCGAGTTTTGGTTCCGCCGCGCGGCCAATCACATCGCAACCGAGGAAGACGCCGAAGCCATCGTGCGCGGCTTTCAACGCGCCCGTGAGGCCAATCCGATCACCACGCAATACACCGCTTCCATCGCGCCGTCGGACAATATCAATGACGGATCGGACGCATCGCGTCTTTGTTTTGAGAATCTCGATGGCACCTGCTTTATTGAACTTGATCTGCGCGAGGACCAGCTTGCGCTCTCAGGTCTTGAATACAACGGCAGCGCAAGCATTCGGTACAGGCTAAGCCAGACGCCCCGCCAGACGACGACAATCGGTGGTCTGGTTTTCGGGCAGGGCGTCGTCTTCTCAGATGAGACCGAAACACTCCTGTCTGAGTCGGAAAGCGAAATTGTGCGTGATTTGGAGCCCAGTGATTTTTCGGCTTTTCTCGCCCAGTTTTCACTTGAGCAACAACAGACCATGTTTAGCCCGCTGGGACCAACACGGATCGCTTACAATTACGGCAGGTACTGGCGCGGTGGCGATTTGTTGGTGGATTACCACGACCTGATCCTGGGCCAGATCGTACCTTTCGAGGGCGGTCGCTCTCTCGCCTTGGAAAGCTCTGTGCGACAGCAACGCGCGCAAGCGCCTGGGCTAATCGACAGTACAATTTACGATCTGAGCGGGTCTTATCAGTGGCGTTTTGACAATCGTGATGTGACGACGTTGACGCTTGCGGGCAAGTATAACGATGCAAGTGAGGAAAGTACGTTTGTCGAATATCGGCTGCGTTCTGACTACGCCATTGGCAGGCAGATTTTCGAGACAAGCTGGTCCACGTTCGCCGAAATTGGCTATCGGTCGTTTGACGAGTTTTCCAGCACACTTGACGGACGCCGGGATCGTTTTGCCCGCGCCGGAGTGACGGCGGTTTTCGAAGAGATCTCTTATTTCGGCTTTTCACCCAGCATGACTCTATTCGCGAGCCGAACGGATTCGGATGTGTCCTTCATTGATTCCAGCAAAGTTTCCCTCAGCTTCGGGATCGCGTCGAATTTCTAGGCCGGTTGCGCCGTCCCCTTGATCCCGCTTATGCACGGCCAATGTCGGAACCTCTTGAGATCTTTCTTGTTGGCACGCCCGGGCTTGAGCATGTGCTGCAGGCCGAGGCTGTTGCAAACGGGTTTGCCGATGCAAAGGCCACTGCGGGCGGAGTGGTTCTGACCGGGGGATGGCCAGATGTGTGGCGGGCCAACCTGGCGATGCGAGGTGCCACGCGCCTGCTGGTGCGGATCGGCTCTTTCATGGCGTTTCATCTCGCACAGTTGGATAAACGGGCGCGCAAGTTTCCGTGGCACGATGTGCTGAAGCCCGATGTGCCGGTGAGGGTCGAGGTAGCGACTTCGCGCAAGTCCAAGATTTATCATGCGGGAGCCGCGACTCAGCGGATTGAAGGCGCTTTGCGGGTGGCGGGATATGAGGTCAGCCCCGATGCGCCCGTGACCATCAAGGCGCGCATTGACGACAACCACGTCACCATCAGCGTCGATACATCAGGCGAAAGCCTGCACAAGCGCGGCCACAAAGAGGCGGTCGGCAAGGCCCCGATGCGTGAAACACTGGCGAGCCTCTTTCTGCGGGAATGCGGTTATGATGGCCGCGAACCGGTGCTCGACCCGATGTGCGGGTCGGGGACCTTTGTGATCGAAGCGGCTGAGATCGCCACCGGACTGCACCCAGGCCGGTCCCGCGAATTTGCCTTCATGCATCTGGCCACGTTCGATGCAACCTGGCGTAGGGTGGGTGAAACCCACGCGCCTCCCAAGCATTTCTACGGCTCCGACCGCGACGCAGGCGCTGTCCGCATGGCGACGGAAAACGCTGCGCGAGCTGGTGTCAGCGACCTGACGACCTTCACCAATCTGAATGCCGCCGACATCCAGCGCCCGCATGGCCCGCCCGGCCTCGTGATCTGCAACCCGCCCTATGGTGGGCGGATCGGGAACCAACGGATGCTCTTTGGCGTTTATGCGGGGCTGGGCGAGGCGTTGAAGGCGCGGTTTGGCGGCTGGCACGTGGGGATCATTACGAGCGATGCGGGGCTGGCCAAAGCAACCGGGTTGCCATTGCAGAAGGGTCCAGCCGTGCCGCATGGTGGGCTGAAGGTGTGGCTGTTTCAGGCCGCTCTATAGCCAAACTCGGAAATAATTCATGCTCTTAGCGAAAGCGTCCAGTCATGGAACGTGCCCTCAACGGTCTTTCGTTGCCGGGTGAGCGTGAAGCCGTTCTTTTCGAGTACCCGCTCTGACGGCGTGTTTGCTACATCCGTTTCTGCCGTCATCGTCCTGAGCCCCGCCGCCTTCGTCAGACCGATTAACGCGCCGATGGCGGCGGTCGCGAGCCCTCTGCCCCGTCGGTCAGGAGCCACGCCGTAGCCAATCTCAACCGTACCGTCCCGACTGGGCACATCCTTGAAGCCGCAGAGGCCAACCACCTCCCCGTCATGCGTCATCATCCAGGTGCCGCGCACGCCGTTTTCGAACATCCGCGCTGTACTCGCACGCACGATCTCCAAGACTTCCCGGGCGTCCAGACCATTGGGCGGAAGGCGCAAAGCAAGGCGCGGCGCCTCACATGCGGCCAATGCCGCAAGATCATCATCGGCCGCTAGGAGTAGCTCCATTTTGTCACTTTTTCAGGACGTTACGCCACCTCGACAGGAGAGCGTTTCAGCTTCACGCCAGCCGCCTGCATCGCGGTGGCTGCGATGTCCACCGCCGTCAGCCCGGCATCGGCATACATGGCCGCAGCGCTGGCCTGATCGATGTAGCGGTCAGGCAGCGTCATCGTGCGCAGCTGGCAGCGCCCGTCGAGCAGGCCGTCATTGGCCAAGTCATGCAAGACCATCGCGCCAAAACCGCCGCGGGCGCCCTGTTCGACCGTCACCAACGCCTTGTGGTGGCGCAGCAGCTGGCGGATCAGGTCACGGTCGAGCGGTTTGGCAAAGCGGGCATCGGCGATGGTTGCAGTGATACCCTGCGCGGCCATCTCATCGGCCGCTTTGCGGCACTCTTCGAGATGCGCGCCGAAGGAGAGAAGCGCGATATCCGATCCCTCCTGGATCACGCGGCCTTTGCCGATTGTGAGGACGTCTCCACGTTCGGGCAGATCAACCCCGACACCTTCACCACGCGGATAGCGGAAGGCGATGGGGCCATCGTCATAGGCCGCAGCGGTGCGGACCATATGCATCAGTTCGGCCTCGTCCGCAGCGGCCATCACCACCATGTTGGGCAAGGCCGAGAGGTATCCGATATCAAATGCTCCGGCATGGGTGGGGCCATCCGCGCCCACCAGCCCGGCCCGGTCAATCGCGAAACGGACGGGCAGGTTTTGCAGAGCGACGTCATGCACCACCTGATCATAGCCGCGTTGAAGGAAGGTTGAATAGATCGCGCAGAATGGCTTCAGCCCGCTCGCGGCCATGCCTGCGGAGAAGGTCACCGCGTGTTGTTCGGCAATGCCCACATCGAAGACGCGGTTTTCAAACCGTGCACCCATGATGTCGACACCGGTGCCCGAGGGCATGGCGGCGGTTACGGCCACAATGCTCGGATCATGCTGCGCCTCGGTCGTCAGCGCATTGCCGAAGACCTTCGTGTAGCTTGGCGCATTGGGTTTAGATTTGGACTGTGCGCCGGTGGCCACATCAAACTTCGCCACGCCATGCCCGCAATCGGCGGCGCCCTCGGCGGGGGCGTAGCCCTTGCCCTTGGTCGTGCAGACATGGATCAGGACCGGCCCGGTTGCCCGTGTCCGCGCCGCCCGCAGTACCGGCAGAAGCTGCGCCATATCGTGCCCGTCGATGGGGCCGACATAGAAAAAGCCGAGCTCTTCAAAGAGCGTCCCCGACCCGCCAGATTGCATGCCCGTCACAAGGTTGCGCGCACGGCGTGCATGATCGCGTAAAGGGCCGGGCAAGGCGGCCTCAAACCCTTCGGCCATCTTGTGCAATTCACCCATGGGCGAGGCATAGAGGCTTGAGAGGTACTTCGACATCGCGCCGGTTGGTGGGGCAATCGACATCTCATTGTCGTTGAGGATCACAAAGAGCCGACGCCCTTCATGGCCAGCGTTGTTCAGTGCCTCATAGGCCATGCCCGCGCTGATCGACCCGTCGCCGATCACCGCAATCGCATCGCCCGTGGGCATACCCATGTCGCGGCCAATGGTGAAGCCTAATGCGGCTGAGATTGACGTGCTGGAATGGGCGGCTCCGAAAGGATCATAGTCGCTCTCAGCGCGCTTGGTGAAACCCGACAACCCGCCCTCTTGCCGCAAGGTGCGGATGCGGTCCCGCCTGCCCGTCAGCACCTTATGCGGATAGCATTGGTGGCCCACATCAAAGATCAGTTTGTCACGCGGCGTATCAAAAACCGCGTGGATTGCGACGGTCAGTTCAACCACGCCCAGGGACGACCCCAGATGCCCGCCGGTCTGCGAGACGGCGGAGATCACCTCGGCCCGCACATCATCGGCCAAACCAGCCAGCGCCTTGTCGTCGAGCCTTCGCAAATCCGCAGGGCCTGCGATGCGATCGAGGATGGGCGTTTCAGGGTGATGGGTCATGACAGCACCTTTGGAATGAAAAAGCGTCGCAAATGGGCGAACCCAGATGCGACGCTAGTCTCCTGTAGCCAACAGGAAGGGAACTGGAGCCCAGGGCTCCAAGTGACGGACCAGCCAGGGAGGGAGGTCCGACGGCGCAGGATCAGGCGCCGCGTCGCGCAGGCGCCTGATCCAATCTCATCAGGCGAAGTTGTCGAAATCGACAACTTCAATCGTCAGCGATGACCGGTTGATCGGGTCCGGCGTATCGCGGCTCTCTTCCGGCAGCGCGCGCCCGATCCAGGCCATCACGGCAATCAGGAACCAAATCGCGAGCAAGAACGCCGCGGCATAGCCCGCGCCCTTGAGCATCAAGAGCGTGATATCGGCGGTCAGGCGTGCCTTTTCACTGACGTCGAGGATGTTTTCGTTCTTCATCATCTCTCTCCTTAATCGAGCGGTGCGTAGCCGTGCTCTTGCGCCCAGACGAACCAGTTATCCACGACCGTACCTGTCAGAAGGATGCCGATCCCGCCGGTGAGCGTTGTCAGCACCGCAAACCACCAGGCCCAGCGGTGGATACCCTCCATCGTGGCGTTAAAGCCCATGGTCCAGCGCCAGAACAAAGCCGCACGCTCGGTCGCCGTTCCCCGGTCAACGATCTGTTCGATCTCACGCTCACCACCGAAGCGGCTGACGGCGAGGATTGTCGCACCATGCATCGCGAAAAGCAGGGCAGAACCATAAAGGAACGCAATGCTGAGCGCATGGAACGGGTTGTAGAAGAGGTTGCCATAGGTGATCGAGAAGAGGTTCGTCCAGTCGAGATGGCTAAAGACGCCGTAAGGCACCATCTCGGACCAGTCGCCCATCAGGATCGGGCGGAAGAGCCCCAGCACAAGGAAGAGCCAGATCGCAGATGCAAAGGCCCAAGCCACGTGCTTGCCCATGCCCAGCGCCTCGGCCCGCAGATAGGTCCGCACCCACCAAGTCAGCACCGAGATCAGTAGGAAGAACGACGCGATCATGAAGTAACCGCCATCATCCATCGGGGGCATGCCCAGACCGTAACCCGGTGACGGTGGATCAAGAGAAAGCCAGAACAGATCCCGCATGAAGATCGCCGGGTTGTAATCGGCCTGCGCCCAGAACGCCATGCCGACCATGACAAACCAGATCAGACCGGTCGCAAGCGAGATCACCCCGAACGAGCCCAGATAGATTGGACCCAGTTGCGCGTTCCCGAACCAGCCGAAAAGCTTTGAGAAGCTCGCCTTCTTGCTGCGGTCGATCCCGCTGCCGTCATATCCGGCCACGCCCATTTCCGGAGGGCCTTGGACCTGAACCTGGGTGAAGATGTTTTGATATTCAGCCATTGTTCATACCCTCCTTAAAGGTCAACCCACCAGGGCAGCTCATAGTACCAATCCCACCAGACGATCCATTCCTCGAACCAGACGGT
This sequence comes from Cognatiyoonia sp. IB215182, assembly GCF_033963905.1. Lineage (NCBI taxonomy): Bacteria > Pseudomonadati > Pseudomonadota > Alphaproteobacteria > Rhodobacterales > Paracoccaceae > Cognatiyoonia > Cognatiyoonia sp. IB215182. The sequence continues at coordinate 108,030 of NZ_JAXBMB010000010.1, forward strand.
GCCGGAAATCACGATGCAGACAGCACTCCAGAAACCTGCATTCAGCGCCAGGAACAGGCCCAGCCGGTGAATGCCCAAAGGCCCGATGGAATAGCCGATCAGATCGCGGAAATAGGTGTCTTCATGGTCAGGCGACTTGATCTCCTGCCCCTTTGGCGGGTTCACGGCGGACAGAACCAATGAGCCATGCAGGGCCAGCGCCAGACACGTTGTAAAGAAGAACGTGATCGCGACCATGTGGGCAGGGTTGTAGTGGAAGTTACCATAGGTGTAGCCCACGTTGTTCACCCAATCGAGATGGCTGAAGATGCCGTAGGGGAAGCCATGACCCCAGGCGCCCAGCAGAACGGGGCGGATCACCACCAGCGTCACATAGGCGAAAATCGCCACGCTGAAGGCAAAGGGCACATGATAGCCGATGCCGAGCTTACGACAGATCTCAACCTCGCGCATCGCCCAACTGACGAAGGCGCCGATGGCACAGATCGTGATGATCTGCCACAACCCGCCTTCCATGAGTGGTGCCGGACCCAGCCCGTATTCAAGGGGCGGCGGATCGATTGAGATCAGCCAAGGGTTCCAGGTGGGGCCTTGGCTCGCCCCGTAAAAGATCAGGATTGTCCCAAGGACAGCGAAAAAGAACGTCGTCACCCCGAAGAAGCCAACATAAAATGGCCCCACCCAGAAGTCGAACAGATCACCGCCAACCAATGTCCCGCCACGGACCCGGTATTTTCTTTCGAAGCTGAGCTGCGCCATCTTCCTACTCCATTTCCGACAGGCCCTGCATCCCCGTTCGGGTGCGCCCTGTCATCATCTTGCGTCGGTGTTTGCCACGGGCGGAAACGCGCCCGCCCGTAGCGGATTCATGTCGGCAAACGCCGGTTCCTATCCGCCAAAGGCGAGCGAGAACCAGTTTGTCGTTTCGTTGCTGAGCAGCACGAGGTGAATCATCGCTGCCAGCAGGAACAGGAAAACGCCCTGCGCCACGAAAACGCGGCGTGGGTCGAAGACCAGCCAGATTTTATAGAACTGTGCCATTCAAGCGCCCTCCTACCAGCTGAACCAAGGCAGCTTGATGTATGTGAGGAAGTGAGCGATCACGGCTACCACCGTGAACAGCCCAAAGCCGCTCATATACACCGCATGCAGCTCTTGGGCCTGCTCGTCGGTGAGACCTGTGAAGGACAGGTCAGATTTGTCAGCCATGTTTTGTCTCCAAAATTTGGGTCTGACGCCGCGCACCCCCCGCGGCCGGGTTACGACAGAAGCTCTTCCTCTGCCCCAATCCATCATCCCGGGGGGGAATGATGAACATCGGATGCCCACGGGTGGGCAAATGGTTGGCCTTCAGATTCATGCGTTGAAGATCTGTGGCGTGATGATGCGGGCCTGTGTCCAGGCCTTTGCCAAGGGGCCTTTTTCGGGCAGTTCAAACTGGCGTGCGGTCGCTAGCACCCAGGTCAGGGTGCAGAGCGGCAATGTCGCCAGAAAGATCAGCGTAAAATAGGCGTAGTATTCCCGTTTCGGCGGCGCGGACCTTCCCCTGGTCATCGGGGCATCTGTTGTAAAATCAGTCATGTGCGTCCTCCGGTGGATGATTGCAGTGTTTCGACGGTCTCAAGGACCACCCGGTCGTTGCCGGCATCGAGGGCCGCCCGTTCGGCTGCGTCCCGCAGCGTTTTGGCGGCTGAAATGCGTGTGAGGATCGGATGGGATGCCACGATCTCATCCAGTTTGGCCTGCGCATCGGCATCCCAGGGGAAATCCCGGCGCAGGGGCGTCAGTGTGGCGTCGCCCGCATCCATATCGCTGGCGAGCGGCAAGATGTGGAAGAGTGCGTCAAAGAGGCCATTGCAGACCTCTTGCAGGACATAAGTCGCCCCCGCATAGCCCATGAAGGGCGTGCCCGTGGCGCGCCGTATTGCGGCACCGGGGAAGCTTGCGGGGATAAAGACGGGCTGCGGCCCGTGGCCCGCCTGCATCTCGGCCATGTAGATCTTTTCATTGATCGAACCGAAGACGATCAGCGGACGCCTGCTGTGCATCAGGTTGCGCACTTCGTCGTTGTTGGTCTTCTTGCCGCGTGAGCGGGCGACCGCGAAGGCGCAAGGAAAGCCCAGGTCGCCTTCCAAGAAATGCCGGACGCCTCTTGCATAGGTTTCGGTCGCGACAATCGCGAACTCCGCGGTGGCATAGAAATCCTGCGTGACCGAGCGCCAGAGGTCCCAGACCGGTTTGATGGTCGAGTGTTTCTCACGTTCGATGAACGGTTCAGGGTCCAGGCCCAGCAACTCACCCAGCTTGCGCAGAAACTTTGTGGTACTGTCAATGCCGAAGGGCGCTTGCAGGTAAGGCTTTCCCAGCACTTCGCACAGGCCCCGTCCGAACTCGCGATACATGGTGATGTTGACATCCGCATTCACCAGATTGCGCATCTCGGCCACATGGGCACCCAGCGGCATGACCATATTGACCTCAGCCCCGATACCCTCAACCAGCCGCCGGATCTCGGCAAGGTCCGAGGGCATGTTGAACGCCCCATACATCGGCCCAAGGATGTTCACGCGGGGCTTTGCACCTTCCTCGCGTTTCTTCTCCGGTGGCATCCGGCCTTTGGTCATGCCGAATTCGGTGAAGATCCAGGTCATCGCGCGGTCCGCACATTCCCACTGATCCTCATCAATCGTGCGCGGCAGGAAGCGCTGGATGTTGGTACCCTGCGGCGTCACACCGCCGCCGATCATCTCGGCAATGGAGCCCGTCACGACAACGGCAGGCAAAGCCGGGTCGAGCGTGTCCCAAGCGCGTTTCATCGCATCCTCGGTCCCCTCGCCCATCTCGCTTTCGCTGAGGCCAGTGACGACAATGGGCAATTCATGCGGTGGCAGACCGTCGGTGTAGTGCAGGACGGACGTCACCGGCAGGTTCTCGCAGCCGACAGGGCCGTCTATGACAACCTGCAAGCCTTTCACTGCGCAGAAGGCATAAACAGCACCCCAATAGCCGCCAGCACGATCATGATCGGTGATCAGCATCGCGCGCCTCCCTTGGCCGAAAAGTCTTCGTGACGAAGACTTTTCCCGACTGAAGAATTTTGGCCAAAATTCTTCATATCATCCGCTCCGCCTTGGCCGCGCGCGCCATCTTGTCGAGCTTTTTCTGATGCTGCGTCCGGAAATCGGGCCGCAAGTTGGGAGCGCCTTCCCACACGCCAGCGGTATCCTCGGCACCGACGCCTTCAAAGAAGGCACGCATCGTATCCATCTTCTCTTTTCCACCGACAGCCGCATTCACGACCTGCGCCAGCGAGCCTGCACCCGCTGGCCCCATGAGTGGCCGGGCAGAAATCAGATTGGTGAAGTAAAGGGCCGGAATGCCATGTTCCTTGGCATGCTGCACCACAGGCGTCGTGCCAATCGCCAGATCCGGCTTGATGGCGTCCACGGCTGCCAGATCATCCTCCAGCGATGCGCGATAGGTCACTTTCACACCGCGCGAGGCCAGCCAGTCGGCATCGTCCTGCGACCACCGTGTTTTGGGACAGGCCGTGCCGACATAAGGCACCTCCGCCCCGCTTTCGACGAGCAGACGTGCAACAAGCAGTTCCGAGCCCTCATAGCCCGAAAGCGTGATGGTTCCCTTGATTGGCGCGGCTTTCAGCGCTTCGTTGATGGCAGGCAGGAACGCGTTCTGGGCGGCTGCAATCTGCGCGGGGGGGACGTTGAATGTCTCACCGACTTTCAAGAGCCACGCCGCCGTCCCGTTATAGCCGATCGGGGCCGAACCGATCACGGGGCGACCCGCAGCCTCAAATTCACGGATGGACGCGGTGTAGAATGGGTGGATCGCGGCCACAGCACCACAATCAAGGGCCGCGTAAAGCTCCCGCCATTCGCGGGTGGGCACGACCGGACCCGCCGCAAGGCCTAATGGGGCCAGCATCGCGCCGATCATCATCGGATCAGCGGGGAACATCTCGCCCAGAAGGGTCACAGTTGGGCGGTCGGATTTGCCACCCACCGGTGCTTGAACCGGACCTGCGGCGGCTTCCGTCCGCGCGTAGTTCAGCATCGCCCCGGCGAGTACATCCTTGGCCTCGGCATGGGTGGGCACGCCGAAGCCGGGCACGTCGATGCCGACAATCCGCACACCGTTGATCTCTTTCGGCAAAAGCCGCAGCGGCACGCCGGAGGCTGTCGGCACGCAGAGGTTCGTCACCACAATCGCGTCATAGCGATCCGGGTCGGCCATATCGTGCGCGCTTTCGCGGATATCCTCGAACAGTTTGCCCGTGACCAGCGTTTCGGAGTTGAACGGCACATACCCGACCGAGCGTCGCGCGCCGTAGAAATGCGACACGAAGGTCAGCCCATAGACACAGCAGGCGGACCCAGACAAAACCGTCGCCACCCGCTTCATGCGAAGGCCAACGCGTAAAGACCCGAAAGCCGGACACATCGATTGCGGCTGGTCATGGGGCCCTTGCGGATAGTCCTTGGCGTATTGATCCAGAATGTCGGATTTTCCCGCCACGCGCGCGGCGGCTTCCATCTTGTCGGCACCGGACACACAGCCGCCAGTCAGCGCCGTTTGTTGCGCTTGATCGGACAAATCCGCTGACATCTCATCGCGCGCGACACCCTCGATGATCTGGACATTGCCCGCATCATCATAGCCCACTTCGTAGCCTTGGGTGTCAGGCTCATGCGTCATAGCGCGCGGCCTCCGTGGCCGGTATCCGACGGATGTCATCGAGAAGGCGCTGGATCTGGTCCGGACGCGCTGCCGCCAACATCCGGCGCACGTCTTCCGGCAATGGCTTGGTCCGCTCAGGCGTCATCATAGATGACCTCCAAGCTTTCTTTCGGCTTGGCGTTCTTACCGCGCATGTCGACATCCGTGGCGGGGACGAGTTCGTAATCGGCGCCCGTATCCTTGCTGTCAAAAAGCCCCAGCAACCCGTCCTGATCAAGCGGGGCGGGACGCACAGGTGGCGCATCAGCGACCGCCGAAGCCAATCCTTCGAACAGCGCACCCCATTGCCCCTCGCGGGTGCCAACGATCTGATAGTTTGCGGACTTCTTCCTTAGGTCGTCATCTTGCGGAATTGCAGCAAGGACAGGAATGTCAACTGCCTTGGCGAAAGCCTGAGCCTCGCCTGTCCCGTCATCCTTGTTGATGACGAGTCCAGCGACCCCAACATTACCACCAAGTTTTCGGAAATATTCGACTGCCGAGCAGACATTGTTAGCAACATAAAGCGATTGCAGGTCATTTGATCCTACCAGAATAACTTTCTGTGCCATGTCACGGGCGATGGGCAGGCCAAAGCCGCCACAGACCACGTCGCCGAGGAAATCGAGCAGCACATAGTCGAAATCCCAATCGTGAAAGCCCAGTTTTTCCAGGAGCTCAAAGCCGTGGATGATCCCGCGCCCGCCGCAGCCACGGCCCACTTCTGGCCCACCAAGCTCCATCGCGAAGACGCCACCCCGTTTGAAGCAGACGTCACCGATCTGCACTTCTTCACCGGCAAGCTTCTTCTTTGAGGAGGTTTCGATGATCGTGGGGCAGGCCTTGCCGCCGAAAAGCAGGCTGGTTGTGTCCGATTTCGGATCGCAGCCGATCAGCAGCACGCGCTTGCCCATCTCGGCCATCATATGGCTGAGATTGGCAAGCGTGAAGGACTTGCCGATCCCGCCCTTGCCGTAGATCGCGATGATCTGGGTTTTGGAGGTCGGCTCGCTTTGCGGCACCTCCAGCGAAGGCTCAACCGCCGCCTCATCCCGCAAACGCTGGTCGAAATCCTTCAGGTTCGGTATTTCGTCCTTCATGCGGTTCCCCAGTCCAGTATCATTTTCAGGCAAGCCGGATCCGTGAAGGCCGTCTTGTAAGCCTCCGCAGCCGCCTTCGCGGGTTGCTGATGTGTGATCAGATCGGCCAATTCGAGCGTTCCAGCCTCGACCAGTGCCTTGGTAGCGACCATGTCGTCAGGGGCCCATTCCGCGCTGATGCGGAACCGTGCCTCTTTCATGAAAGCGGGCGGAAAGGCGAATTGCAGAGGTTCGGTGTAGAACCCGGCAAGCACAATCTCACCGCCTTTGGCGATGCGACCCACCAGATCGTTCAGCAGATCGCCACGTCCCGACGCATCATAGACGGAATTGTAATCGCGGCGCGTATCCGCCTCTGGCTTGATTACCTGATAGCCGTCAGCGCCAGCCATGCGGGTTTCATCGATCTCCCAGACCGTTGGAGCGGGTGCGCCTGCCGCTATCGTTAAACGCGCAAGCAACCGTCCCAAAACGCCGTGACCCACGATCAGGTCGGGCACCGCCTTTCCCGGCCCGGCCATCGCATGACGGGCTGTCGCCGCGAGCGCCAACAAGGCGCCTGCCGCGCCCAAGGTTCGGTCGATACGGGTTGCACGCGATGCATCGGTAACAATCGTCTGGGCTGCGGCACCGAACAAACCATGCGCGCCCTCGTAGCAGCTTGCCCCGGGGACAAAGACATGCTCGCCCACGCGAAACCCGCTTTCGGGGCCTGCCTCGACGACTTCGCCCGCAGCCTCATAGCCGGGGATCAACGGATAGCCCATGCCGGGGAAGGGCGGCATCTCTCCGGTCCAGAACAGTTTTTCCGTGCCCGTGGAAATCCCGGAATGCTGAATCGCCACAACCAGATCCGCCGCCTTCGGCGCGGTCACTCCCACCTGATCCAACGCCAAAGCGCCTGGGGCATTCAGGATAACAGCCTTGGTTTCCAACGTTTTCTCCTCAATGCTGCGAAGCCTTCAGACTCACCGCGCAACACGCTGTCCTTACGGTAGTTTAGCTTGACGTGACCCAGTGTCAATTAGTTTGGACATATAAAGTGTCAACTTTGCTTTACACCTGTGACGAGCGATGTCACAAATGGCCGGCGCGATTTTGGTGTCTGGATGTCGGTGAAACCGGCCTGACGCAGAAGCGCGGCAATCTGGTCAGCTGACCGCGCCTTTCCCGTGCGCATCGCCATGCAATAAAGCGCGTAATAGGCATCCCCTGCGCGCTGCGGCTGATCCCCACCAGTCATCGGTTCGGACACAAGAAGCGATCCGCCAACCGGCAAAGCCTCATAGACGGATCGCAAAAGCGCGCTGACCGTTTCATCCGAGTGATCATAAAGAACACGCACGAGGCTGATCAGGTCGGCCCCCTGCGGCAGCGGGTCATCGCGAAATGATCCTGGCGCGATCATCACACGCTCGGACAGCCCAAGATCGGCAAAACGTGCCTGCGCCCCAGGCGCGACAGCAGGCAGATCGAACAACGTCATGTGTAGATTGGGATAGGCCTGCCCGACTGCCGCAAGAAACGCACCAGAACCGCCACCGACATCCATGATGTGGCGCACACCGTTCAGCGAAACAGTGGCGAGGGTGTCTTCGGCAACCAGGACCTGACTATCCGCCATCAACTGTGAGTAGGTGCTCGCCACTTTCGGATCGGTCGCGCCCGAAGCCCCGAAAACGTAAGGCCAGAACTCGGCCAGTTCCGTCTCAACCTCGCCCCGGAAAAAAGCCACCGGGTCGGCCAGATCGAGGTAGAGCACGTCATGGTGCGAGATCATGCCCGACAACCCCGGTACTCCGGCAAGGGCAGCACCACGGATCGTTAGCGCATAAAGCCCCGATTTGCGCCGCTTCAAGAGGCCCAAAGCCACAGCCGCAGACAGAAGCACATGCATCCGGTCCAGCGGAACCTCTGCCTCGGTCGCCAGTGCATCTGTCGTCATCTCGTTGCGCAAAAGCATCTGCGGAATGTCGAATTCCACAAGCGCCTGCAGGATCTGGCTGTGACAAAAGCCTGCGACCAGATCAAACATCGCCTCGCCTTCCGACCGGACCAAGCGTCGGGTCAAAGGGAACCGGGCGGCCCATTTCTGAAATCCGCGGGATGCAACAAGGCGTGTCAGGCGCGATGCGGCGCGAGGGCGTCGGGGGACGCGGGCCACCTGCGCCCCATGAAGTTCGAGATTAACCACTACTCGCCCGGCACAGTACGCCGGGAACGCGCGCCGTCCGGCACAAGCTTGTCGGCATAGGCGCGCACCATTTGCGCCAGAGCCGCCTCGCCTGGACATGCGGGGATCGAGGCGATGGCACCGCTGAGGATATCGTCAAAGCGGCTGACCGCCCCTGCAACGCCCAAAGCCGCGACCGCATTTGGCCGGCCATGCAAATCGTCCTGCCCCGCAGGCTTGCCCAAGGTCGCCTCATCGCACAGCGCGTCGCGTAGATCGTCGGCCACTTGAAACGCCTCACCAATGCGGGCGCCAAGTTCCCCCCAAGGTTCGGCATCCTGTCCGGCTGCGACGGCGCCCATCTGGGTCGCCGCGATGAACAATGCGCCGGTCTTGGCCTGATGATAGGCCGAGAGGTCGATCTGATCCTCGCTCTCCCAACCCTGGCCCGCGCAAATCCCAAAGGGCATGCCCGTGCGCGTGCCAAGGATATCGATCAGCGCCAAGGCCCGGTCAGCCGGGGCCGTACGCGCCAGAAGCTGGAACGCCATGATGATCAGGCTGTCACCTGTCAGCACCGCCAGTGGCTCGGAGAACGCCAGATGCAGCGCGGGTTTGCCCCGCCGCATGGCTGCATCATCGAAACATGGCAGATCATCGTGGACGAGGCTTGCGCAATGGATCACCTCAAGTGCCACTGCCGCCGTATTCGTCAGTTCCGGATGATCGTCGCCGCAGGCCATGGCCACCGACGTCAGGATCGTTGGCCTGATCCGCGCACCACCAGGGGTCACGGCATATTCCAGCGCTGCGGCCAGCTTGGACGGGGCGATACCACCTTGGCCAGAGGCAATGGCAGCGGCCATCGTCGTTTCGATCCGCTCTGCAATCTTCATTCGCGTATCCCCTTTGGACTTCATACTGTCCATTTTAGTTTACATGTGTCAATGTAAATCAAATGGGACAAGAGAGTCACAAAACGCAATGACTGTGCGCAAGGCCAAAGTGGTGGTGATTGGCGCTGGCATTGGCGGATTGGCATCCGCCCTGCGGTTGAGCCATCAGGGATGCGATGTCACGGTTTGCGACATGCATGGCGCCCCCGGCGGCAAGATGCGCACCATGCCCTCTGCCGCAGGGCCGGTGGATGCGGGGCCTACCGTGTTCACCATGCGCCACGTTTTCGAGAGGCTTTTTGCCGATGTGGGTGAGGCGCTGGATGAGCACATGACGCTGAAACCCCTTACCACATTGGCGCGGCACTATTGGGATGACGGGGCAACGCTGGATTTAGTCGCTGATGCGGACCAGAGCCTTCAGAACGTGACTCGCGCCTTTGGCGCAAAGGCCGGCCGCGAATTCGCGGCTTTCTCGTCGCGGGCGCAGCGTCTTTTTGACGGGTTCGACCGGCCCATGATGCAGACCGCCACACCGCGGCAAGGGGCGGTAACCGCTGCAGTTCTGCGGCAACCACGCCTGATCGCCGATATGGCGCTCCATCGCAGCCTCGCGAGTCTTCTGAAAACGACATTCTCCAACCCGCATCTCGCACAGCTCTTCGGACGCTACGCTACCTATGTGGGTGGATCGCCCTATCAATCGCCAGCGATTCTCTCGTTGATCTGGCAGGCAGAAGCGCGCGGCGTTTGGTCAGTCGAGGGTGGGATCCACCGGCTTGCCACCTGTCTAGAGGCGCTGTCCAAGTCGCGCGGAGCCATTTTCCACTACGGCACCAAGGTCAGCCGGATCACCCAGCAAGGCGGCAAAGTGACAGGTGTTGAGACGGCGCAAGGCCACTTGCCCGCCGACATCGTCCTCTTCAACGGCGATCCGCGTGCCCTCGTAACCGGTCTTTTGGGAGAGCCTGCGCAAAAGGCGGTCAAAGAAGCCCACATCACTCCGCGCAGCCTTTCGGCCTACGTACACGCTTTCGCGGCTAAACCACAGGGTATGGCACTCGCCCACCACACGGTCTTTTTCGGCCACGACCCGGAGGCGGAATTTGACGCCCTCGCGAAGGGCCAAATGCCCAACGACGCCACGCTTTACCTTTGCGCGCAGGATCATGGCAGCGTCGCAGTGGACGCGCTGCAAAGGTTTGAGACCATCATGAACGGCCCGCCGATCCCGCGCGACCCCAGCAAGGAAACAGCCCCATGTCAGACACAGATTTTCGACCGGTTCCGGCAATTCGGGCTGACCTTCAGCCCCACGCCCGGACCCGAAACGCTGACGACACCGCACGGCTTCGACGCGCTGTTTCCGGCGAGCCAAGGATCCCTTTACGGGCGCAGCCCGCATGGGCTGATGGCAGCCTTCAAACGGCCGACGGCGCGCACGAAGATACCGGGGCTGTATCTTTGCGGGGGCGGGGCGCATCCGGGGGCGGGGGTGCCGATGGCGACACTCTCCGGCCAGCACGCAGCCGCGGCGATCATGACGGACCTTGCTTCCACCTCGATGTCCCGCCAAACGGCTATGCCTGGTGGTATGTCGACGGGATCAGCGAATGCGGCCGCAAAGCCGTCTCTGTCATCGGGTTCATAGGGTCGGTCTTTTCGCCCTGGTATGCGTGGTCGGGGCGCAAGGACCCGGCCAATCACTGCTGCATCAACGTGGCCACCTATGGGCCGGGTGGCCGGTTCACCATGACCGATCGCGGACGCGCCGCGCTTAACACGACGCCCGACACGTTTCAGGTCGGGCCATCTGCGATGCATTGGACCGGTAAAGAACTGATCATCGACATCAATGAGATCAGCAGCCCACCTCTGATCAGTCGGGTGCGTGGGCAGATCACCGTTAAGCCTGACGCCATGACCAGCGTTGAACTGCCCCTGACACCCGATGGCACCCATATCTGGCGCCCCTTTGCGCCATCCTCTGACATCAAGGTCGATCTGGAGGCCAAGGGCTGGCAATGGTCCGGCCATGGTTACTTCGACGCCAATTTCGGCACCCGCGCGCTGGAACAGGATTTCAGCTTTTGGACATGGGGCCGTTATCCAACGAGGACCGGTGCGACATGTATCTATGATGCGGTCCGTCGCGATGGCACAACACTGGACATCGCGATTGCGTTCGATGGCAATGGCGATGCACAGATCGTCGAGGCCCCGCCGCGCACGCGGTTTCGGCGGTCGCTCTGGCAGGTGATGCGCGAAACACGCGCCGACCCTGGCACAAAGCCGAAACAGGTGCTGAACATGCTCGACGCGCCATTCTATTCCCGTTCTGCCGTGCAGACCCAGCTCGACGGAGAGATCGTGACGGGTGTGCATGAAGCGCTCGACCTGAACCGCTTCCGTTCGCCGTTATTGAAACCGATGCTCGCTGTCCGGGTGCCCCGACGGGCGGGTTGGCGCTTCTAGAGCGGTCGTGCGGCAGAAACTCTGGCGGTAATTCCAGAGCCTGCTAACGTTTCGATATTATTCGTTTGTCATTGCCACAGGATGATATCATGCACCGATTGCGCCTAATTGTTCTGAAGACTCTCCTCATCACCCTCTTCCTACCCAACGGTCTCGCGGCGCAGGAGCCGACTGTTGTGCAGCCTTTCGAGGGCAGCGAAATCTCGGCCCAATACGCCGCAGATTTTGACCAGATCACAATCCTGATCGACGATGATATGGAGGACGAGACGTATTCCCGGCAATCGATCGAGGGCATCACGCGCGCGACGCTGGTGAACGGGCCGCGTGACAAATCAGTGTTAGAGATTTCGCGCAGCTTTGAAAATGCGTTGCAGGGGGCTGGCTTTGAACTTCTGTTCGCGCGCCCGCTTCAGGCGACACCTTATCCTGATGCTGGGTCAGGATCGCGCTTTTGGGTCCGCGATCTGAAGGACGTAAACGGGAACCGAACATTTGCTCCGATCGGAGATGCGAACAATGTCGGCACGATCCTGAACTATCTGCAGAGTGCATCCGGCTATTACTTGTCTGCCCGGCGCGAAACGCCGACTGAGGAGACGTATTTCGCACTGACGATCTCGGCTGATCGGAACTACTACAGAATGGAAGAAGTCACGCGGGCGATCATGGCTGATGACACCGTGACGATCAGCGAACTGGGTGTCACATCAGACATGGACGCCGAAGGCAAGGCGATCCTTTATGGTGTCCAATTCGACGTGGGCAGTGCTGTGCTGCGCCCCTCATCCACCCCATCCATCGAAATCATAGCCAATGTGCTGCGCGAACGCCCCGGCAACTTCTATGTCGTCGGCCATACCAGCGATACCGGATCGTTCGACCTGAACATGCAACTCTCCCAAGAGCGGGCCGTCGCGATTATCACGGCCCTTGGGCAGGACTACGGAATCGACACGGCGCGCCTCCAAGCCATTGGCGTCGGGCCAGCAGCACCGCTTGCCTCGAACAAGAACGAGGCCGGACGTCAACTCAATCGGCGCGTCGAACTGGTTGAACGGCTTGAGTAATGACAGCTGGCGCTACTGAGGCACCGGCACAGGCCGCCCAACAAGCCTGCGGATCAGTTGAACATGCAGAATGATCGAAATGGGGACGATCAGCAGTGGCACCAGCGGGAACGGGTAATACCCGACAATCACCGTCGGCAGATCAAAGGACGTCGTCTGAAAAGGACCGGGTGCGGAGTTGATTGCCTTGTAGAGCACCAGCAGCAAATCCCCGATGCCTACGATACACCATGCGAATCCGATGGCCCAAAACCGCGCCGTATCTCGCCAAAGCAAGTAGCCAACAATGGGTGCCGTAACGCCGACAAAGATGTCGCCCCACCCGGTCGACAAGGCAAAATAACCTGACAGCAGCCCATCCGCATAAAGCATCAAGAACACCAGTCCAATGATACGATAAACCTGAATTGTCGCCAGCCAGTGCAATGGGATGGCTTGCAGCACAGCAGTCGCGTGGCGACTGACAGATAGTAGGACGATGCCCAACACCGTGCCGCCCAGCACCAACACACCAAGGAGCGGAAAGGTCTGCTCGACCCGCGGGACAAGGATGTTGGTGTAGGCAATCGCCTGCGCAGCCGCAGCCCACGAAAGAAGGTATCCGCCGATCATAAATGCAAAACGCCGCTTCTCTTCTCTGCCCAACTGTGCTGACGCAGTTCCAAAGGTCAGCATCATTGCAAGCCCGCCCGAGACAAACATCAATGTGCTGATCACAAGTAAAATCGCATAGTCCGGTACTTGCATTATATACCTCTTATGTAGTCAATACATTTTCTGTAGTCAGTTTGACTTCTGTTGTCAAACGTCTGTTGGGCGGGTACCAACCGGCATGGAGATCAACATGCGCCCCAACTGCCCCGTGGCTCGCAGCGCGGATATCATTGCAGACCGGTGGACCCTGCTGATCCTGCGCAACCTGAGCCTTGACGGGCCACAGCGGTTCCAGGATTTCGCCAAGGCGCTCGACGGCATCAGCCCGACAACTTTGTCGGCCCGTCTGAAGTCACTGCAGGAACATGGGCTGATTGCACGCGAGGTGATTGATACGCACCCCCCGCGCACACTTTACTCCCTTACCGATCTCGGTCTGAACATCAGGCCGGTGCTGAAGGCGCTTCATCAATTCGGCAGTGCCCTGCCCGCAAAACCGGAAGACCGATAGCGACCGACATAGACTAAGCTGGCTTTTCAGAGCCAAGCGTGATCACTGCTCCACCCGCCGCCCGGGCATCTTCGGCATCATGTGTCACCATCAGAACAGGCAACTCACGGGCGCGCGCGCGGTCAAACACCATGTCGCGCACCTGCGCGCGCCGTTCGGCATCAAGCCGCGAAAACGGCTCATCCAGCAAAAGCCCGCAAGGTTCTGACAGAAGCATGCGCATCAACGCAATCCGTGCCTTTTGCCCACCGGAAAGCGTGGCCGGATCGCGGTCGGCAAATCCACTTAGGCCGACCTCGGTCAAGGCCTCCTCGACCTTCGTCTTCCTGGCAGCGGTCGAACCGCCAGGTTGCAGGCCAAAGGCCAGATTGGCCCCAACAGATAAATGCGGGAAAAGCAGATCATCCTGAAAGAGGATCCCAACCCGGCGCTGATGCGGGGCGGCGTAGGTGACGTTATGCCCGTCCAGCCAGACCTCTCCTTCCGCCTCAAAATCCGGTGCGAGTGTGCCGGTGATGAATGCAAGAAGCGTTGATTTCCCCACACCTGACGGCCCCATGATCGTCAGGACCTCACCGGGCGCGACATCGTGGTGGACCGATAGCAAAGGTGCTCCGTCCTTCGAGATTGTCACGTGGCGCAAAGACAAACCTTTATCCATGCCGCAGCCCTTGTCTGTTGCGCCAGACCAGCGCAGGGATCAGCAATGCGAGGGCGAACGGTACAAGCGCTGCGCCCGTCTGCATCAGGCCATAAACCGCAATCGCGCGGCGATCGCCGCCAGAGGCGAGTGCCACTGCTTCGGTCGTCAGCGTCGCCACGCGCCCACCACCGATAAGCAGCGTCGCCAGATATTGCCCCACCGAGACCGCCAATCCCACGGCCAGCGCCGTCAGGATGGGCCGCAACAGCATTGGCAAACGGACGCGCCACAAAACACCATTCGGGCTGGCGCGTAAAGCCGCGGCAATCGTACCTATCCGCGTATCCCAGGCGCGATAAGGGTCGGCGAGCGATAGAAAAACATAAGGCAATACAAAGACGAGATGCGCCAGGATCACCGGTAATCGCCCAGCGTCGGCGCCGATATTCAGCATCAACGTCTGCAGGCCCGGCAGAAATGCCGTCTGCGGGATCAGGAGTGGCAAATACAAAAGCCACACGGCCCGCCTGCTGAAGGTCAACCCGTAGCGATATTCAGCCTCAAGACAACCGATGGTCAGGATCAAGGCAACCGAGGCCGCGACAATCGCGATCAGCGCTGTTTCAATCATCGCCTCTTGCGTGCCGGGGCCAAAGCGCATCCAGTTGCGCCATGTGAACTGGTCGGGCAGCGCGTCGGGAAAGCCCCAGAACCCGGCAAAAGACCAGATCGCGAGCACGCCGAGACCGAGCAAGACGGCAAGGGCGCAAGCCGCCCCGCTCAGCAAGGCAAGGCGCGCCACCAGCGGGTCAAACCGCCCGCGCGCGCCGCTGGCGATCCAGCGACGGCCCAAGCGCGCCACGACCCACTCCCCGACGCGCCAAAAAGCCAAGGCTCCCACGACCAATGCAAGCTGGACCAGGGCACCGGCGGCGCCTTCAAGCCGCATGGCCAGGTCTGGGTCGGACATCCATTTGACGATTTGCACAGATAGGGGCGGCGGTGTGTTCGGCCCCAGAATGACCGCGACATCCACAACCGACATTGCATAGGCGAGCACCACGTAGACGGGCGGACGTATCTGGGCATAGACGCGAGGAAAGACCGTTTTCAGCCAGCCCGTCACCCGGCCATATCCCAAGGCCTGCGCAACCGTGACGCTACGCCGTGCGTCGGCCTGACCCAACGCGGCCAACGTGATCAGAAGCAGAAACGGCACTTCTTTGACAATCAGGCCCGCCGTCATGGTCAGACCCCAATTGTCCTGAACAATCAGCCAGTCCGGTGGCCGTTCCCAGCCTGTCAACCCAGGCGACAGCAGGCGTGATAGCCAGCCAGATGGCGCGATCAGGAAGGCAAGGCCAAAGGCCGCTGCCGCATGCGGCAAGGATAAAAGCGGAGACAAAAGCCTCTCAAGCAGGCGAAAAGCGCGGGTGCCCGACCAGCCTGCGGTAACCAACATGACGATGGCCAGCGAGATCGAGGTGGCGAGCAACCCTGTCGTGACCGATAACAGCATCGCGCGCGGCAGGCCCGGCCATGCAACAAGGTCACGAAACGGATCGAGCGAGGCGCCGATCTGCCCTGCGGCGGGCAAATGGCCAAAGGCAGGCAAAAGCGTTCCCCAAAGCCCGGCAAAGACTGGCCCGAGCATGGCCAGTAGTGTCAGCGCGGGCAGCAATAACAGAAAGCGCCGTGACCGGATATGCCCCAGCCAACCTGCATCGCCTGCCATATGCAGGCGATGCGGCATTTGGCGAGGGTCGCTCAGGAAGAACACGTGCTACTGCGCGACGCCATAGCGGTTCATCCAGTCATCGGCGATGCGTGTCATCCAGCTGGGATGCGGCTCGGCCTGAACGGTACCAAGCTCAGCCGGTGACAGTGTCGCGATCCCAAGATCCAGCGCATCGAAGAGCGCGCGATCATCGGCTGAGAGCGCGTCCATATCCAGAACCGTGCCGTAGCCCAGAATATTCGGGTCCTGCGCGCGGGCCTGTGCCTCGGGCGACATCAGGAAATTGGCCACCACCATCGCACCGGCTTTTGACCCTGAATTGTAGGGGATCGCCACAAACGATGCATTGCCGATGGTGCCTTTATCCAACACGAAAGTCCGCACCGTGTCAGGCAGTTGGTTATTAGCGATGGCCGCCGTCGCCTCGCCGGGGCTGAAGGACACAGCCAGATCAACCTCGCCATCGGCGATGAGCTGCAATTGTGCAGGACCCGTCGCTGGATAGGCACGACCCGCGCGCCATAAAGTCGGTGTCAGTGCATCAAGAAACGTCCAAAGAGGCTCTGTCACCGCATCATAGTTTTCATCTGTTGCCGGTGTTGCGAGTGCCGATGGATCATCCATCAGATCGACCAGCGCCTGTTTTAAGAAGGTGGTTCCCAGAAAATCCGGTGGTTGCGGATAAGTGAAGCGGCCGGGATTGGCGGCGGACCACTCCAGGATCGCATTCATGTCGCCCAAAGGCGCTGGAATGTCAGCGGTGTCATGGATGAACACAACCTGCGCCATGGCCCATGGGCTCTCGAACCCTTCGGTGGGCACGGTAAAGTCTGTCTGGACGGTCTTGCCCTCAACATCCACAAAGGCCCAGTTCGGCAATTGTTCAGCATAAGGACCAAAGAGCAGATCGGCCTCTTTCATCGCAGCAAAGTTTGCGCCGTTGATCCAGATCATGTCGACGGCACCGTCATCGTCTTCGCCCGCCTGCTTTTCGGACAGAACGCGGGTGACGGCATCTGCCGTATCGGTCAGCTTCACGTGTTCCAATGTGACGCCATAGTCCTCCATCACGCGCTGGCCGACCCAGGCAATGAAGTCATTGGTCGTGGTCGACCCGCCCCAGGCGTTCCAGAACACCGTCTGGCCTTCGGCTTCGGCTGTGACGGCATCCCAGTCTGCAGGGTTGATATCCGCCAGGGCTGGCACCGGCGCCAGCAAGGCAGCCAAAAGGGCTAGATGTTTCATAAGTGTCGTCCTTTACGTCGTGTAGATTTGCTTGGCGGCGTAGATCCGCAATGTGGCGGTGGCAAAGCACAAGGTGCCAAACACCCATGCCAGCGGCGAGAAATACTCAGGCACAAGGCACAGGATGACGAAGAAGATGATCGTCTCTGTCCCCTCAAGAATGCCGTTGGAGTAATAGAGCGATTTCTGGCCCTGCGCGTCGGTCTTGTGCCCATGCTTTTCGGCGAGGATCGCGTAGCCCAGAAAGCTGGTGCCGTTGAAATAGAACGACGCCAACAGAAACGCGCCAGCCGCGCCGTTGGCGGCGGGATCATACAAGACGAAGGCCATCGGTATGGCCCCGTAGAACAAAAAGTCGACTGCGATGTCGAGATAACCACCAAAATCGGTTTTGCGTGTGGCGCGCGCGACGGCGCCGTCCAGCCCATCGGCCAAGCGACTTGCCAGAAGTGGTAGCAGCGCCCAACCCGGCGCACCAAGGCCAATCAGAAGCGCAGAGAACAACCCTAGCGCGAGTCCAATCAAGGTGACACCATCCGCCGTAAAGCCCCGCGCAGCAAGGCCCCGCCCGATCTGGTTCAGGGGCGGATCGATGATCTGACGTGCGTGGCGGTCAAGCATAGAAGGCGCATTCCAAAGACTGGCACCTTGTCGCTGATGCGCTGCGTTGACGCAATCAGGCTGACAAGAAAGTGACAAACGCAGCCTGGATTGACACATTCAGGCGACAGCGATGCGAGGGCGGCCACTGGCAACAACCTCAAGCGTTGCCTCGATAAAAATGCGTTGGCCGTCCACCATGATCTCGTTGATGTCGCGGGTCACATCAATGCGTATCTCTTCCACACCGGCGCTGCTTGCCGCGTTCTTTACCTGCAGGGTCAGCGCGGTTTGCAAGGCATCTATCGCCTTGTCGCGGTCATCATACGTCTGCGGCGCATCCAGATGCACCAGATAGCGCCCAGCGCCTGCCGCCGTGACAGTGCCCTTGGCGCGCATTTGTACCTGCCCCACGACAGCTCCGATCGCGTTGGCCACTTCTGCATGATCGGGAATGATCATGCGCGTGCCCAATCGTTGCCCAACCGCATTGTAGTAAGTGGTTGCGGATGCTCCGAGACCGACAACGGGCACACCAAGCGATACGTGCATTTGAACAAGGCCCGCATGCCGATCCAGTCCGGCTTTTATTGCTGGATGCTGGACCAAGGTCGTGGGATCAGGCCAAACCCTATCATCGTCGGCAAAGGCCGCAGCAAGCAGGCAATCCACCGTCTGCGCCGTCAGTTGAGCGACAATTATGTCCGCCAGCTCTTGCGCATCCGCAACCAAACGCTCGCCATTGCCACGGCGTTTGCGCGCAAGAAGCGTGAGCGCTTTTTCGGCAGCTATGCGGTCCCAAGTATCGAGATGTCCCAGCACATGCGCGGCATCCGAGGGCGTGACACCCGCCATCATGACAAAGCCGCGGCCGATCAGTCGCGCGAGCGCTGGCTGTTCCATCCGCGACTGAACCGCCTGGCCCAGCCGCCGCGGGCCGTCTGAAAGGCGGTTTACAATAGCGCTTTCGCGCGCATCCAGCGCCTCCGAAATATCGTGCCACATCGGTATAACGAATTGCCCGCCATCCGGAGCCGGGATATCCAACGCCAGCGCCCGGTCGAGCGCGCGGTGCACAAGATCTGGAAAAGCGCTTGCGGCCAATGCGATGGGCATGCATCGTCTTGGACCTAGCGTCAGCGCACTTGCGCCCCCTTCATTCAGGTGGACTTCGCTATCGCCGCCAAGTCCCGTCGTGCGCATCGCAACCGCCTCAACCATGGTGCGAAAAGGCCCGACACGGGCACCCTCGGGGTCAATCTTCGGGCGCCCATCGCGCAACAGACACACATCCGTTGTTGTTCCGCCAATGTCGCTGACAAGCGCCTCTTTTTCGCCGGTAAGCCATGCCGCCCCAGCGACCGAGGCTGCGGGTCCGCTCAGGATCGTCTCAATCGGTTTCTCGCGCGCTACTTCCGCTGAGATCAGGGCGCCGTCACCACGGACAACCATCAGCCGTGCATTAATGTCGCTTGCGGCCAAATGCGCCTCCGTCGCCGAGATCAGATTGTCGATTAGGCTGATCAGACGCGCATTCAAAACGGCTGTCAGCGCCCGTTTGGGCCCACCCAAGGCCGCCGACAATTCGTGGGAGCAGGTCACGGGTTTGCCGGTTCTGGCGCGGATTACATCCCGCGCCGCGATCTCATGTGCAGGATTGCGGGTTGCAAAGTGTGAAGCGACAGCGAAAGCCGTCACGCCCGGGTCAAGCTCGTCCAAAGCACTTTCCAAGGCGTGAAGATCAATTGGCTCGCATGCGGCACCCGCATGATCATGACCACCGGCAAGGACAATCACCGGATCACCGCGTAGCGCCTCGGTCAGACCAGCGCGGCCCAGTTCGGCGGCGTCAAACCCGATGAAGATCAGCGCGATCCGGCCACCCTGCCCCTCAACAAGCGCGTTCGTCGCCAACGTTGTGGACAATGACACAAGGGCGATCTGATCTGCTGTAACGTCGGCCCCGGCTATTGCAGCATCGATGGCTGCGCCAATCCCCGGCGCCAGATCAGGACGGGTCGTCAGTGCCTTGGCCTTAGCGATGACCTTATCGGTCACCTCATCGAGAATGACAGCATCGGTATAGGTCCCGCCCGTATCGACGCCCAAGAGAAATGCCATGCCGTTTACCCGTCAAAACCGCGATCACCGCAGCTAAGAGGGCAGCACCCGGTAAATGCAACGTCAATTCACCACTTTTCGGCCAAAAACGCGGCGCAATGCGATGTCACCCTTTACCTTGATTGCCACCTATCCCAATGTCCGGACGTCACGCGCTATGGAAAAGTCACTGATGCTGAAAAAGACCCTTGGCCAGGCTCATGAAAAGCTTGTCTTCAACCGACGCGTCCGCGTGCTTGTGGAACAGATCGGAGCGTTGCTGCCAGCCAATGCGCAGATGCTGGATGTAGGCACAGGCGACGGGCAGATCGCAAAGATGATCGGCGAGATGCAGGAAGGCACAGATGTGCAGGGCATCGACATCATGCTGCGCGAGACGACGCATATTCCCGTGACGCTATTCGACGGCACCAAAATCCCCATGGATGACAATAGCGTTGATGTGGTGACATTCGTCGACGTTCTGCATCACACTGACGACCCGCAGATCCTGATCAGCGAAGCGTCACGCGTGGCCCGCAGGGCGGTGATCATCAAGGACCATCTGAGCGAGAACAAGCTGGATCATCTGACCTTGCGCGTGATGGACTGGGTCGGTAACGCGCCGCACGGTGTGGTCTTGCCGTACAATTATGCGCCGCGCAAAGACTGGGATCGCTGGTTTGCCACGGCCGGGCTCGAAACAGATCACTTTGCGACCGACGTCCCGCTTTACCCGGCCCCGGCCAAGTGGGTGTTTGGCCGCAAGCTACACTTCATCGCGCGCCTGACGCCGACGGCCTGAAGATGATGTAGCGGCAGATCAGAAAGCTGATGACCGCGGCACTTCCCGCTGTGACAAGAAAGATCGCGGTATCGATCCAGAAGTTCTTGGTCACGAAACGGCTCGTGATCGTCGAGACGACTGCAAGACTGGCCACTTGTGTGGCCGCGTATATGAGCATCGCAAATCGGCCGGTCTGATCCGCGCGGAAGGCCACGTTCTTTTGCGCCCAAAAGGCCAGTGGGATGCAGATCAGGTAGACCAGAACGCTCGTCAGCAATGGCGGCGCATCGGCAAAGCGGATCAACCCCGCTGTTACCAGCGCATAGCCTAAGCTGAAACTGCCCCCCACAGCCAGAAAGCGCAGAAAGGCCGTGACTTGGGGGGCGATTGTCATTCAGACACCACTTCAAGCAAGACCTGATTGTCGTCGTCCAACGAAACCGGACGCAGCCAATCGACCACTTCGCCGGCTGCAAGGGCACTGACGAATTCGCCAGAATAGGTCGTGTTGGCGCAAAGCAGAAAGTGCGTGGCGCCACTTTCCGCCAAATGCGCGCGCAAGTCCTCTTCTTCCATACCGAAAGGAACCACGGCGTTAGAGAGGGCATCCGCGCTCGTGTGATACCCACCTGAAAGGACATCATGGTGCGTCAGCCAAAGGATATGCGGGGCGAGGTTGAAGTGCGGCAGGATCACGCCCTTTGGCACGGCGTTCAGAGAACTCACAGAGGCATAGCTGCGGCAATCGCCAACACCCGGTGCTTCGCCCCGTCCTTCGGGAAGAAGTGGCTCAAGCGCTTGTGTCACGGTGCCCGGAGAAATGAGGAGCGTGGCAAATACGAGACCCAACAGGGCGGAAGTCGCATCGCGCTGTTCAAAGTACGCGCGAAACAACCGGGCCAGAATGAAGCCAACGAGTATCGGTATGATCGCACCGGCCATTGTGATCGCACGCATCTGATAAAGCGCCATGAGGATGCCAACCACACAAAGAAGACCCAGTCCCGCAAGGGCCTGGAATTGCTGATCGGCGAATGAGATACGCCTGGTCGTCAGGTCGTCGATCACGAAATAGGCGACAGCTGCAACCGCCAGCGCTACCGGCAGGATCATCGGCGCTGCGTCGGCTGGGTGCTGCATAGTAAACACCCATAGCGGCAGGGCCTCGCCCACACCTCTGCTGATGAAATCCTGCAATTCTTGCGGCAGATCGCCGTATGGCCCGGTCAGACAGGTGAAAAGCATGGGCCAGGCAAAGAAGATTCCGCCGACACTCAGTGCGACGGTGATCAGCAGATGCAAGGCCGGGCGTCTGACGCCCCGTAAAAACAAGAGCGGTAAGGTGCTTGCAATTGCGGCCGTCCAGATCACCGACAGAACCATGGGGCTCAGCCGGTCACACATCGGCAACATGCGAGTCTGAGGCGCCGACTGCCCCAACCAGAACAGGACACTGCCAAACGCAAGTGCTGCGCAAAATGCCAGTAATGCAGTGCGCGGCGCTGGCGACGCCGAAAGCAAGCCGCGTGCGAAAAACAAAACGCCAACGGCGACAACAAAAATGAGCGACTCCAGACCCACTGCCAGTGAAAACGCCGCAGCCACGCCCCCGATGAGACCAGCAGCGACAGGTCGATCCGGCCACACTGCGCTAAGCGCCATGACCACCATCATCAACATCTGGACATTGTGGTGATCAAGGTTTCCGGGACCCGCATGCCAGTTGCTGGTGACCGGCCACAGCACAAGGCTGAGAACCGCAAAGCAGGCCGCATATGTGCCAAACAGGCGTCTCGTTCCAGCAACAACGACCGTCAATGCGATCAGTTGGATCAAAACTGGCCAGATCATGGCCCCCAAAATCTCGGCCACTGGCATCGGCACGATGTAAGACAGCGGCAGGATCACTGCGGCAATGCTTGCATCAACGTATCGCGACCAATGCAACGGCATCCCGTCAGGCGGCAGAACGCGATATTGCACCACATCAAACCAGCCCTGGCCTGCGATCAGATCACGCACCATCACGAGCCGCATGACATCGTCGTTGCCCTGCTTTGCAAAGTTCTCCCACATGTCGAAACTTGCAAAAATGGCTTGCCCAATTATCAGCAGTACCGCCGCGACGACGGTGGCGCGCAATGGTGCTTCGCGGATCAGGTGTTGCGCACGTGAAAGAAGCATCGCTCGACAAAAACCCCCATGGCAGGCAACTGGCCTCTCGCAGGCAGCGCTATAGTGCAACAACGACGGAATTGAGGCGTGGGTATGGCCAACAAAGATGTTGCACAACGAACACTGGATAACCTATCCGCACCTTACCCGAGCCTGAATTACGCCCCAATCCGTGTCTAATACGCGCTGTGTGAACCAGATTGAACCTGTAGAAATGACCGAACTGACAATCCTGATGCCCTGCCTGAACGAGGCAGAGACGCTTGAGACATGTATCGTGAAGGCAAATGACTACCTCAAGCGCTCAGGCGTTGATGGTGAGGTGCTGATCGCGGATAATGGTTCAACCGATGGCAGCCAGGACATTGCCAAGGGGCTTGGCGCCCGTGTCATTGATGTGCCGGTCAAGGGGTATGGTGCTGCTTTGGGCGCCGGGATCAAGGCCGCCAAGGGGCGCTTTGTCATCATGGGTGACAGCGACGATTCTTATGATTTCTCGAACCTTGATCCGTTTGTGAAAGAGCTGCGCGATGGTGCCGATCTGGTCATGGGCAATCGTTTCAAAGGGGGCATCGAAAAAGACGCGATGCCGCCCCTGCACCGCTATCTGGGGAACCCCGTTCTTTCGGCTGTTGGGCGCATCTTCTATCACACACCCGTGGGTGATTTTCACTGCGGGCTGCGCGGCTTTTCGCGCGAGGCTATCCTGGGGCTGCACCTGAATACACCGGGCATGGAATTCGCCTCTGAAATGGTGATCCGCGCCACGCTATTTGATCTTGATATCCGCGAAGTACCCACGACGCTGAAACCAGACGGACGCTCGCGACCGCCCCATCTGCGCAGTTGGCGCGATGGCTGGCTGCATCTGAAGCTCTTGCTGACATTTGCACCCTACTGGCTGTTTTACTATCCGGGACTGGTGATGTTCTGGGTCGGGTTGGTCAGCTTCCTCGCACTCATGCTGGGTCCCGTAGTGGTTGGTGGTATCACGTTCGATGTAGCGACCATGATCCTTGCTGGCGCGTTGCTGCTGACCGGGTTTCAGATGGTTTGCTTCTACGTCCTCTCGCGGATCTTTGCAGTGCGGTTCAACCTTTTGCCCACATCGCGCCGGTTCGAACGTCTGCGGTCCAAAATCACGGTCGACAATGCCTGTATTCTGGGCGGTATCCTGCTCTTGATCGCCATGATCGCGACCCTTTCGGGTGTCTTCAGTTGGGGCGCCACTGGCTTTGGCGATCTTGATGCGCGTGAGATTGTACGCCCAACGACGCTGGCCGTTGTCTGCGCCTCGCTCGGTGTACAGAGTATCACAACCGGTTTCCTTGCCTCCATGCTGCAACAGGAAATCCGGCCTAATCCGAAGTAGGCGGACACTCATCGCGGCCAATGCAGAAAGTGTCATAAACCTCAGCTAGTTGGCTCATATTCAAATGAGGTCAGCCGATGCAGCGCAAAGTCCCCAAATGCTACGTCATCTGCACGACACCGCGCAGCGGCAGCACGATGTTGTGCAAATTGTTGGAAGCGACAAAGATCGCGGGCCGACCGGGTTCGCTATTCCACGAGCCGTCCATCGACGCTTGGCTCGAGTACTACGGGTTTGACAGCGGGAACTTTTTGTCAAGAGAGGCGACCCTCAACGCCATCTTAGACGCCGCAATGAAGCGCGGCAAAGCAGGGTCCGATATCTTCGGCCTGCGCTTGCAACAGCGGAGCTTTCCGTTTTTGGCGGAGCAATTGGCGTTCCTTTTCCCCAGGCAAGAAACCGATTTGGAGCGGCTTGAAGCGGCCTTTGGACCTGCACTCTTTATCTATCTGCATCGTGAAGACCGGCTTGGTCAGGCGATATCGCGCCTGCGCGCCGAACAGACGGGTCTGTGGCACAAAAGGGCCGATGGCACGGATCTTGAAAGGCAAGCGGCCCGGCGCGAAGACCGATACGATCCGGATGCGATCCACGCCCATTTAAACGAAATAGCCGAGCAGAATGAGGCCTGGCAAAGATGGTTTGCAGAGCAGTCCATCAAAACTCTCACAATTACTTACGAGGCGCTGTCACAGTATCCGCAAAGCACTTTGGCGGCGATACTAGAGGCACTTGGCTTGGACGCTTCGGTCGCCATGAGGACACCAGTGCAAACCTCCAAACTCGCGGACCGAACAAACGAAGACTGGCGCGCGCGCTTCATGTTTGAGGCGAAACCATCGCGTTAGGCGTGTGACGAACGCGCCCATGCCCGTATCCGAATATGGGCTCTGACGACGCGATGATACAGTTCTGCATCCGCCATCTGACAGCTCTTACCGCTTACTCGACAGAAGGCATTACTCAAAAGACTTTGAGCGGAGCAAAAAGGTACCGCGCGTCAAAAAACAAGCGAGGATCTTAAACCGTCGGTCAGTGAGAAAATTCAGAACCTCCGGCACAGTGTTTTCTCCGCCCCTTTCCGCACCCGCATCAATGGCGATGTATTCGACCTTCTTCAGGGTGTTTTCCGCACCGCGCAGAACCTCCGGCTCCATCCCCTCGGCTTCAACTTTCAGAAGCTTGATTTTGGCTAAACCGGAGATCGGCTCAAAGTCGTCAAGCCGAACCTTATCGACGCTAATGACACCGCTATGCTTGTCGGGTTTGAACAGGCTTGAGTCTGCAGATTCTGTGTTCAGAAAGAATTCGGCTGTCCCATTGGAGTCGCTTAGCGCGACGTCGTAGCATTCACCGATGACGTTTTCGCGCAAGGCAGCATATGCGCTTGGATCAGGTTCAAAGGCGTAGTAGGATCCGCCCTTGTCGTTGCACCACATTCCAATCTCACCAATATTGGCGCCTACATCGATGACAACATCATCTTTGGTGATGAGATCTCGCGGCAAACGATAATCGCTCACAAGCTGCTTGCGACGTCGGAAGATGCCGCGCCTGTACAAAGACAGCCGCGCCCTGTCAGAGACGAACACCTGCTTTCCTGTTTGACGATCTTGCGCGAAGAAGAGCCGCCTTTCTTCATCAAAGCCAAAGATGCACTTGTGCGTTGGCTGAGGTATGTTCTGACTTTGAGGATCCTGTGTCACGGCAGGTTCTCCTGTTTTTGTCTGAGCGGTGGTGGAAAATGCATTGCTTGCAGCAGGACCTTTAACCGTCTGGTATGGCGGCTTCTCAAGCCTACCATGAGGCCATTTGTGAAATTCCGAGTTCTTGATGTTTTCGGAAACAATATTCACCTTCTTGGGTGGGATCGCCGTCAGCGCCGCGGGCAATGAAAGTTGATCGCGCCTCGAATATCGCAAGACATGCGCATGCCACTTCTCCATTGCCTCAATGCAATGCGAGTCATTATGGCGGCGCGCCAATAGTCCACCCCAAACCGGCCTCTGGTGCAGCACCTCGGAATAGTATTCTTCATAGAATGCTACATGCTCATCAAGCACATGCTGGTGTTCGAGATTGTACTTCAAGGCAGCGCTAAACTCTCCGGCGACGCTTTCTCTGAACGAATGGAAGAGACCGCCGAAGACAATATTGTCATTGGGAACTAGCTTTTCCCAAATCTGGTGCGGGTCCTGCCTCAATAATACTGTGCTATCGATGTAAAGCGACTTGTCATGTTGCTTTAACCAACGATGCGGGCGAATTTTCTGTTCACGCGAACTGCGAAAGGGATCAGCTTCCAGAAATGGTGTGACGGACACACATGTCCAACCATTCGGCGTTTTGATTTTCTGATCCGTGAAACAAATATAGTCTACATTTTGGAACGGCGTGACAGGCGGCAGTTCGTAACCCCATCCAAGGACGTTTGTGTAGACTGCTAGCCGTTCGTTCACTTGCCGCTCTAACTGGCGCAGATAATGCGCTTTGGTATGCTCTTTCACTTTGTCTCTGCAAAGCACTCCGACATCTGCCATGAACCGGTCGGGCGCTACGGCTGGACAACACTGCTACGCCTATCTTGCGTCGATACCCGCGGTCAATTTGTAAACAGCAACGCCGCTTTAGCGTTCGCGATCAAACTGCGATGTTGTCGATCAGTCGCACCCCGGCCAGCCATGCTGCCGCAAAAAGGCGTGCGCCGGGTTTGGTCTGATCCAAAAGCTGCAAATACTCGCCATCACGCAGTTCGAGATAATCGATATCGCTGAAGCCAGCATGCAGGATGCGGGCCTTTGCGTCAGGACTAAGGGTTGCCATCGTCGCCCCACTCAGTAACGCATCACGCATCTCTTCCATCACCTCGGCCAGGACCGGCGCCTTGATCCGCGACCGGTCCGATAGCAGAAGGTTGCGCGACGACATCGCCAGCCCATCCTCTTCCCGGATCGTGGGACATCCGATGACTTCGATGGGGATATCCAGATCGGCCGCCAACCTGCGAACGACCTGCAGTTGCTGATAGTCTTTCTCGCCAAAGAAAGCGAAATCGGCAGCGGTTTGCAGGAACAGCTTTGGCACAACGGTTGCCACGCCGTCGAAATGACCCGGCCGCGTCGCACCGCAAAGCATGTCGGTCAGCCCCACTACCGTCACCGTTGTCGCGAAGCCATCTGGATAGATCTGGTCCGGGTCCGGGACGTAGATCAGATCAACGCCGATGCTTTCCAGTTTGCGTGCGTCGTCCTCTTCGGTTCTTGGGTAGCTGTCCAGATCGTCAGGATTATTGAACTGTTTGGGGTTGACAAAGATCGTCACGATCACGCGGTCACAACGCTCCCGCGCGGCATGCGCGAGCGACAAATGCCCGTGATGCAGCGCGCCCATCGTCGGCACCACCCCAATCGTCTCGCCCGCCTTGCGCCAAAGCGCCGTCTGCGCCCGCAGCCCGGCCAAGGTCCGTTCGATGGGCGCGATCACTTCGGCGCCTCATCGCCGAAAACATGCTCTGCCGCCGGAAATTCGCGCGCCCGGACGTCTGCCGCATAAGCCGCGATTGCCGCGGCCCCATCATCACCCAGATGCGCATAGCGTTTCACGAATTTCGCCTTAAACGCGGTGAAAAGGCCCAACATGTCATCCACGACCAAGATCTGCCCGTCGCATTTCGCACTCGCCCCGATGCCAATCGTGGGGATCGGCACTCGCGCGGTGATCTCATCGGCCAAACTCTCCGGCACCTTTTCAAGCACCACGGCAAAAGCACCGGCGGTTGAGACTGCCTCTGCATCGGCCAAAGCCGCGTCCCGCGCCTCCCCACGCCCTTGCACCTTGTAGCCGCCCAGCGTGTTGATCGATTGCGGAGTCAGCCCGATATGCGCCATAACCGGAATGCCGCGCGCGACGAGAAAGGCGATGGTCTCCGCCATCTCGACCCCGCCTTCCAGCTTGACGGCCCCGGCCCCCGTCTCGGCCATCAGGCGGGCGGCATTGCGGAACGCCTGCTCGCGACTTTCCTCATACGACCCGAAGGGCATGTCGATGACCATCATGGCTGACGTCAACCCCCGCGCCACCGCCTGCCCATGCAGGATCATCATCTCCATCGTCACTCCCAGGGTAGATGGGAGGCCATGTAACACCATGCCGACACTGTCGCCCACCAGCACAAAGTCGCAATGTTCATCCATCATTTGCGCCATGGGCGTGGTGTAAGCCGTCAGGCTGACCAGCGGCGTACCGCCTTTGGCCGCACGTATATCATCTGGCAAGGGTGCGCGTTTCCTGGCAGTGGCGCTCATACTGGGTCTCTTCTCTGGCTGCTGAGGGGAGATAGCAGGGTAGAAGAGAGGTGGAAAGCGGGACCGAGCGTCGGTTTAACGCATGAGCAGCCAAAGAAATGCAAACGCGCGCCGAGGACGTCAAGTGTCGTAGTTGCACGTGTCCCATGGGCCATAAAACATCAATGTATGACCCGGTAGCGCATCGATGAGTTGTTCCCCTTGGAACTCCTCATGTTCATCTTCGCGGACCACCAAACCAAATGTTTCGCCAAAAAATGCTGTAGAAAAAGGTCGAACCCAAATTTGCTCGACCGTCTCAGCGTCAATCTTACGTCTTAAACGTGCCAACGCATCTCCGAGGCCACCATCCTTATTTGGCTCCCGAAGACCCAAATCAACAACATCAGCCGAGATGAAATGCCCATCCTTATCGAATAGGTATGCTGCAACAAAATCACGCGTAGTGTTCCCGTCGGAAGTAAGTTGCTGCGTGATCCAGTAGCCGTTGCCTTGCTTCGTTTTGCCAACGTCTCTGAGGTGGTAGTCGTCTGGGACCAAAGGGAATTTCAGATCGTGCATTTTTGACACCTCACATTTGCCAGTGAATAGCGCAATGCAAAATTGTTTGACTAGTATGCGTACCTTCGATCCCTCTTGATTTACCCTGACCTTGCGTCAACACTCCCGTCCAACAACAGGGGGATCACATGCACCATATCACGCGCCTCGCAGCCGCTTTCAGCCTGACTGCCACGACAGCTCTGGCTCAGGACAGTATCACCGTAGCCATCCAGCTTGAGCCGCCAAACCTTGACCCGACTGGCGGTGCGGCGCAGGCGATTGACAGCGTGCTTTATGCCAATGTGTTCGAGGGGCTAACGCGATTTGATGCGGATGGGTCGATCATCCGGGGGCTCGCGCAAAGCTGGGAGATTTCCGAGGACGGAACGGTTTATACCTTCAACCTCGCCGCGGGGGTGACGTTTCATGATGGCACTACGATGGATGCGGAGGATGTGAAATTCAGCCTCGACCGCGCCCGAGCCGAGGATAGCACAAATGCGCAAAAGGGGCTTTTTGCCGGGATCACGGATGTGACCGTGGTAGAACCGCTGGTGGTGCAGGTGACGCTGGATCAGCCCAACGGGAACTTCCTTTTCAATATGGCTTGGGGCGATGCGGTGATCGTAGCCCCCGAAAGTATCGAAAACATCGCCTCCAATCCCATTGGCACCGGTCCCTTCACCTTCACCGATTGGGTGCAGGGCGACCGGATCGAACTGACGCGCAATGATGATTATTGGGGGCCCGCCCCCGCGTTGGAAAGCGCCACGTTCCATTTCATCAGCGATCCAACCGCCGCCTTTGCCGCCGTGATGGCCGAGGATGTAGACGCCTTTGTCGGCTTCCCCGCCCCTGAAAACCTGCCTCAGTTCGAGGCCGATCCGCGCTTTCAGGTGCTCGTCGGCAATACCGAGGGCGAGACGATCCTGTCCACAAACAACAAGATGCCGCCGTTTGATAATGTGCTGGTCCGACAGGCCGTCGCCCATGCCATCGACCGACAGGCGATCATCGACGGGGCGATGTTCGGGCTAGGCACCCCCATCGGCACCCATTTCGCGCCACATCACCCCAATTATGTCGATCTGCTCGCCAATTCGCCCCATGACCCGGAACGGGCACGCGAATTGCTGGCGGAGGCCGGGTTTGCCGATGGCTTTACCACAACACTGAAACTGCCCCCGCCCTCTTATGCCCGTCGCGGCGGTGAGATCATTGCGGCGCAACTCCGCGACGTGGGGATCGAGACAGAGATCACGAACCTCGAATGGGCGCAATGGATCGAAGAGGTCTTTACCAACAAGGATTTCGGCCTCTCTATCGTCAGCCACACTGAACCGATGGATATCGGCATCTACGCGAACCCGGACTACTATTTTCAATACGACAATCCGGAGTTCCAGGCCCTTATGGAAGACCTGAACGCCACTACTGATCCGGCGGGCCGCAGCGAACTCCTGGCCAAGGCGCAGACGATCATCTCAGAGGATTACGTGAACGGCTTCCTCTTCGAATTGGCCGTCGCGACGGTCGCGAAGGCCGGACTGCAGGGGCTGTGGGTCAACCAACCCACGGCGGCGGTTGATCTGACGGGGGTCTCTTGGGCCGAATAGAGCCGCTGCCCGGCGATTACTACCTTCATGATGTTCAAGTCGGTCATTCATGCTGATCCGTGCTGAAAAACCAGACGACTGCCGGGCCATTCATGACCTTACGCAGGCAGCCTTCGCGCCGCAACCCTTTGCGGATGGCTTCGAAGGCCCGCTGATCGATATGCTGCGCGATGCGGGCGACCTGACTCTGTCGCTCGTCGCCGACGAAGACGGGATCATCGGCCATGTCGCATTTTCGCCCGCGCAGATCACGGATGCGGAGGGCGCTTGGTATGCGCTCGGGCCCATCTCGGTTCGGACCGATAGGCACCGGCAGGGTATCGGACGCATGCTGGTCGAAACCGGTCTTACGATCCTGGCCGAACGTGGCGCGGCGGGGTGTGTCCTGACCGGCAACCCGACCATTTATGAACGCCTGGGTTTTACCAGTGATGGCAATCTACATCATCACGGGACCGAAGACCGTTATGTCCTTTGGCGGGTCCTGAATGGCATGCGACCTAAAGGCTTCGTCACCTTCGCGCCCGCATTTGACCCCGCCAATCACGTCTATGTCGCCCCCGATGTCGCAGACGTTCTGGCCCTTCATCCAGATGTGAAATCCCCAGCATTCCGCAAGCTGACCATCCGCGAGCAACTGGACCGGCAGGCAAAGACACTGCTCAAGGCGCATAAGAACTGCGATGCGCGAGCGCGCATGCATCTGCAGTCCTGGTGGCCCAAGGCGCAAGGACGCACGCTTGAACAGATTTTCGACGGTACATTCACACTATATGACGCTCGCACGACGATGGCTCGCGAATATGGCTATGCCGCCGCATGGGACGATGTTGCCGACGCGGTGGCCGACCCGACATTCGAAGCGGCGCTCGACGCACTGCTGGATGGCAATCTGGTTGCACTGTTCCGATTGATGCAAGACGCGCCGGACCTGATCCGACAACGCTCCTCTTACGGCCACCGAGCGACGTTCCTACATTATCTTGGCAGCAACGGCGTTGAATCACATCGGCAGGTGGTGCCCATCAACGCCGCCTATATGGCCCAGCGGCTGATGGCAGCGGGTGCCGACCCGAATGCGACGATGCAAGTCTACGGAGGGCCACAAACGCCGCTCGCATTGGCCTGCACCAGCGCCCATCCGATTGCCGCTGGCATTGCCGATGCGCTCAACGTGGCGCTGCGCCCATGATCCGCTATGTGCTGGGCCGTCTGACATCGCTGATCATCAGCCTTTTTGTCGCCTCCATCGTCATTTTCGGCGTGATTGAGGTGATACCCGGCGACCCTGCCGCCTTCATGCTTGGCGTCAACGCGCGGCCCGATACAATCGCGGCTTTGCGGGCGGAGATGGGGCTCGATCAGCCTTTGGTCCTGCGCTACTTCGAGTGGGTCACGGGCCTGCTGCAGGGCGATTTCGGGCAATCATGGACCTACAAGACCCCGGTATCGGAGCTGATCGCCGACCGTATCTGGGTCTCGCTACCGCTGGCGATCTACGCCTTGATCCTCTCCACACTCATTGCCTTTCCGGCGGGGATTTACGCGGCCAGCCGCCGGGGCGGGCCGGGCGACATCACGATCATGGGGGCCACCCAACTGGGCGTTGCGATCCCGAATTTCTGGTTCGCGATGATCCTCGTGCTGATCTTCGCGATCAACCTGCGCTGGTTCTCGGCGGGAGGGTTTCAGGGATGGGAAGACCCGTTGCAAGCGCTCAAAGCCCTGACGCTCCCCGCCATCGCCCTTGCCCTGCCGCAGGCCGCCATCCTTGCCCGTGTGATGCGATCCTCACTCCTCGACATGCTGGGCGAAGACTTCATCCGCACCGCCCGCGCGAAGGGCCTTTCGGCCCGCCAAGCGCTTTGGCGGCACGCCGTCCGCAACGCGCTGATCCCGGTGCTGACGATCATCGGCCTGCAATTTTCCTTCCTGCTCGCAGGAGGGATCATTATCGAACAAGTGTTCTTTCTGCCCGGGCTGGGGCGGCTGATCTTCCAATCCATCAGCGCGCGCGACCTGATTGTCGTGGAAAGCGTTGTCATGCTCCTGGTCTTCACAGTGATCGTGGTCAATTTCCTCGTCGATCTGGCCTATGCCGCCGTCGACCCGCGGCTGAGAACCAAGGCATGAGCCGCAACCTGATCATCGGCGCGGTCATGAGCGTGTTTTTCGTGGGGCTCGCGGTTTTGTCCTTCCTTTGGACACCTTACGATATCGAAACGCTCGATATCCCGAACCGCCTGCTGACGCCGTCTTGGGAAAACCTGCTCGGCACCGATCATTTCGGGCGCGATATCCTGTCGATGATCATGATGGGCGCGCGGACATCGATCGCTGTCGCGCTGGTCGCGGTTGGGATCGGGATGGGGCTCGGCGTCCCGTTGGGGCTTCTCGCCGCCGCCCTTAAGGGATCGCTCTTGGACGAAGTGATCATGCGCGGCAATGACCTTGTCTTTGCCTTCCCGTCGCTGGTGATCGCTATTCTGATCACTGCAGTGTTCGGCGCCTCCGCCGTCAACGCCATTATCGCCATCGGCATCTTCAACATCCCTGTCTTTGCCCGGCTCGCACGCGGGGCGGCGCTGCCGCTGTGGGAGCGTGATTTCATCCTCGCCGCCCGCGTCTGCGGCAAATCGGCGACCCGCATCTCGGCCGAGCATATCCTGCCCAACATCACCAACCTGATGATCGTGCAGGGGACGATCCAGTTTTCCTTGGGCATTCTGGCGGAGGCGGCTTTGTCCTATATCGGCCTTGGCGCGCAGCCTCCCACCGCAAGCTGGGGGCGGATGCTGGCCGACGCGCAAACGCTCGTCAGCATCGCGCCGCACACTGCGCTTGTGCCCGGCTTCGCGATCCTGCTGATGGTTCTGGGGCTGAACCTGCTGGGCGACGGGCTGCGCGACTTGCTCGACCCAAGGATCAGGGTCGCGCGGGTATGAGCATTCTCGACATCCGCAACCTGTCCCTGCGCATCGGCGCGACCGATATCCTGCACCATGTGAACCTCGCCGTGCAACATGGCGAGATCGTCGCGATCACCGGCGAAAGTGGCTCTGGCAAGTCGATGACCGCGCTCTCCGTCATGGGGCTCTTGCCGCGCGGGGCCAAACCACAGGGCCAAATCATCCTTAACGGCACTGATATTCTGCAAACATCCGAACCCGATCTTTGCCAGATGCGCGGCAACACGATGGGCATGGTGTTTCAGGAGCCGATGACCGCCCTCAACCCGGTGCAGACCATCGGCGATCAGGTGGCTGAAACAATCCTGATCCACGAGAAAACGTCCAAAGCCACAGCCCATGCCCGCGCTGCCGAAATGCTCGAACGCGTCGGGCTAAAGGTAGCCCCAACCCGCTATCCGCACGAGCTTTCCGGCGGCCAACGCCAGCGTGTTGTCATCGCCATGGCCATCGCTTTGCGCCCGAAACTGCTGATCGCGGATGAGCCTACGACTGCGCTCGATGTCACAACGCAGGCGCGCATCCTGATCCTGCTGCAGGACCTCGTCCGCGACTTCGACATGGGCCTTTTGTTGATCACCCATGACCTCGCGGTCGTCGCAGATATCGCCGACCATATCGTCGTCATGCAAAAGGGCCGCGTGGTGGAGGCCGGGCCGACGCCGAAACTATTGAGCGAAATGCAAGATCCCTACACGAAGGCACTGTTCGAGGCCTCAACCCATCAGGTGGACCTGCCGGGCAAGACGGATGTTCGTACAGGTTCTGTACAGCTTCTCAATGCAAAACATATCGTCCGGGAGTACCCTCTGCCGCGCCGAACACTCTTCGGCCCTCGCCCCGCTTTCCGGGCGCTCAACGACATCACTTTCCATATCGATCATGGCGAACGGGTTGGTCTTGTCGGCGAAAGCGGCTGCGGAAAATCCACGCTGACCCGCGCCATTCTGGGGCTGGAAGACGTGCAAGGCGGAGAGATCAGGCTGGAGGGTGAACCAGTCTTTACCGACCATCCCAACCTCGCCGTGCGGCGCAAGATGCAGGTAGTTTTTCAGGACCCGTACGGCAGTTTCAACCCACGCCACCGGGTGGACCGGCTGATCACAGAGCCGTTTCATCTACTTGAAAATCCACCGGTCGGGGCGGCGCGCGAGGCTGCGATTTCCAAAGCCTTACAAGATGTTGGCCTATCGCCAGAGGATGCAGGTAAATATATCCACGAGTTTTCCGGCGGACAGCGTCAGCGCCTGGCCATTGCCCGCGCGCTCATCATCGAACCCGAACTCATCATCTTTGATGAGGCTGTCTCTGCCCTTGATGTCTCGGTCCGCGCACAAGTTCTCGACCTGATCGCTGATCTGTGCCGGAAACGCCCGCTCGCCTATCTCTTTATCAGCCATGATCTCTCTGTCGTACGGTCAGTCACGGATCGGGTGATGGTGATGCAGGCGGGCAGGATCGTGGAGCAAGGCGAGACCGAGGCGGTCTTCACCGACCCGCAGCACCCCTACACCCAAGCCCTGATCGCCGCCGCGCCCCAATTGCCGGAGTTGCCCCATGCCATTGAAACCGTTTGATATTCCACAGGCACATCACCTGATCGGAGGGGCTTGGATTCGTGGCAAGGCCACGATCCAAGTCACGGACCCGTCGGTTGGCGCACCTCTCACTACCATCGCTCGTGGCAACGCAGAGGATATTGATGCCGCCGTCATCGCTGCGCAGGCGGCGCGCGAAGGGGAGTGGGGCCGTATGGCCGCGCTGGAGCGCGGGCGCATCCTGACGCGGATCGGCCAGATGGTTCTGGAGCAGGTCGAAACGCTGGCCAAGCTCGAGGCGCGGGATGTCGGCAAACCGCTGAAACAGGCGCGTGCAGATGCTGTGGCGCTGGCTCGCTATATGGAGTTTTACGGGGGTGCGGCGGATAAAATCCATGGCGAAACAATCCCTTATCTGGATGGCTATACCGTCTACACCCTGCGCGAGCCGCATGGGGTGACGGGCCATATCATTCCGTGGAATTACCCGATGCAGATCATCGGGCGGTCCGTGGGTGCCGCACTTGCCATGGGCAATGCCTGCGTGTTGAAGCCGGCAGAGGATGCCTGCCTGACGGCGCTCGCCTTTGCGCAAATCGCGATGGAGGCGGGGCTGCCAGCAGGTGCGCTCAGCGTTGTCACTGGCCTTGGTTCCGAGGCCGGGGCGGCATTGGCCGCTCATCCCGGTGTCCAGCATATATCATTCACAGGCTCGGTCCGCACCGGTGAGGCGATCCAGGCCGCAGCCGCCACAAACGTGATCCCCGTCACGCTGGAGCTTGGCGGGAAATCCCCGCAGATCGTCTTTGATGACGCCGATCTGGATCGCGCTCTGCCCTTCCTGATCAACGCAGGCATCCAGAATGCGGGGCAGACCTGCTCGGCCTCCAGCCGCATTCTGGTGCAGCGCAGGATCTATGATGAGGTGAGGGACCGGATGGCCGCGGCCTATGGCGAACTCAAGGTCGGCCCCGCGATGGAGGATCTGGATGTTGGCCCGTTGATCTCAGCCAAGCAGAAGGAGATCGTGACCGGGTTTCTCGAGAAAGGGGCCGATCTGACCATCGCCGCGCAAGGACAAATTGTGACCGACGCCGCAGGCCACTACGTCCCGCCCACCCTTTTCGCCAATGTCCCGCCGGATCACATCCTTGCGCAGGACGAGATCTTTGACCCGGTTCAAGCGATCATTCCCTTCGAAGACGAAGCAGAGGCGATACGCATTGCCAATGGCACCGATTATGGGCTTGTGGCAGCCATCTGGACCCGGGATGGCGGACGGCAGATGCGGCTGGCAAAGGCGCTGAAATCGGGGCAGGTCTTTATCAACAATTACGGTGCGGGCGGCGGGGTTGAGCTGCCCTTTGGCGGGGTCGGCAAATCGGGGCATGGCCGCGAAAAGGGGTTTGAGGCGCTTTACGGCTTCTCTACGCTCAAGACGGTGGCTGCATGGCATGGGTGAAGGGATGAGGCTAAAGGGTAAAACAGCGGTCATAACGGGCGCCGGGTCAGGTTTTGGCGCGGGCATCGCGCGGAAGTTTGCCGCCGAGGGCGCGCAGGTTTTTTCAGCAGATATCAACGGCGCAGCAGCACAGGCTGTCGCGGATGAGATTGGTGGGGTGGCCATCATCTGCGACATAGCTGATGGCGCATCGGTCTCAGCAATGGCGGCGGATGTGCTGAAGCACGGACCACTCGACATATTGGTGAACAATGCAGGTGTGACGCATCGGCCCAGCGCGCTAGAGGATGTGAGTGAGGCCGATTTCGACCGGGTCTATAACGTAAACATGAAGTCGGTCTATCTGACCGCACGCGCCTTTGTCCCGCATTTCAAAGAGCGGGAAACAGGCGCCATCCTGAACATCGCTTCAACCGCAGGGGTCTCGCCCCGGCCGCGGCTGAACTGGTACAACGCCTCAAAAGGCTGGATGATCACTGCCACGAAAGCGATGGCAATCGAGCTCGCGCCCCATGGCGTTCGGGTCAATGCACTCAATCCGGTCGCTGGTGAGACGCCGCTCCTGAAGTCGTTCATGGGCGAGGACACGCCGGAGATACGGGCAAAGTTTCTGGCGACAATCCCGCTGGGTCGGTTTTCAACACCGGAGGATATGGCGAACGCTGCCTGCTTCCTGTGTTCAGACGAAGCGAGCATGATCACAGGCGTCGCGATGGAGGTGGATGGTGGCCGTTGTATCTAAAGGACCCCGCAATTTGATTACCGACGTCGCGGGGCTGAAGGTCGGCAATGCGCAGAACGACAGCCTGAAGTCCGGCACAACAGTACTGACTGCCCAGACGCCGTTCACGGCCAGTGTCCATGTCATGGGTGGCGCGCCGGGGACACGCGAAACTGATTTGCTCGCGCCTGACAAGACTGTCACGGATATCGACGCGCTGGTCCTGTCAGGCGGTTCGGCCTTCGGGTTGGATGCCTGCTCCGGCGTCATGGACGGGCTGCGCGCGCAAGGGCGCGGCTACGCTGTGGGCGCGATGCATGTCCCAATTGTGCCGGGGGCGATCCTGTTCGACTTGATCAACGGGGGCGACAAGGATTGGGACGAGAACCCTTACAGGGCGCTGGGGCGCGCCGCGCTGGATGCGGCGGCCGAGGACTTCGCACTCGGCTCCGTCGGAGCGGGCACAGGTGCGATGGCCGCGATGCAGAAGGGTGGACTCGGATCAGCTTCAATGGTGCTCGCGAACGGTACAACGGTCGGCGCATTGGTTGCTGTAAACTCTTTGGGCAGCGTGACGACACCAGGTGACCGGCATTTCTGGGCCGCCGCGTTTGAGATGGACGGTGAGTTTGGCGGCCTTGGTCCCGACCCCGCATCCGGGCTGGTGGCGCCCGAACCCAGCCGCAAGGAAAAAGCGATGATGCTGTACGCAACCGCGCAGGCCAATACGACAATTGCGATTGTCGCGACCGATGCCCCGCTTAGCAAAACGCAATGCCACAGGCTCGCCGTGACAGCGCATGACGGCCTGGCCCGCTCCATTGTGCCGGCGCATACCCCGCTTGACGGCGATCTTGTGTTCGGCGTCTCAACCGGATCAGGCACGCTGGCAGATCATCACACGCTCCGAGAGATTTGCGCCGCCGCCGCCATCTGCCTCAGCCGCGCCGTGTGCCGTGGCATCTATGAAGCAACACCCGCAAAGGGTGACATCATCGAGACGTATCGCGCCATGAACTGATGCGCCAAGCCGACTGGTTCATGTCACCAATCGTCTTGCGCAGAGCTGATCCACAAAGCCTGCGAGCGGCCCAAGCGGCGGGTGCCGACACGGCCTACCAAAGGATCAATCCGCCGCAGGCTCGCGGAGAAGAAAGCGCGCGGGGAGGTGAAGGCGTTGCGGGGGAGGGTGGATGGTCAGGATTGACCGAACCCGCCACTTGATCCATGCTGTACCCATCTTTGGTACATGAGGATCGACCATGCCACGCAACACGTCTGTTTCCCTTGGCGATCACTTTACGGGTTTCATCGACGCGAAGGTGAAAGAGGGGCGCTATAGCTCTGCCAGCGACGTGGTGCGCGCGGGGCTGCGACTGTTGGAAGAGGAAGAGGCAAAGCTGGAGCGGCTACGCGCGGAGATCGATAAGGGGCTTGCGTCTGGGCCGGGTGAACCTTGGGACCTTGATGCGTTCCTAGCCGAAAGGCATGCCGCCCGCGACGCGCATTGATGCAGCTTATCATTTTGCCCGCCGCACGGCGGGACCTCGCAGATATCTGGGAGTACACGGCGGAGACATGGGGCACCGCACAAGCGGACGCCTATGTGACACAGCTTTCCGATGTCTTTGCGCGGCTCCTTGACGGGACAATCGTATCGCAAACCGCCGACGACATCCGGCGCGGGGTACGCCGTGTGCCGGTCGGCAAGCATATGGTGTTCTTTCGGGTGGTCGGTGAAACAACGGAAGTCTTGCGGGTCCTACATCAGCGGATGGATGTTGGCGCATTGTAGTCCAGCGGTGCAGGCTCGCGGAGAATAAAGCGCGCGGGGAGGATCGAGAATTAACCCACTGTTGAGCTGTGTCAATTTGTAAGCGGTAGGCAGACTACACATTTCCCGCCCGTCAAAACTGAGTCCTGAACGCAACGTTTAGATCGTCGTCAACAAATTGTTGGCAAGTGTGTGGTGGACACTAGACACCTAACAACTATGTTGATGCCACATAGCTCGAGGATTGACGCATGAAAATCGCAGACGAATTGTTGAGCGACGTTGAGGCTCTGATTGCTGAACAACTTGGTGACGGGCTACAAGCAGATGTGAAAATCGAAAGAATAGATGTATCTGAATCGCAGCTACAGATCCATATCTTCGTATCGATTGAAACCGAGGCAAAGCCTTCAGAAATCGCTGATAGATACTTTGGACTAACAGGCAGAGTAAGGGATGCGCTTGGTGACTCGTGGCGAGACTTCTTCCCTGTAATTACGCCAAACATTGGCCATCATGTGAATGCCTGACGGTCGCCTTGCGGATGGAATGCTGAAAACCGCAAGGCGTCTGGTCCCTGCAAACGCCAAAAGACTGTCGCAGTCCAATCTACGTCGGGCAATAAGCACAAGTTACTACGCTGTTTTTCATGCACTAGCAAAGCTTTGTGCGGACAGCCTTGTCGGCGCTACAAAGTCTCGCAGACCAAACAAAGCTTGGGTCGAAGTCTATCGGGGACTGGACCATGGAACATCTAGACAGGCATGCGATAGGGCAAAGAAGGTTGCATTCCCAGATGAGCTGAAAGACTTTGCCGATGCGTACTTACAGCTACAAGCTGCACGGCATGAAGCTGACTATGACCCAATGGTTAGGCCGAACAAGGAAAGAGCACTCTTCTATATCCGTCTAGCTGAGCGCAGCATTGCAGCGCTAAACTCTGTGCCTTCAACAGACAAGAAGGCTTTCGCAACATGGGTTTTGATAACTAGCAAGGGCGCAGAAACGTCAAGGCGACGATTCTTGGAGGGCAATTATCCAAATATCGGCAATTGAGTGAGCCGCTAAGTAAACCATGAAGTATATCTACAAAACACAACTGCTAGACTTTTGAATCTGCAGGAAGGTAATATGTAGTGGGGCTCCCGATTCGAGACGCATCATATGGATGATGCAATTCGGCATCGAGGGCGGTGGGCCCGACCCACCTGTCTTGCCAAAAGGAGATTTCCGATGGCTAAAGGTACCTTCAAGGTCGGACGAAGCGCCAAAACAGGTCGTTTCGTACCGGTCAAAAAGGCTCAACAGCAGAAAAACACTCATGTTGTTGAGACAATCAAAAAGCCTAAGTAATTGGGTTTCAGGGCGGTTTTTCTTTGCGGGGAAGTCGCCCTGTTTGATTGAACATTACCGCTAACACATTAATAAATCAACAAATTTCCGCACTTAAGGTGCCTGATGACGCTAACCAAAAAGTTGGATTCTTTCAAAGGCTTAGGTCCGCTGCTTGTCGTTTTATGTGCTCAGAGTGAAGAAATCACTCAAACCACAACCTCCATCTCCACCTGCTCCCCAACCCCGAATACCCGTTTGTAGCGGGTGATCTCTTCCTCCGGCCCCATGGCCTTGTTGGGGTTGTCGCTCAGTTTGACGGTGGGTTTGCCGTTTGCGGCGATGGCTTTGCAGACGAGGGAGAAGGGGGCGAGGGCGTCGTTCTCTGTCAGCCCTTTGAAGTCGTTGGTCAGCATCGTGCCCCAGCCGAAGGACACGCGGACGCGGCCGGCGAATTGGGCCTGAAGTTCGATGATCTTGTCCACGTCGAGACCGTCGGAGAAGATGACGAGCTTTTCACGCGGGTCTTCCCCCCGCGACTTCCACCAGTTGATCGCCGTTTCCGCCCCGGTGGCCGGGTCGCCGCTGTCGACCCTGATCCCCGTCCAGCGGGCCAGCCAGTCGGGCGCGCGGTCGAGGAAGCCCTTCGTCCCGTAGGTGTCGGGCAGGATGATGCGCAGGTTGCCGTCATGCTCCTCATGCCAGTCGGCGAGCACATCATAGGGGGCCTGGGCGAGGGCCTCGTCGGTCTCGGCGAGGGCCGCATAGACCATGGGGAGTTCATGGGCGTTGGTGCCAATCGCCTCCATATCCCGGTTCTTGGCGATCAGGCAGTTGGAGGTGCCGACGAAGCGGTCGCCCAGCCCTTCGGTCATGGCCTGCACGCACCAGTCCTGCCAGAGGAAGGAATGCCGCCGCCGCGTACCGAAATCGGCGAGGCGCAGGTCGGGGATATCGCGCAGCTGTTCGACCTTTTGCCAGAGCTTGGTCATGGCGCGGGCATAGAGGACCTGGAGTTCGAACCGGCCCATAGTGCCGAGGACGGCGCGGCCACGCAGTTCCATCAGCACGGCGAGGGCGGGGATTTCCCAGAGCATGACCTCAGGCCAGGAGCCTTCGAAGGTGAGTTCATATTGCCCGTCGCGTTTTTCGAGGTGGTAGGGGGGGAGTTTGAGGTTCTCGAACCATTCCATGAAGGCGGGGGTGAACATCTGGCGCTTGCCGTAAAAGGTGTTGCCACGGAGCCATGTGCTTTCGCCGCGGGTCAGGGAGAGGGAGCGGATATGGTCGAGCTGCTCGCGCAGTTCGCCTTCGTCCACGAGGTCGGCGAGGCGGATGGATTTGGTGCGGTTGATGAGGGAGAAGGTAACCTGCGTGTCGGGCTTGTTGCGGAAGACCGACTGGCACATCAGGAGCTTGTAGAAATCGGTGTCGATCAGGGACCGGACGATCGGGTCGATCTTCCATTTGTGGTTCCAGACCCGCGTGGCGATGTCGACCATGTGCTGTTCCCCCTCTTGGCTCTCCGTGTTAGATCAAGCGGGCGCGGGGGTGGCAAGGGGGCCAATGGGAATGGTTTTGCGTTATGATTTCGACATGGTCGCGGTCACGCCAGAAGGGCTGCCGGACCAGTTTGGGGATCTGGCGGTCACTGGCATGGCCACCGAAAAACGAGCGATGTTTCGCGATGCGAAGGTTGTTGCGGCGCTAGAGCAGGCCGACGAAGCGGTGCGCACCTTCTTCCTCGACAGCGGGTTTGCCCTACAGGTCTATGATAGCGGCGCACCGCCGGGTCTTTACCCGGCGCGGGATGAGACGGCGCGTGTACATGTGATCGAGAAACTCACCGCCAATCTGGGCAACCACGATCTGGCAGGGGTGAATTGGGGCGGCTTTGATTTTCAGGGCTTTCTGGCATCGCTGGATGCAGCCAAGCCGTTGGAGGACGAGACGCTACTCGCTCCCCCGGTCACACCTGTCGCTCAGGCTTTGCGGGCGAGGCCAAAGAACCAGACCCGTCGCGGCATTGCCTTGCTCGGCTTGGGAGTGGGGCTGCTCTTGCTCCTGTATGTGGCCTTAGAATTCCTAGGGTGACGAACAGCTTTGCGCCATCTGTTGTCGGTGCGGTCGTGCTGGCAATGTTTCTGATTGTCGGGGGCGACGCTGCGGCAACCGTACTCACCGGGGCGGGATTTCCGCAGGTCTTTGTCGCCTGGACGCGTTTTGCTCTTGCAGCCGTGCTACTGGCGCCTTTTTGCGCATTGCAATGGGCCGAGATGCAGTTGCTTTTGGACTGGCGTCTTCTTCTTCGCGCAGGCCTGATTGTCGGCGGGATCGTCTGTATACTCACGGCATTGAAGACCGAGCCACTCGCAAACGTCTTTGGCGGGTTCTTTGTGGGGCCGGTCGTGTCCTATTTTCTGTCTGCGGCGGTGCTGGGCGAGCGGATTACGCGGCTGCGTACTATCCTGTTGCTGGTCAGCTTTGCCGGGGTACTGTTGGTGGTCCGCCCCGGTTTTGGGATGACCACCGGCATGGGCTTTGCCGTTCTGGCGGGGTGCTTTTACGGGGCCTATCTCGTGGCGACCCGTTGGTTGGCGCCCGCCTTTCGGCCCCGATTTCTACTGCTGTCGCAGCTGATCATCGGAGCGATCATTCTGGCGCCTTTTGCATTCTTACCCATACCGGCACTGACACCGCAGGCCCTCGGCTTGATCACACTCTCCGCGCTTGGCTCAGCGGGTGGTAACTTCTTGCTGGTCATGGTCAACCGGACGACGCCAGCGGCGGTGATTGCCCCGCTGATCTATAGCCAACTTCTAGCAGCGATGGTGATCGGGTGGCTTGTCTTTGGCCAATGGCCGGATCAGTTGAGCCTTGCTGGGCTGGTCGTGATCATGATTGCGGGGGTTTCGTCGGTCTGGTTTGCGGGACGCGGGCGTTAAGCGAGCACCACACCAGCCTCACCCATGGCCGTTCGGGCGGCCAGAAGCGAGCCGTCAAAATCTATGGCGCGGCAAAGGTTGGTATTGACCGTGACGGTAAAACCAAGTCGCGCCGCATCCACGGCGGAATAATTCACGCAGAAATCAGTTGCGAGTCCGACGAGCGTGACACTTTCGATGCCACGGGTGCGCAGATAACCCTCAAGCCCGGTCGGAGTAGTTTTGTCATTTTCAAAGAACGCAGAATAGCTGTCGATAGCCGGGTTGTAGCCTTTGCGGATGATCAGATCTGCCCGGTCCGTATTGAGATCAGCATGGAATGCCGCCCCTTGCGTACCTTGAATACAGTGATCGGGCCATAGCACCTGCGGGCCATACGGCATCTCCGTCATGCTCATCGGGGCCGCATCATGGCTCGACGCGAAAGAGGAATGGCCAGCCGGATGCCAGTCTTGTGTCAGGATCACGGCGTCATACTTGTCCATTTCAGCATTGATCCCGGGGACGATCTCATCGCCGCCAGCCACGGCCAGCGCGCCGCCGGGGCAGAAATCATTTTGCACGTCGATGACAAGAAGTGCGTGGGTCATCGTAAAGCCTCCGCTTTTCCAGGTAGGTTAGCAATGAATGCAGCGACCTGCGAGCGGGTTTGTAGATGATGGACCGTCAGATGACCGGGATTGGCCGCAATCGCGGCAAGTTTCGCCCGCGCGGTGTGCCTTGTGCGCCAGATGAAACGCCAGAACTCTAGCGTTTCCTTGTTGAACCTTTCCGGGCACCCGTCCGGCAAATCGGGCCGGCTCTGCCCATAGCCTTGGAGCGTGCGCCGAAAGACTCGCCATTGTCGCAAGACCACAGGCAGATCAAGCCAGACGAACGTATCCGCCCGCGCGACGCGCTCGGCATAGGTCCGCGAATGCCCGCCTTCGAAGATCCATTCATCCTGCATATGCACCGCGTGGCACATGGTGGACTTTTCATCAGTGGAGCGCTCAACCCATCCCGATTTCCAATGGATTTGATCCATGTGAAAGACAGGAAGGCCCGTCAGCTCACCCAAAATCCGGGCAAGCGTGCTTTTGCCGGAACCCGGCCCACCGCAGATCATGACCCTTTGCATAGGCGCCTCTTACGAGCGGTGGCCATGAATGAAAAGCGTCAGCGCTCAATCCCTGTTTCGTATTCGCAAAAATCGGTGTGCTGCAGGGTGACATTCCCATTCTCAATATAGAGCACGCCGTAATGCGGCGCCTCTTTCGCCGGAACGAAACCACTCCAATCCCAAGGCGGTTGCGGTGGGGGTGCCTGGAACGACAACGCCCGTAGTGTTGCGAAAGGGATGCCCCGGATCGTGCCGCATGTGGGCCTGTGAACGTGACCGATGAAAAGGTGGTCAACACCATTGGCAATCAGGTCAAGAAAGGCATCGCCGTCTGCCAGCTTGATCTCATCCTGCGGCGACAAATGCA
Source organism: Cognatiyoonia sp. IB215182 (assembly GCF_033963905.1). Taxonomy (NCBI): domain Bacteria; kingdom Pseudomonadati; phylum Pseudomonadota; class Alphaproteobacteria; order Rhodobacterales; family Paracoccaceae; genus Cognatiyoonia; species Cognatiyoonia sp. IB215182. The sequence continues at coordinate 152,979 of NZ_JAXBMB010000010.1, forward strand.
GGTCCATCGGCGGATGGTGCATGAAGACATATGTCGGCATGTCGCCTAGATGGGCGGCCAGCCATTCCTGCCGTGCTGCGCAAAACTGACCGGCATGCGACCCGACCATATGCGTATCAAGGCAAAGGATCGTCGCGTCAGGTGTATCCACCTTATACTGGATGAACTCGTCCATGGTGTTTTCGGGCAAGGTCAAATGCGCGCGAAACCCGGCCCTGTCGTCGTTATTACCGACGAGCGGATAGACGGGAATTTTGCTCTCGGCGAGATATGTCGCGAGCAACCGGTAATCGCCTTCGATATCATCGCCGACCAGATCACCCGTCAGCACCATGAAATCCGCATCGGCGTGGTGTGCGTTCATATGCGCAATAGCGGCCTTCAGTCGGGTACGCGGGTTTAGGTCGTCTACCAGCCCTTCATTCTGAAAGTGCGGATCGGTCATCCAGATGATTTTCGTCATGCGCGCCTCCTTTCTTTGATGCTGACGCGCCAAAGGTGCCTGATCAAGTCCGGGACAGGCTTGCATGTGCCCCCGCTTGCGCATATGACGCGCGTCTTTCGCAAATCGTCGGAGCGCGTGATGGCCATTCTAGGGATCGATTTTGGCACCTCGAACACTGCGGCAGGGGTGATGGTTGATGGCCACGCGCATCTCATTTCGGTTGAGCCGGGGCGCACCACTTTACCAACGTCCGTTTTCTTCGACTATGATCGCAAGGTCACGACGTATGGGTCCGAGGCGAATGCAGCCTTGATTGACGGACGCGAGGGGCGGTTCATGCGCGCGCTCAAATCTGTTCTGGGGACACCACTGATGCGCGAGAAGCGCCAGATCGCGTATGAACGGCTGACGCTGATCGAAGTTGTCGCCCGCTTCTTGCGCATGTTGCGCCACCGGGCAGAGGCCGAAACCGGCGAAACCTACGATATCGCCTTGTCCGGACGCCCAGTGCGTTTCCATTCCGGCGATGCCGCTCGTAATGCGCAGGCCGAAGTGGATCTGCGCGAGGCTTACATGATTGCCGGATACCGCGACGTGGCCTTCATGTACGAACCCGAAGCTGCGGCACTTGCGAGCGGTCCGCTGGAGCGGGACACGCTGGGCCTGATTGTGGATATCGGCGGCGGTACATCTGACTTTTCCATCTTTGCGCGCGAGGGCGACCAGACCCGGATCATCGCAAGCCATGGCGTGCGTGTCGGGGGCACCGATTTTGACCGTGCCATTTCCATCGCATCCGTGATGCCACTTTTGGGTCGCGGTGCGCCCGTGCGCAACGAACTGGGCGATGGGCAGCATATCGCCCCCAACGCAATTTATAATGATCTGGCAACATGGCAGAAAATCCCCTTTGTCTACACGCCTGAAAACCGGCGCATGGCAGCGGATTACGCAAAGCTGGGTATCAACCCGGACCTGTTCGCACGGTTGCAGACCGTGCTACAGATGGAGTTGGGCCACGACATCGCCTTTGCGGTTGAAGACGGCAAAATCAGGCTCAATGCACCAGATATCGCACAAACCAGCATCGATCTCGATCTGATCACACCCGCGCTTGCCGCTGATCTGACGAAAGACGCGATGGCGGCTATCCTGAAAGACCACGCCGCCGAAATCCGAAGCTGCGCCGCCGAGACCTTGGCGATGGCTGACATCTCACCAGAGCGCATCGGCAAGATCGTGTTCGTCGGCGGCTCTAGCCTGCTGGAGGTCGTGGCCAGTACGATGGTTGCGATGTTCCCGCATGCGGAACTGGAACAGGCAGAGGCCTTTACGGCCGTCGCTGACGGTCTGGCCATCGCCGCCGCGAAAGGCAACGTTCTAAACTAACCCCGCTTTCGCGGTCATGATCACAAGGCCGAGGGCGACATAGGCAATGGAAAATCCGATCAGCAATCCGTTGGGTGTTGGACGTTTGCGCATCAATCCGCTCCTGAAAAAGTTGCGTGACACTGATTGAACGCGCGTAAACACCATTTCCGTCGCGGCTTGTAAAAAGACCAACCCTTGCAGAAAGGCATTGCCGGGCGTAACTGACGCGGCATGTATGTTGTCGCCGCCCTCTACCACTTTACGCGTTTTGATGCGCCCCCCGCCTTGCAAGCACCGCTTCTTGCGGTTTGCAAGCAAAGCGGGGTGAACGGCACACTTTTGCTTGCGCATGAAGGGATCAACGGCACGATTGCGGGGGATCGTGGGGGTATTGATGCTGTGCTCGCCCATATTCGGGGGCTTCCCGGTTGCGCAGATCTGGAATGGAAAGAAAGTACCGCGACAACCCCACCTTTTCACCGCATGAAGGTGCGCCTGAAAAAGGAAATCGTGACGATGGGCCAGCCAGATGTGGACCCCGTTGCGCGCGTTGGCCATTATGTGGCGCCTGCCGACTGGAACGATTTGATCAGCGCGCCCGATGTAGCGGTGATTGACACGCGCAATGATTACGAGGTCGCGATCGGCACATTTGAAGGTGCCATCGACCCAGAGACGAAAAGCTTTGGTGAGTTTCCTGCATGGTGGGAAGAGAACAAGCACCGCTTTCACAACAAGCGGATTGCGATGTTCTGCACCGGTGGTATCCGGTGTGAGAAATCGACGAATTACCTTCTGGGTCAAGGGGTTGAGGATGTTTACCATCTCAAAGGCGGCATCCTGAAGTACCTCGAAGAGGTGCCCGAAGCCGAAAGCAAATGGGACGGGTCGTGCTTTGTCTTCGATGCCCGCGTCAGTGTCGAACACGGCCTGAAAGAAGGGCCGCATATCCTGTGTCATGCCTGCCGCCGCCCGTTGCAGCCCGATGATCGCAACCACCCGGCTTACGAGGCAGGCGTGTCTTGTCATCATTGCGTGGACGAGACATCAGAAGCGGATAAAGACCGATTCAGAGAGCGGCAGAAACAGATCGCCCTCGCCAAGGATCGCGGCACGCATCATATAGGCGGTCTTTAGGGTCAATCGCGGCGATTTTGCCACTTTCGGCTGCCGCTACGGAAAGCTGTTTGCATTTTTTCCCGCACACTGTATGAGTGTGCGTGTCGGACCACATCAAAGAGGGAGGGTTACGATGACTTACAATCCTGATCTATCCCTGTTCTGGTGTCTTCCGGCTGGCGCACGTGCGGCAATGACGCATGTCGATCAGTTGATCTGATACTCGCCACTGGTCGTTATCGGCCATCTTCCAAACCCTTAAGAACCAACGTTTGATCGTCTTGCATGCGGCCTCGTGCGGCCTGCTCATCCATCAAACCATTTTCATCATGAAAGGCCGCAGTATGTCTGCGGAAATGGAACAAAATGAATGCGTTACCACTCAAGAACCCGCAACCTCTGACCGAGGTCGTCGATGATCTGGTCGCGAATTTCGGCCTGCGACGTGTCATCCTGGCTGTCGCGGCAAGGTTGTTTCGCAAGCAGCATCCGCCTGACATTCAGGCCCAGTCGTCGCAAAGCAAGCGGCGAAATGTTGATCTGCTGTCGAACCATCTGCGACAGGATCTGGGGCTGCCGCCTCAGACACATCAACAGGTGCGCATAGACCCGATCATGCTGCACCGGCACTAGCGTGCGCTTTCAACGGGCATCACATGCGCGATGCCCGTTGACCATCGACACGCCGCACCCCATGGTCCGCGCATGTTGGACGCATGCTGAAGTGATGGACGCGCAATCTGACTATCCCCGGATGCTCTTGGCGCTGACCATCGGGCTGGTCTCAGGCATTGGCGCCTATGCGGTCGGCCTGCCCTTGCCATGGATGCTGGGGCCGATGATCGGCAACACATGTGCCGCAATGCTGCGCATGCCGGTACGTGCCCCCGCCGGTCTGCGCCCCTTTGTCATTCCGGTGATCGGTGTCATGCTGGGCTCTGGCGTCACGGCAGAGGTGTTCGACCTTTTGGGCAGTTGGGTTCTGACGCTCGTGTTGCTGCCCGTCTTCCTTGCCTGCGCCGCCGGTCTGTCATTTCTCGTCTACCGTCGGATTGGCAAATACGATGCTGTCTCGGCCTACTACGCCGCGATGCCCGGCGGGCTGAATGAGATGATGCTCTTGGGTGCCGAGGCGGGCGGCGATGAACGCCGGATCGCGCTGGCCCATGCCGCGCGCATCCTGATCGTGATCACCTTTGTCGCCTTATTCTTCGGGCTTGTCCTTGGAGTCTCAAGTAATGGCACAGGTGCAAGCAATTGGGTCGCACTTAATGCGATCGGTATTTCCGATTACATCATATTGGGCGGATGTGTGGCCCTTGGGGCGTGGGGTGGCAAACGCTTGCGCCTGCCCGCCGCACCGGTCTTCGGACCGCTCTTGTTAAGCGGTGCCACCCATATTCTGGGCTGGGTCACCGTGGCACCACCGACGATTTTTATCATCGCCGCGCAGATCAGCATTGGCACAATTATCGGCACCCGCTTTGTGGGTGCCACCCTGGCCGAGATCCGGCGCGACCTATTGCTGGCGACTTTGTCATCGCTTGCGATGCTTTGCGTGGCCGTCGGATTTGCGGAGTTCATCGCATTGCAAAGCGGCATTCCGTTAAGCCAAGCGTTCCTCGCCTACTCGCCGGGAGGCTTGGCCGAGATGTCACTGCTTGCCTTGGCGCTTGATCAGGATGTCACTTACGTCTCAATCATGCACGTGATCCGGATCACACTTGTCATCGCAGCCGCACCTCTTGTCTTTGCGGTTTTGTTGCAAAACTCCGGAAAGTAAAAGCCTCCTCCGACAAGCCCTGTGCGACATCGAAAAGCGTTTACCAAGATCGTCGAATTCCGGTAGTTCCAGGCTGGCCTCATAGGCAGCACATACGTTGATTTAACCCTTGTTGCCTTATGCATTTACATGACTTTCAGTAACTGGAGACATGTCATGCAAAAGCTGCTTGCTGTAATTGCCGCATTCATCACCGCGACCAATGCCTGGGCAGAGGCGTTGGAACCCGTCGAACTGACACCCATCAACCATATACCGGCGGAGCTGGTCATTGCTGGGCCCGACGGGCAAGAGACACGCTATAGCCCCGCGACACTCGAGGAACTGACGACCTACAGGTTGCGAACAACGACGCCATGGCGCTCCGATCCCGCGGAATTTGACGGCATCCTCTTGTCGGACTTGCTGCGCGCCAACGGCCTTGAAGAAGTTGCCGAAATTCGTGTGACGGCCGAGAACGATTACGCGACCGTGATCCCGCGGGCGGTATGGGAAGACGTGCCCGTTCTTATCGCAACGCGTGTTGACGGACAGCCCCACTCTCGGCGGGAACGCGGGCCAATCCAATTCGTAATCCCGATGGAAGCATATTCATCATCGACTGTCGCGAAAGAGTCGCATCTGGTTTGGATGGCGGCACGCATTGAGCCGCGATAAGCATTCTTGATCGAACCCGCCGCAATCAGAACAAGCGTCATGGATCGCATCAGCGCCGCATTTCTGCGGCGGGGTGTGGTCTTTGGTTGTGTGATCGCCATTGTGGGCACATGCCTGTTTGCCGGCTATTATGTGCAGGCGACGGTCAATCAGTTGCAACTCACCCATCGGTCGTTCAACGACCGTCAGTTGCGCAATGGCTATGTGGCATTGAGCGATGTGCAAAGGCTCGTTCTGATCATGCAAAACGCCAATGGTCAGCGCCGCATGACGCCAGAGGCCGCTGAGGATTTTAGGGTCGCCGCTGACTTTCTTTATGTTCGGACGGATACATTTCAGCGCGTCCAGATCACCGGCGGGGCTATGGAAACGGCAAATGATGCGATTGCCGCATTACGCCACATTCAGGCATTGGCCGATGATGCGATTGCGACCAATTTTGATGATTTGCCTTATCTTTCGGAGGAACTGACCAGGCGCGCGCAATCGGCGCGGCAAGCATTGGTACGATACCTTGATGAGATGCGGCAACTGCAGGACCAATTGCTGGCGCGCCAATCCAAGGCGGTTGCCAATCAACGCACTGTCATTTGGGTCACGTTGTTTGGCCTGTCGGTGCTCGGCATTGCGGCAACAATGCTTCTGCGCTGGGAAGTCATTGCAAAACGCGCGCGGCAAGCAGCCGAGGCACGCGTCAATCACCTGGCCTTTTTCGATCCGCTGACCGGTCTGCCAAACAGGGTTCAGTTCCAGGACAGGTTGTCTAGTGCTTTGGCCAAAGGACGCAAAACAGGCCTGTTGTTGATTGATCTTGATGGCTTCAAATATGTGAACGACACGCATGGCCACGCAGCAGGTGACGCGATCTTGTGCCATGTCGCCTCAGCGATTCAATCTGCATCGGCACTGCAAAGCGGATTGGCGGCGCGTTTGGGCGGCGATGAATTCGCAATCATCTTGCCCAGCGACGATCTGCAATTGCTTAAGAAAGTATCGGAAGACGTAATTGATGCGATTAGAACTCCGGTCTTTCACGATGGCGAAAAGCTGCAGGTTGCGGCGAGCATCGGCATCGCGACAGATATGGAAAGTGACAGCGACGCGCTTATGCGGGCGGCGGATTTTGCGCTTTATGCGTCGAAGTCAGACGGCAAAGGCCGATACACGATTTATGACGGGACGCTGGCGCGCCAGTTCCTTGAGCGGCGTCAGATGATCGAAGACCTGCCCGCGGCAATCACCAATGGTGACCTGGACTTCTTTCTCCAACCCAAGGTGAACCTGCAGACCGGGCAGGTTTTCGGATTTGAGGCGCTTGCCCGTTGGCGGCGTAATGGCGTGATTGTTCCGCCCAAAGAGTTCATTTCCGTGGCCGAAGAGAGCAGCCAAATCTCTGACATCGATTGCAGACTTTTGCGCGATGCAACGCAGCATCTGGCCCGATTCAACGCCGAGAACGGCACTGCATTCTCGATCAGCATAAACTTCTCAACCATCCACTTTAGTTCAACCAAGCTGGTGCAGATCGTCAGCGACGCCTTGAATTCATCGCGCCTGCCGCCAGAATTGCTCACCATTGAAATAACCGAGACCGCGGAAATGCATGATTGGGCCCGTGCAAAAAAGACCATTGAGGCGATCAATCAAATGGGCGTGCGCGTCTCAATCGACGATTTTGGCACCGGTTTTTCCTCGCTGGCCTATTTGCGGAGAACCTTCGCAGATGAGGTAAAGATCGATCGATCGCTCGTGACCGACATCGTGACATCTGACCCATCACGCTTTTTGCTGGACGCCGTGCTCGACATAGCGCGCAACCTGGAGCTTGATGTTATCGTTGAGGGGATCGAGACACGCGCTCAGGTCGATCTGATCCGGGCCATGGGCGCAAAATATGCCCAGGGCTTCTACTTCGGACGGCCCATGCCATCGGATGAAGCTTTGGCCGCAGCGCTGGCGCGTAACGCCGGGCCAAGCGAAAGCATCGCATCCTAGCACCGACCGCCGGCCTTGTAAAAAACACGGCGCTGGTGCGGTAGGTTGCAGAAGGAAGAACGACTCTGCCTCAGAAATCGAGGTTTTCCACGCTCAGCGCGTTTTCCTGAATGAACTCGCGCCTTGGCTCAACCACGTCACCCATCAGCTTGGTAAAGAGGTCATCCGCCTCGGCGACATCTTCAACTTTCACCTGCAAAAGCGTGCGTGCATCCGGGTCCAGCGTGGTTTCCCACAATTGATCGGGGTTCATTTCGCCCAAACCTTTATAACGTTGCAGCGAGAGACCCTTTTCGCCCTCCTCCAGGATCGCCTTCAGCAGATCAAGTGGACCGTGGATAATCTGGCTACGCTCTTTGCGGATCAACGTGGCAGGCAGGTTGTAAACCTCTTGCAAGCTCTGGGTGAACGACCCAGTGCGTCGCGCTTCGCCGGACCGCAGCATGGGGCCGTCAAGTGTGCGTACCTCTTCCACGCCGCGCAAAATACGCGCGAGCCGAATGCCCTTGTCCTGCGTGATCCGGCCCTGCCAGCCGCGCTCCCATTCCAACGCAATCAGGTCGAGCCGTCGTGCCACCGTATCGGCCACACCCTGCAGATTGGCGTCAACTGCACCCGGCACAAACGCGCCCGCAATTGCAGCCTGTTCAAGGATATGCCGGGGATAGTGGGTCGGGAAGGCGTCAAGCACGCGCTTGAGCTGCCGCGCCTCATCCACCACGCGGCGCAGATCGGCCCCGGCGATTTCCTCACCATTGCCCTGCCGCAGCATGGCACCTTCGATACCCTGTTCGATCAGGTACTCATCCATCGCTGCCTGATCCTTGAGATACACCTCGGACTTGCCGCGCGTGACTTTGTAAAGCGGCGGCTGCGCGATGTAGAGGTAACCGCCTTCGATCAGTTCCGGCATCTGGCGGAAGAAGAAGGTAAGAAGCAGCGTGCGGATATGCGCGCCGTCCACATCGGCATCGGTCATGATAACAACCTTGTGGTAGCGCAGCTTGTCGATGTTGAACTCATCCCGACCAATCCCGGTGCCGAGTGCCATAACGAGATTGCCAACCTCCTGACTGCTTAGCATGCGGTCAAACCGCGCCCGTTCGACATTCAGAATCTTCCCGCGCAAGGGTAGAATAGCTTGGGTCTTGCGGTCGCGGCCTGTCTGGGCGGACCCCCCCGCGCTATCCCCCTCGACAAGGAAAACCTCCGTCTTGGATGGGTCCTTTTCCGAGCAATCCTTGAGCTTCGATGCGTTGAAGTTCACATCCATCGCCGATTTGCGCCGGATTTCACGCGCTTTACGGGCAGCCTCGCGCGCTGCTGCGGCCTCAACGATTTTCGTGATGATCGACTTGGCCTCGGCCGGGTTCTCTTCGAACCATTCGTTCAGCTTCTCGTTCATCAGGCTTTCGACGGCGGGGCGCACCTCGGAACTGACCAGCTTGTCCTTGGTCTGGCTTGAGAACTTCGGATCGGGCACCTTCACCGACAGTACGCAGGTCAGCCCTTCACGTGCATCGTCGCCGGTCAGCGCGACTTTCTCTTTCTTCGCGATCCCGCTTTCTGCAGCATATTTGCTGATCGCGCGGGTCAGCGCCCCGCGAAAGCCCGCCATATGCGTACCCCCATCCCGCTGTGGGATGTTGTTGGTGAAGGGTAGCACCATCTCGTTGTAGCTGTCGTTCCACCACATCGCGACCTCGACGCCGATCTCATCACGTTCGCCCGCCACATAGATTGGAGCGTCCATCAGCGGTGTCTTGGACCGGTCGAGATATTTGACAAATTCCTTGACCCCGCCCTCATAGAACAGATCGACCTTGAGCGGTTCCGCCGGACGCAAGTCTTCAAGGATGATCCGCACGCCAGAGTTCAAAAAGGCCAATTCACGCAGGCGCTTTTCGAGCGTGTGAAAGTCGTAGTCGCGGTTGCTGAACGTGTCGGTCGAGGCGAGGAACGTCACCTCGGTTCCGTTACGACCACCGGCATCACCTTCAACACGCAGATGTTCGGTCGTAAATCCACCTTCGAACCGGGCGTAGTGTTCTTTGCCATCGCGCCAGATGCGCAATTCGAGATAATCCGACAGCGCATTCACAACGGACACGCCGACGCCGTGCAGACCACCGGAGACCTTGTAAGAGTTACTGTCGAACTTCCCGCCGGCATGCAGCTGGGTCATGATGACCTCTGCCGCTGAAACGCCCTCTTCGGCATGGATATCCACCGGGATTCCGCGCCCATTATCCCCGACAGTCACGGACCCGTCAGCGTTGATTTTGACATAGACATGGTCCGCATGACCGGCCAGCGCCTCATCAATTCCGTTGTCGACGACCTCGTAGACCATATGGTGCAGACCAGAGCCGTCATCGGTATCGCCGATATACATGCCGGGGCGCTTACGCACCGCCTCTAAACCTTTGAGAACCTTGATAGAATCCGCGCCGTACTCTTCCGGATTATTATTGTCGTCGGCCATGGGGTAGTTCCTGTATTTTTACCCCCAAAATATATGCTTTTCTGCGGTCTTTGTCACGCAAATGACACAAGATTTTGTGTTGCAAGACAGCGCGTTTTGACGGCGTTCTAACCAACCGCGATAACGGCCCCGACGCCGATCAATAGCCACCCCGCCGTCAGGTTCATGCGCCTTACCGCTTTAGGGGATTTCAGCAAGCCTCGAACCCTATCCACCGAGACTGCAAGGATCAGGTTACCACCAAGAGGCACTACAAAACTAAGCGTGCAGATCGCCACCATATCGGTCGCTGTAACCCGGCTGAGGTCAAAAAAACCTGGCAGGATCCCCATATAGAACAACGCCGCTTTCGGGTTGCCAATGATCACGGCAAGACCAGCGACGAACCCCGCCCACATGCCCGGCCGGGTGAGACGCGTATTGGTACTCAGCGCGTGATCGGCATGCCGGATCAGCATGAACCCCATGACGACAAAGACGATCACCGCCACACATTGCAGGACGGTCATGAAGCCTGCAAATGCAGAGACAAGCCAGGTGACGCCCAGCACCGCGACAAGCGGCCAGACGATATCGCCGATTGCGACACCCATTGCTAAGGGCCATGCCGCCTGAAACCCGCCCGATAGCGACCGCGCAAGCAATGCGACCCAGACCGGCCCCGGCGTCATGAAAAGAATGACCAGTGCCCCAGCATAAAGGAGCATATCGGCTGTGGTGATCGTCATTCGGGCGGCAGGGTCAAACTGCCATCCTCGTTCAGCGGCCAGAACGGGTTATGCGCCACTTCCCAGACATGGCCATCCGGATCGGCATAATAGCCTGAATAGCCACCCCAGAAGACCTTTTGCGGCTCTTTCAAGACTGCAGCACCTGCTTCAATCGCGGTTTTGTAAGCCGCGTCAACTTCGGCTTCTGTGTTAAAGTTCTGCGCAAGCGTCATCGCACCAACCCCGAGCTGCGCATCTGGCCGCCCTTGATCCTTGGCCAATGAGCCCAGCCCGAAGAAACCCAGCGCCATGCCGTTGATCTGATAGAAGACAACCTGACCCTCCACTTCGCGCGTGGGCGTCCAGCCCAGTGCGGCATAGAAAGTCTTGGCACGTTCCAGATCGGCTACGCCGAGGGTTATGAGCGTCACGCGTTGTGGTGTCATGTGGCAACCTTTCGAATAAGGGTGGAATGGCCATCGGTTTCCGTCACTTCAATATGCTGGGCGCGGTCACCAAGCTCCGCAAAAAGCTCTTGTCCAGTGCCGGTCATGAAGGCCTGCGCGCCGAGGTCGCAGATTTCGTCATAAAGCGCTGCACGACGATTTGCATCAAGATGGGCGGCAACCTCATCCAAGAGCAGGATGGGCGGTGCGCCGAAATCAGCGGCAAGTGCGCGACCATTTGCAAGGATGAGGCTGATCAACAGTGCCTTCTGCTCGCCCGTAGAACAGTCTTTCGCCTCCACGCCCTTGTCAGCAAAGACAGCCTCAAGATCAGCACGGTGCGGCCCGATCAGCGTGCGTCCAGCAGCCATGTCGCGCCCGCGATTGTCCGCTAGAGCGGTCTGCAGATCGTCAGGGATCGGGTCCGGGCTGGTCAGCGCAAGAGTGGCGGTCGGAAACGCCGTTGCCGCCGCCTCTTGAGCGGTCGTCAGCTCGGCAATAGCGCGCCGCCGGTTGGCTTGGATCATAATGGCAGCCTCGGCCATCTGTAACTCGATGGCCGTATACCAATGCGGGTCGCGGACCATATCCTTGAGCAGTCGGTTACGCTCGCGCATCGCCTTTTCATAAGTCAGCACAGCTTCCGCATGACCCGGCTCAAAGCTCAACGTCGCGCGGTCAAGAAATCGTCTGCGCCCCTCGGCGCCCTCGATCCAGAGCCGGTCCATTGACGGAACCAACCACAAGATGCGGCCAATCCTGCCAAGGGCGGTTTGCGGGGCGCTCTTGCCGTCGATACGCAGCTGGCGCGGGCCACCTGCTTCGGCCCATGTTTCGATCTCATGCGTCTGGCCAAGCGATAGCAGATGCGCGGTGATCTTCCAGCCCAGCGCCTCTGGACGGCGCGTCAAATCGTCGGCGCCCGCCCGCCGCAGACCGCGTCCTGGTGACAGCAGGGAGACAGCCTCAAGCAAATTGGTCTTGCCCGCGCCGTTGGGGCCAAAAATCGCAATGGGCTGCGCGCTGACGTCAAGCTCCACGCGCTTGTGCGACCGAAAATGCGACAGCGTCAGCTGAGTCAGCGCCAGCGTTTTCATGGGCGCTGATAAGGATTTTCCAAAATCCTGCATCCAAAAATTTTGAAAATTTTTGGCCCCGTCACACGCGCATCGGCATGACGACATAGACCGCACTTGTGTCATTGCCTTCACGCATCAGCGTCGGATCACCTGAGGAGTTGAACATGAAGACAGCGTTTTCCCTATCCACCTGACTTGCAATTTCCAGCAGGTATTTCGCGTTGAACCCGATCTCCAATCGCTCGTCGCCATAGGCGACTGCCAGTTCCTCTTCCGCAGCACCGCTGTCGGGGGCGTTGACCGACAAGACCAGCTTATCCTCGTCAAGCTGCAGTTTCACGGCACGCGATCGCTCGGACGAAACCGTTGCGACGCGATCAACGGCTTTGGCAAACTCGCTCGCATCCACCTCCAGCTTGCGGCTATTTCCTTGCGGGATGACGCGTGTGTAATCGGGGAAGGTTCCGTCGATCACTTTGGATGTCAGCGTGATATCGGGTGTGGCAAAGCGCACCTTGGTCTCGGACACCGATACGGCAATCTGCATATCGTCATCATCCAGCAATTTGCGCAACTCGCCAACTGTCTTGCGGGGTACGATCACACCGGCCATCTCTGCCGCACCTTGGGGCAGGTCGGCGTCAATCCGCGCCAGGCGGTGGCCATCTGTCGCGACACAGCGCAATACCTTGCCGCCATCCCCATCAGCCACATGCATGTAGACGCCGTTGAGATAGTATCGCGTTTCCTCGGTCGAGATCGCGAATTTCGACTTGTCGAAGAGCCGCCGCAGGATCGGCGCGGAAGCGGAGAAGTTTGCGGCATATTCGGACGATGCCATGATCGGAAAGTCTTCTTTCGGCAGCGTGGCCAGCGAAAAGTTTGACCGCCCAGCTTCGATCGTCAGGCGGCCCGACGCGCCATCTTCGGTCAGGGTCACCAAAGCGCCGTCTGGCAGTTTGCGCACAATCTCGTTGAGCGTCACCGCAGCGACTGTCGTGGCTCCCGACCGTTCCACCTTGGCCGGAGCTTTGTCGACCACTTCGATGTCCAGATCAGTCGCGCGGAAATGGACCTCATCGCCTTCCGCTTCAATCAGGACGTTGGCGAGGATAGGGATCGTGTTACGCCGTTCGACAACCGATTGGGCCTGCGCGACCGCCTTTAGAAGTACCGCGCGCTCAATGCTGAATTTCATGTCCCCAATCTCCGCATATCTTGGTGGCCGTGCCTGCCGGGACGCAAAATCTACTGCATTTCCGCGCTGGCTCAAGCGTTTTCTCGACTGTCCGTCAGGGGCGCGGCAGGGTCAAGCCCCGGCCACGCGCAAACCCTTTGTGCGGTGTATTTGGGGCGCAGTCAGCGGAAGATGCTGAGAAAAGCAAGCCATGCATGAACGATCGGATAGCGCCATCGCGGATAGCCCAGAAAGAAGCGGAGCATCTCGCGCGACGCATTGGGGCCAAGCGGGTCGGCGTAGCTCCCGCCGCTTTGCCCACCAGACCAGGCATGGCCCAAATCCGCGATCTGCCAGTATTCAGCGGGGGCATGATCACCCTTTGGACGGATGACAAAACGTCTGCCAGACCGCTGTCGGATACGAAAGCGCCTGCCGCGACCCTGGGCCTGAGCGAAGGCGATCCGGTCACCATTTGCAGAAGCCACCACATCATCGTCATCGCCATGAAAGACAATTGTGCGGGTTGGCCCCGGCCCCTTGTCCCCAGCATCGCCCGTTTCCATCGCGTGCATCGCGCCAGTTATCGTCGTTGCAGCCCCGGTTGGTACGCCGGAATGCACACCAATTGCGCCGATCTGTTGCGGGAATGCGCGGCCCAGAATGGCGGCCATACTGCCACCTGCCGAAAGGCCCGCGACAAAGACACGCGAGGGGGCGATGTCATGTTCTGTGGCCAGTTCATCGCGCACTTTCATGATTAACCCGGCCTCGCCCGCAGTGCCCTGATTACGCGGATCGAACCAGTTCCAACAGCGCAGTGGATTGGCCGTCAGGTTCTGCTGCGGCAGGCACAGCAGATATCCATGCAATGCCGCGAACCGCGCCATTTCCGTAGCGTGGGCAAATTCCGCAGCCGTTTGGCGGCAGCCATGCAAAAGGACGATCAGCGCGGGTTTGCGTGCGAGCCAAACCGGTGTGTAAAGTAGATAATCAAGATGGCGCTGCGCATTCTCGATCTTGCCTTCTGACCAGAGGCCCGTCTCCGCCTGCCGCTTGGCCCGGAAGGGAGCCATGATGTTAATCAGATGAGGATGCATAGCGGGCCAGCCATCTTTATTGCAAACAGCCTCCCTCTCGCTGATCGCAACACAGATTTTGGCACCGGTCCAGCGGGAAACTTTCAGCGAGCAAAGATGCGCCCAGTTGGGCTATTCCTCAAGCGCGCGGCGCAGCAGTTCCAGGTCGTCAGCGATCTGGCTGTCAAGCGCCTTGAGTTCTTCGATCTTGCGCACGCCGTGCATAACGGTCGTATGATCCCGCCCGCCAAAGCGCCGCCCGATCTCAGGTAAGGAGCGGTTGGTCATATGCTTGGCCAGATACATGGCCATTTGCCGTGGCCGCGCATAGTTGCGAACGCGCTTTGGGCCGATCATGTCCGACAGGCGGATATTGTAGTGCTCAGACACTTTGCGCTGGATCTCTTCCACTGTGACCTTGCGGTCTGATGCCTTTAGCACGTCAGAGAGGCAATCCTGCGTCAGTTCCAGCGTGATTTCCCGCCCTACAAGTGACGCAAACGCAAAAAGGCGCGTCAGCGCCCCTTCTAGCACACGGACATTTGTCGTGATGCGATGGGCGAGGAATTCCAGGACGCCATCGGCGATTTTGAGTTCGGGATATTGCGCCGCATAATACTCGACCTTCGACTGCAACACGCCCAAGCGCAGTTCGTAGTCGGTCGGGTGCAAATCCACGACCAAGCCGCATTGCAGACGCGATTTAATCCGCTCTTCCAGATCCTTGATCTCACCCGGCGCCCGATCAGCGGAAATGATGATCTGCTTCTGCCCGTCAACAAGGGCGTTGAAGGTGTGAAAGAACTCTTCCTGCGTGCTGTCCTTGCCTGCGATGAACTGCACGTCATCGACCATCAAGACGTCAACCGAGCGGAAGATTTGCTTGAAATCCATCATCTTGCGTTCGCGCAAGGCGGTGATGAACCGATACATGAATTGCTCGGCCGACAGATAAAGCACGTTCAAGTCAGGGGAGCGCTGTTTCAACTCATGAGCAATCGCATGCATCAGGTGCGTCTTACCCAAGCCAACGCCACCGTAAAGGAACAGGGGGTTAAACGTGACGGGTCCACCTTCGGCCACTCGGCGGGCGGCGGCGTGGGCCAGTTCATTGGGTTTGCCGACGATAAACGTGTCAAATGTAAAACGGGCATCCAACGGCGATCCTGCAATCTCGTCCACCTCAGTGGGCTTGGCCACAGGTTTAGGTGCGGCTTTCGCGACAGACCGCGCTTGCTTGAGGACGTTGAACTGCAACCGCTGTACGTCCTGCCCCTGCTTTTTCATCTGGTAAATGATCTGATCACCGAAATTCTGCGACACATAATTGCCCATAAAGGGGGTCGGGACATGAAAGGTTGCAACACCACCTGACAGGTCATCAAACTCAAGCGGTTCGATCCAGCTTGAAAAGGAATTTGCCCCCAACGCGCCTTTGAGCCCCCGCAACACCTCTGCCCAGATATCGTTCGTCATCTTGTTCCTTTGTCCCACACTCTTATGGCGCATTCGCAAACAACGCACACCGGTTACACGCGACCAGGAATAGCTCCGGGCAAAGACGACCTGCCGCTCGGACTGTCCCTTCCGAACGTCGGGCCTTGTGCCAATACCATAGGCCAAGGCGTCGCACCGCACATGACAGGCGCAGCACGTCCGCCCAATGGCAGTTGGTGGAACATAAACGACGCCGATCTTTGGAGAGCACTCTCCAAAAACGCGCAGACGCAAAATGACCTGGTGTGATAGCTTTTGCTATTTACCCCGACGCCACCTTTGCATGAAGCTCAACAGTCTGTTTTGATCCGACATTGCGCCATGACCGGCGCCAAATCAGACGATGACTGTCAATCCTCTTCATGTTCCCCCCGGAACGATGTGAATCGCATGGCTAAGCTAGCAAGGCGTCTGGGACCGCTTCAATACAACAACGCGCTTGACTCAATGATTGTGCCAAAAGAATCTGTGGGCCCCTTGAAATGACTGAGAAACCTGATTGCCGGTGCAACACGGCCACAAAAAAAGCACGCCTTGCGAGGCGTGCTTGTGTTGCCAAAATGGTCCGAATTCAGCCGACCGCTTTGACCCGTGCAGCCAGACGGGACATTTTCCGTGCGGCTGTATTCTTGTGATAAACGCCTTTGGTGACGCCGCGCATCAGCTCTGGCTGAGCGGCCTTCAGAGCCGCTTGCGCGGCGTCCTTGTCGCCTGATGCAATCGCTTCTTCAACGGCACGCAGGTAGGTACGAATGCGTGAACGACGCATCTTATTGACGGCGAAGCGGGCTTCGTTCTGACGTGCCCGCTTTTTCGCCTGGGGTGAGTTTGCCATGTATCGGTTCCCTTGATTGGGTCAAATTGAATGTGGTCGCGCAAGATGCCCAATCCGGGTTTCTAAACCGGCTGTCCGGCCAGAGCGGGCCTCACGCGCATGTACAAGCGGGGCTGTTAGAGTGCGCGTGGGACAGAGTCAACAATGGAATATGGCAACGTCGCGTTGTCAGTAGACCCTTTTTGAATAGATCGCATAAAGATGCGCAACGTCGTTCATCGTGTACATCTTGTCTGCAAGGATCTCGTACAGCGTTTCAGCATTATCGGGTGCCAGCGCCCCGGTTTCCATGATTGTCACCAGATGCCCTGAAATGACATCGAAGTCAGACGACATGTATTCCAGCTTGGCCGCGATCTCTGGCGTTGGCGGGGGCTGAATGCCGAGCTCAGGTGCGCCGTTCTGCATCGCAGCCATGCCGAATTTGAACTGTCCCGCGGCCGTGTTTAGAAGGTCGATATATGTCTCATCAGCGGCACCAGACCAGACAAGGCACCCAAGGAACGATATGCGCTGCGACAACATGCTTTGACGCCCGGCCACCTCAAGCAGCAAGGCATCTGAATAGAGAAGTTCGACAGGATTGGCGTATTCGCCTTCAAGCTCGCTGAGCAAATAGTAGGTCTGGTCCAGCATGTCTGAAGCGGTTGAATAAAGCACTTCAACCGCGGATTCGTCGGCCGGGTTGGCAAGCACCTGCTCTCCAGCTTCTTTGAGTGGCGCCCAAGACACTTTGACTTCTTCGATCAGGCGTCTTGTCTTCGCCCGCTGTTCCCCGCCGATGATGCCGAAATCGGGATTACCGTTCAGCAGTGCGTCGGCCATCACGTCAAAATTGTCCAACCCCTCGCGCAGCAGCTTGGCGCTCATCTCAGGCGCCACACCATTGTGCAGATGGCAAACTGCGGCAGGTACTTCTTGCGAGATAGTCCGCAACGCGTCGCCCGCCTCGATCCGGATCGCAGCACCGGTATCTTCAACGAAGCCGATTTGCTGAAATCTTGCGAGCAGCGATGTTGCACCTTCTGCCAGAACCGCACCGGGTGCAGCAAGAAAAGCCGTTGCAACGATGGTGCGCAGGGCAGTTTTATTGAACATTTCGTACCTCTTTGAAAAGACGGGGTTGGGGCCCGCAAACACTTGACTTTGGGTTCAGTAAACGCGCTTGGAATAGTCCTGGTACAACTCTTCAAGCTCTTCGACTTTGTAGAGTTTCAGCGCGAGGCGATGGTATAGGTCTTCGCGGATTTCCACGCTGACATCAGCACCCGATCTGATCTCGCTCAGATAGCCGCTGAGAATTTCCCAATCCGCCGCCACATCTTCCAGATTGGCTTCGATTTCCGGCGTTGGTGGGGCCAGCACACCCAGGGCCGGCATGCCATTGGACAGCGCATCCATGGACGCCTCGAAAATGCTGATGGACTTATCAAGCTCTGCCAGCGCATGGGCATCACCATCGCCTGACCAAACGCGGCAGGCCTCGTAGGCCATGCGCTGTGTCATTGCGGCCATGCGACCGGACACTTCAAGCAACATCATGTCAGAGGCCAGCAACTCAACAGGATTGGCGTATTCACCTTCCAGCTCGCTCAGCAGATGGTATGTTTTATCGAGCATCTCATCAGCCGAGGCATAGACGATCTCGGCTGCTGCTGCGTCGGTCGGGTCCTCCAACACAGCCATGGCGGCAATGCGTTTCGGCTCCCATGTTTCGATTAACGCTTCGAGTTCGACCACCGTTTTGCGGCGTGTCTCGCCACCGATGATCCCCATGTCTTCATTGCCGTTCAAAAGCGCCAGGGCAACCGCATCAAATTTGGCGATACTGTAGCTCAGCAACTCGCGGGCTTCAGCGACGTCCACGTTATTATGCAGATGACAAACGGCAGCCGGAATTTCTTGTGACAGGGTGCGTAGAATATCACCCGCGACGATGCGGTTCGCAGCCCCTGTATCCTCAACAAAGCTGAACTGCTGGACGAGAACCAGACGTCCGTTTTCCATCACCGTCTTCGGCGACGCCAACTCATTCAAATCTGCTGTTGCAACACTGGGCACTGACATCGCCACAGCGACGACCGCCCCAATGGTTTCGAAAACGAACTCAGAACGCACTTTAACCACCTCACTTACAAGCTCACACCACACGACAGAGCCGGAGGTCCGGCCTAACGCTGAGTAAACTTTAATAAGAAATGTGGCAAAAAATAGGGCAATACCTCTAAAATTGAGAGAAAAGCGTCAAAATCACCGCTTTTTTGCGTTAATCATTAACGATCTCGGAACTGAGCCTCTCGTTTTTCGAGAAATGCGGCCATGCCTTCGGTCTGATCCTCGGTCGCAAAGAGCGAGTTGAAAAGCCGTCGTTCGTAGTTGAGTCCCTCGGCAAGTGTCGTCTCGTAGGCGCGGTCCACGGCGTCTTTGGCTGCAATTGCCGCGATCTGTGACTTCTCGGCAATTTTCTCGGCGGCGCCGCGCGCTTCTGCCATGAGCTTCTTGACCGGCACGACACGGCTAACAAGGCCAGAACGCTCGGCCTCATCTGCATCCATGAAACGACCCGTCAGATGCATGTCCATCGATTTGGCCTTGCCCACAAATCGGGTCAGGCGCTGTGTGCCGCCAAGCCCGGCAATCACGCCCAAATTGATCTCGGGCTGACCAAATTTTGCATTGTCGCCCGCGATGATGAAGTCACACATCATCGCCAGCTCGCATCCACCGCCCAGCGCATAACCTGCAACGGCAGCGATGATCGGCTTGCGGATGCGGTTGAAGCGATCTGTCTCATTCTCAAAAAAGCGGGTCGTGTACATCTCGACGAATGTCTTATCAGCCATGTCGCTGATATCGGCTCCGGCGGCAAAAGCCTTTTCCGAACCGGTGATGATGATGCACCGCACCTTGTCGCTGGCATCGGCCTCTTCCAGGGCCGTGCAAAGCTCGCTCAGTAGATCACTGTTGAGCGCGTTTAGTGCATCTGGCCGGTTGAGAGTGATGGTCGCGATGTCGTCGCTGATGTCCACGATGATCTTGTCAAAGGCCATGCTGCTGTCCCTGTTGCCGCTGGTCAGACCTTAACGCTTAGCAAAGCAAGCTGCCGGATCAAGCTATCTTTGGCATTGCGGACAGAAGAAAGATGAGCGTCCAGATTGGACGATTCGCTGGATTTCTTTTTGACATCCGGGTGTTACGCACGGCGCGCCAGCGCGGTCGTAGACCTGGAAAACGTGCTGGAAATAGCCCAGCTCTCCGTCTGATTGCCGATAATCGCGCAAGGATGACCCCCCAGCGGCAATAGCTTCAGACAAGACATCGCGGATGATCGGCACCATGGCCGCAACGCGCGGTGCGCTGATCCGGCCTGCTTTCCGCTTGGGGTGGATCCCTGCCCGAAACAGCACCTCACACACATAGATATTGCCTAATCCAGCCACGATCCGTTGATCCAGAAGCGCAGACTTGATGGGCGTGTTCCGCCCTTTCAAGGCATCGATGAGATATTGTTCATGAAAGGCATTGCCAAGCGGTTCGGGGCCCAGATCGCGGATCAGCCAATGATCATCCTGTTCATCGGTCGCCATCAGATCCATGGCGCCAAACCGCCGCGCATCGTTAAAGGTGATACGCGCGCCGTTTTCCATATGAAAGACAACATGGTCATGCTTGGCAGGGGCGGGGTGCGGGTGATGAAAATCGCCAATCATATGGCCTGAGATCAGCATCCGCCCCGACATGCCCAGATGGATCAGCAGCGTTTCGGCGCTATCGAGATCGACAAGAATGTACTTCGAACGGCGGCGCAGCTGCAGGACACGCTTGCCTGTCAGACGCTCCGCCATGCCATCAGGGAACGGCCAGCGCAGGTCCGGGCGGTTCACATCCGCCTGCATTATCAGTTGCCCTTCCATCACGGGCGCAATACCGGCCTTTACCGTTTCGACTTCGGGCAGTTCGGGCATGTCTGTTTCTGGAATGTGTTCATTGATCAATTGCATAGGCCACATTTCAGTGCGTGGCACAATGACAGTTTGTCTCTGCAGTCCTGTCGCGACCTTTTGTTGGTCGTGCCATAGGAATGCAGTGACGATGGACTGGACAGCG
>NZ_JAXBMB010000011.1:0-159095 GCF_033963905.1 Cognatiyoonia sp. IB215182
GCGATGAAGCGATGAAGCGATGAAGCGATGAAGCGATGAAGCGATGAAGCGATGAAGCGATGAAGCGATGAAGCGATGAAGCGATGAAGCGATGAAGCGATGATACTCGGCTCCACTCTGAATGCAAGTAAGTTATTGTTTTTATTTGTTATATTTTCGTTTTTTATCAGATCAGTTAGGTCTTCCATGCTAACATACGCGCACATTCCGGTATTCTCCGTACAAGTTCGAGACAGTTCAGATTTGAAAGCGACAGCGCAGAAACTTTGTCCCAGTTTCGCACCCTAAGCCTCGTCAGTTGATTTGATGCCTCCCCTTTAGGGCAAGTGACGGCGAGTAGCTGGCAGGCGTGTCGAAGAAAACATCCGCCAGGGCCCTTGATGACTGAGACTAGTATCCGGTTGCCGTTTTGAGAAATACCGAGATGCTATACAATGATATGCATCGGCTATGGTGAGGCTGTTCATCCACCGGAACCGCGATATCTTTGCGCAAGCCTGACATTGGCCCCAATACAGCAGACCCTGAGACCGATGGTGTCACCACAAGAAAACGACTGAAGATGAACGCCATCTGGCGCGCAACAGTCAGCAGCCAAGGAAGAAATCAGTATCATTCTGGAGAAGATCAAAGGCGAGGACAGCACTGCTGAGCCGTTTCGTTCTGGATAAATCACGACCGCATTAGTGACTTGAAAAAATGCCCCGACAGGCTTTCGGCCAGAGGATCCACCGTCGGTTTCAACTCTTGCTCCAGAACCGTGCAACTGCCATCGGGATATCAGTCTAACGAGCCTCTCAGGGTGTAGCGAAGGCGGTTGTTGTCTACTGTACTACACGGTTTGTCCGACACCTCACGCCAGTAACTGCTTTGCGGGTACGGTCACAGCACGCGCTAAACATGTTCAACACCCGTTAAGCCCTGATTTCGACGCAGTGGCATCGATGAATTGCACTTCCCAACTTTTGACCCGATAGGCACCATTCGTAATCTCGCCGAAATCGGGATTGAGCCGGCCAGTTTTTGTCGCGCAGCACTGACGTGATGTAACGCCATTTACACGTGGCTTCACTGCGGCTGCATTAGTGTCAACACGATCAATCGGAAGGTCGAACACATCGTCCTTTTCATCGATGATCTAAACCGTACATTTTCCGACAGTCCAGATGCCTGCCATCGTTCTTTCAAAGTCGAAGGGGAAGAAACTGACATCGTTCAGGTTCAAACGCCAAGCCCAGTATCCAAGTGGATGAATCTGCCACCCCGTTAGAAAGTCCCTCGGCTTCTCACTCAAATCGAACTAAAAAGCCCGATGCGCGCCATCACAGTCAGCAATTCCACCATGCATCCGTGAGTTTACGTCGGCCTGCATGATCAGATTGCCCCTCAGGCGATGTCCAGCCAAAAACTCCGTAGAGCACGCTTCTGCGCACCACTGCGACAAACCTGTGCTGAATAACCTGAACTTGACGATAAATCTATTTCTTCCCGCCGGATTCTGTGTTGTAAACCACTGATCAACATGTGGAACAGCAAGAATGCAAATGGATCTGAGATCACTGACACGTAAAGAGCTGGAGAAGCTCAACGCTGATATCGACAAGGCCCTGGCTAAGGTAGCAACGCGCGAGAAGAAGGCAGCAATTGTTGCCGCGGAACGGGCAGCGAAGAAGCACGGGTTTACGCTTGCCGAGATCACCGGCACGACTGATACACCCGCAAAGCCTGTCGGCCGCAAGACGGCCAAAAAGCCAGCCGTGCGCGGTAAGCCCAAATACGCAAATCCCGATGACAAGAAACAGACATGGACTGGCAAGGGACGCAAACCAGACTGGTTCAATGCAGCACTTGCAGCGGGCAAAACACCTGACGACATGGCAATCTGATCTCTAGGAACGCCACGCGACGGTACTGCTTGGTTGGCTTTCTGAGGCGAACAGTTTTAGCGGATCGGTGCGGTGCATCTTCCGCACTACAAGCTGAACCTGAATTCCCGGCTCAATTTGTAGGCCACACCATCCGCTAGCACATCATGCCCTGCAGCGCCCGCCCGTGCTGCTCTTCATCGAGGTCAGACACATTGCGGATGCGTGCTGCGGTCCAAAGCATGCCGGGTATGCAAGCGACGGTTTGGGCTGATGGCGGGGTGGCACCGCGTCTGAAAATGTAGCCTGCGCCGCCCGCGGCCCGTTGCACGTCCTTGAGCAGTTGCCGTTTTGACATGACCTCAAGCTGCATTGCTTCCGACCTATCATTGGTCAGACTCAGCGGTTCTCGGCGCGGCAAGATGTGGTTGAGAAGCATGGCCAAGAGGAGGACTGCGTTAGACGGATTGTCCTCCCGGTGTCAGTCATTGACCTGCCCATCAAACGCATTCTGCCGTAAAGATGCATCAATCACGCGCTGGGTGTGACGCATCGCGATCTATACGTCGTGATCAACCGGGGCGATGATCCGAACACTGGTGTCGTTCATGGGTGAAGATGCCGTCGGGATAGGGAAGCTTAACGGCTTACATCGAGGTTCTTTGTGGCGGCATGTGATATGTTCCGCCTCGTGCGCCAAACACACACGCGGATTTCAACGAATAAATCGGTGTGTTTTCGCAAGTACCTGCAGACTAAGCGCTTTTGGCCTGATGAATAACTGGGCTTCAGCCTCGATCAGGCCGCTGTTTGTTCTGGAAGCGCTAGTATACGTGATCTGTGAGCAGCGGTTTCTCAAATAATGACCTATATATGTCCTTCACGGGTGATGCGCGAGAACGCCAATGCTCCGATCGTTGCAACTGAACCTGATCGACCTTCTTCGAGAGTTAGCTCAAGTGCATTTTGGGGACGAGCGTAACGCCCACAGCATCAAGCACTTTTAGAACTGTGCGCAATTCGGGATTGCCGTTTTCGCTGAGTGCGCGATAGAGGCTTTCGCGGGACAAGCCCGAAGTTCTGGCCACACTCGACATGCCTTTGGCTCTGGCAACATCGCCAAGCGCCGCTGCGATCAAAGCCTTGTCGCTGGTTTCAAAAGCGGCTTCAAGATAGGCTTGGACGGCCTCTAAGCTTTCAAGATTGTCAGCCGTTGTTTCGGCACCCATGCTTTTCGCTCCAACTCAGTTGTCATTCCATTATTGGCTTAAATGTCCATTTGCCGGGATGCTTGCCACCTCCAGGTAAGGCAAACGGTCAAAACGTTACTCCGCGACGCTTAGTTGCTATTGTCGGCTTTGAACCCGCCCACAATCGCTTCTGTTTCGGTGCTGCCCGCGAATGCCCCAACGGCAGTAGAGTTTGTGCTTAGGGTGTCGCCAAAGACTGCACCCTCAAGATCGGCTGTCACACCTGCAAAAGTCGCTGTCCCGTTCATGGCGCCGGTTCGGTCGATCTGTCCGTCAAGGGCCAAAGTTTCACCGACAGCGGAGCTGCTGAGACTAGTCCCGGTAAACGCTCCGTCGTCGAATGCGACATTCAAGTTTACCCTACCGTTTACCAGGTTTTCCTGACGAGCAGATGAGGAGCCGTCGACATCCGAACCGATGCCGGTGATGTGGCTGAGGAAAAAGTCACCACGATACCGTACTGTGCCGGATGTCGGCCCGCCGCCAGGTTCTGAGAATGCTCCAGGATAGAACGTAGCGAGCGCAATGAGATCTTCGGTGTCAGGGCTTTGCCCCACAATGAATTCGAAACCACCGGTGGGGCTGTTGCTGCCACCGCGGGTGCCTATATCATCGTCCCCGATCAGTGCCGAAATTGTAGACTGTCCCTCTGCCTGGCTGCCAGACCTAAAGATCGAGATCGGACCGGACACATTCGGACCACTTGCATCCGAACCATCCTCGCCTGGGCCCTCGGGTGTTGGGCCACCAGATGTTGGAGAGTCAATTTCTGGAACATCAGCGTTAGTGCTCTGTCCGCCACCAGAAAGGCATGCTGCAGTCAGAAGAAAAACTGAAAGGGTTGTGCTCAGTCTCGTCGCCATATGCATGTCGGATCTCTCCTTTTGTTCCTTTTGATCTAAAACGCCTCATGATATCGACCATCAATGGCACGCACGCAGATCACACTACTCATCTGCGTTGGGTCAGGGTCAACGGGCCCCTGCTGTGTTTCAAAGATGTTTGGCTCTACAATAGCCTTGAACTTGTTCAAGCAACTGTCCCGAACCAAAACGTGGAGCAGGCTCCGGGTCGGATGTAGGTCCGGGGGATTGATTGCCATTCTGAAACTCTCCATTGAAGCACCTTACTCGGACAAGGGGAACAACACAGCCACCAAGACGAACACCCCGGCGAAAAGCGAACGATGGGAAATAAATCTGCGCACTCTGTTCACGAAGCAAGACACAATTTGGGTCGCGGATCAATTTCTCATGTCAAATCAATCAGGTTTAGTCGCCGAAATAAAATAGATTTAGGCAATAGTTTGATAGGTAAAGTCTATTATTTAGCACCTCTTCAGAAGTGACACCCCCTTTGGACTGGCCTATTTTGAAGTTATCCATTCAGGTGTCGCATGCAACACTAGCCAATGCTCGTCCGCTCACTATCCGCGAAAAGCACTTACGTGCGCCTATCGCGCTTGGTCAAACCGCGGTATGACCGTTCAGTTGCTCTGCCGGCTTTCAGTTCATACCGGCCCCGAGACAGGTGAGAAAAGGGATCAAGGAAAGACAGCACAGACGCGATACATACATTATCACGTCACTGGAAAACGTGGGCAAAGCCGAACCAACCGAGAGCGTTCGTTACCAGGAATTCGTAGCACAACGAAGTCTCCACCGACGAACAATACACGAATTACATCTCACTACGGCGGGAAGCCACAGCCGCGAGATAGTCAATGCCTATTAATATATAGCACCTTTGTATTTCCTAATACAGCGATCAGACAATAGAATTCGCATCTGAGGTGTTGGATAGGTGCACTGCTTGCGGATGGCTGATACGACGAAAAAGAGTTTAAGCTATATCTGTCCTAAAATCGCCATATGGCTCATTAGCTTACCGCGCTCGGTCGAACGTCGTTTGCGCGTGGAAAAACAACTACAAGCTCTTTCTTTAGACTACCAATTATACAAAGCCGTCGATGGCGAGATGCAATGGGATAAGATATCCAAGTTTGTCGATATCCCGGCTTTTGAAAAAAACGTGGGTCGCATAATACTACCCGGCGAGATCGGCTGCTACATGTCGCATATCGGCGTCTGGCGGGACTTTTTGGACAGTCGACATGATGTCACGCTTGTTCTGGAGGACGACATCTTACTACATGATGATTTTCTCGTCGCAATACAGCATGGTTTAGCCAGCATTGATAAATGGGACATGTTGAAACTGTCCCGGACACGCGCAAAATTTCCCGTCAAACAGGACTTGATAGGTCCTTACCAACTCAACGCATTTATCGGCGCCTTCACCGGCATGAGCGCATATCTCATAACCCGATCTTGCGCAAAACGACTGTTGCCACATATGTTGCCAATCTTGCAACCAATTGATCATGCGTTGGATCGGATTGATTTGCGGACGTTCCGCCATTTTGCGCTCCAGCCATTTCCAAGTCATGCCGATGATCTAGGGAACAGCACAATTACCGGTGTTGGCTTTAGCAAAGTCAAAAAATTCCACGTAAGCCGCCGCATGAACGTCTACCAAAACAGAGGATGCGCACTCGTGAAAAAGAGCTTTCATCTTACGCTTGGTAAAATCGGATTTTTCAGATCATCGAATGCGTATTAGCCGAATGGAAGCGATCTGGTGTTTCTTGATTGGAATATGATTCCTGCATGGAAGCTTCGTAGAGAGGTGTCGCGTGTGGCTGGCCAATTCAGAGGATTGCCGTCTACGATCGCCGAACTGCCCACGCGCCTCAAACAACCTGCGCGGCGGGCGGCATATGAACGCGACTTCGACTCTTTGACGCGACGTGATGAAGGCAAGGTCCCCTTTGGACCAAAGCTGGCAATCTACCTGATTTACCAGCCAGACGGTATCGCTCACTCGTCCCTTACAGCGCTGGATTGGCTTGTCGAACATGGCTATGCACCTGTTGTGGTTGCAAACAGTCCCGTGCATCAAGAAGATGAGAGGGGTCTTTTGGCTCGATGTTCCCTGTTGGTCCAGCGTCCGAATTTTGGCTATGATTTTGGCGGCTATAAGGACGGGATCAGATTAATCGCCCGTCGGGGCATTTCGCCAGAACGCGTGATCATCATGAACGATAGCATCTGGATGCCAATGGCGCCAAACTTGATGAATCGTCTGGAGGAGCGAAGGGATGTGGATATCCTCGGTTTGATTGAAGATGAAAAGATAAACCACGACCACCAAGGTGGCCAACCCAGCGGGTTGAAGCACATTGAGTCCTATTTTTACATGATCAGCGGCAAAGCATGGCGCGCTCCCGCATTCCAGAACTTCTGGACGGATTACAAGATGACGGACAGCAAACCTGACACCATTAAATTTGGTGAGATCGGCTTTTCGCGAAAGATGCAACAGGCTGGTTTGGTATCCGGGGCACTAACGTCAAGAACACTTTTCTTAGAACACCTGGCAGAACAGGATGATCAGTTTATTGAGACATCACTTAAGTATGCGTCTTATGGCGACAAGGACCTGCGTCGGCAAGGCGACATACTTCGCCATCTCACAACCGGCAGCCTAGGATGGCGAGATATGGCGCTGGATCATGTGCGCAGATGCATCAATCGAAGGCGTTTCAACGCGGCGTTTTGCTACGCAAACGATCAGATGTTAGGGACGTCTTTCATGAAAAAAAATCAAGAGAAGATATTTTCGGAAATGCGACTGAATTATCTTAGAGCCATTCAAGACGGGCAACTAACACCGCCAGCCGACACTATTCTGGCGGAAATAATAGACATCGTTAAAATGCAATACCCCGATTTTGCCAAGACTAGTCAATCATTTGATGTTGGTCACTGATCCATGCTACGATTTCCAGATTGCATATCATAAAGCGCCCTGAATTTGCCATTGGCGGCAAGCAAAGCGCTAATACTGCCTTGCTCTACAATTTCGCCAGCTTCAAGATAGCAGATTTCATCCGCATTCATCACCGTCGACAAACGATGTGCGATCACAATCGTCGTTACCCCGCGAGTGATAGTTTCCAATGCATCACGCACTAGCGCTTCAGAGTGACTGTCAAGCGCACTTGTAGCCTCATCCAACAACAGGATCGGTGCCTGACGCAAGACCGCGCGCGCTATTGACAGACGTTGGCGCTGGCCACCAGACAGAGTAGATCCGTTTTCGCCAATAATGGTGCCGTACCCCTGCGGCAGCTTTTCAATGAAATCATGCGCGTTGGCGACCTTGGCGGCTGCCACGGCGTCTTCTTCGGTTGCATCATCCCGAGCCATCAGCAGATTATCCATCACGGTCCCATTGAAAAGGAACGTCTCCTGTCCGACAAAAGCGATACTTCCTCGCAACGAGGAAAAGGTCGCGTTTCGAATGTCTTGACCGTCAATCCGAACTTCCCCTTCAACGGGATCATAAAGCCGCAGGATCAGATTCAAGAGCGTGGATTTACCGCCACCCGACGGGCCGACCAGAGCCGTCGTTTTGCCGGGCTGAAACGCTACATTTACTGATTTCAGCACAGTATCACCCTCCCCATAAGCGAAGCTGGCATTATCCAACTCCACACTGCCAGGCCCAGGCTTCAAAGGAACGGCATTTGGCTTTTCCAACATACTCTGGGGCTCATCGAGCAAGTCGTACATCAGCCTGACGCCGACCATATTGCTCTCGATCACTACCCGCATCTTCGACAGCCGCGCTGCGGGTTCATACGACATCAGAAAGGCGGTCACAAATGACATCAACTGCCCCGGCGTCCCGGGGGATCGCCCGAAAACATCGACGGTGCTCAGCACAACAATTGACGCAATCGCGAGACCCGCCACAATATCCAACAAAGGCATCGTTGCCGATTGCAATTGCACGATACGATTATTTCGATCTTCGACCTGACGAACAGCGATGTGCATCCGATCAAACATGCGGGGTTCCAGCCCGAAAGCCTTGACCACCCGGGCGCCGAGCGCCGTCTCCTGCACGACCCTTATGATCTCGCCCAGCCCCGCCATTTCCTGCTCCATGACGCTGCGTACCAGCCGCAGAATGCGCTGAATCCCGTAGACGACAATCGGGGCTACCACCAAGCTGACAAGGGACAACACGGGCTGTTGGTAGAACATGACTGCGACCAGCCCAACCAGTGTCAGAAGATCGCGAATGAAGCCCGAAACGATCGTATCAATGATGGCTCGAGCTGATTGCGCGCTTTGTGTGATCTTCAACAACAGTTCCGAAGAGGCATTGCTGTTGAAAAAGGCCACACCCTGCCGCAGCATTCGATCATACATCAACATCTGCTTCTGTGCGACAATCCTGTTGCCGGCGCGGGCCATCAGAACTGCCTGACCATACATCGCAAAACCACGAAACATGAAAACCGTCGCGACACCCACGCCCACCGTAACAACTTGCGTCCGATTTTCAGGCACGGCCAAGGCATCCACGATCTGCCCCATCATCCAGGCAGAGCACGCAGTTGCCACTGCGACAAGTATCATTGCGCCAGATGCAGCGAGGTATTTCCAACGATGTTCCTGAAAGCCTTCCAGCAAAAGTCGTGTTAACAATCGGTTCGCCGGTAAACGGGCCAACCAACGATCATGCCATTTCAATGCAGTAGTCATTCTTATACACCGTACAGACCCTTGCCGTTGTGACTTTGCCGGAGCTATTCATTTCGGGAGCAATGTCATCTCAGCTCTCACCACGGAGCCTCCAACCGCGATGCAGGCATCATTGATGGTGATTTTCAAAATGTGCCCATCTGATACCGCGTAGGCGATATCATCAGAGTAATCGGCGCCAACGACATGTCCGACAAGGCCATCCCCCCGCAGTTGACGGGCAGGACTTATGCCATGCCCTGGATCTCGCACCGAGTGACAGCAACACAGCTGTCGCCACGACTTGAGAACTTTGCGGAACGCTGACCACTTGGCCGTTGAACCAGATCAAACGATCACCTCGAACAGAGAAGATGTGTAAGAGCACAGGGACGCAAAACGGAACAAGAATTGACTTCCCTTCATCTTAATCTACGTACGTCAAATCTATCCAGCTCGGTTGTCTAAATAAAATACAGAAAAACAATGGATTAATAGGGCTATGCTATTCTTATACTTCCCATGGAGGCTGTTGCATTCATTGACTAGGGCCATTTGGGAGCCAAGGCTGGTTTCTTGATCATGCGACGAGCGCGCAGAGGCGGTATATAGCCCCGAATTCTTGACTCACCCGGTTTGCTGTAACGCTGCGTCCCGGCGGAACTCTTTGCGGCGTATGTGTTGTGGCAAAAAGATCACCGGGCATAGCTTGTGGTTGCGCCACGTCTCTGTGCTACCAGAATTGTTCTGGTACTCCTGCAGCGATCCTAGCCGTAACACCTCATCCATAGTTGATTTCCAAGGTACCGGCATGTTCACAATACCAGTCCCAGGTTTCCTGCAGACCTCTTCAAGGGAGAAGGTCGGGCCAAATCCAAGGTCCGTCAGTTTCACTAGGTTAGGGTAGCTCCTCTCAAAATCGAACTTACACCTTCACTTTGACGTCTTGCGATGCCGGTAGGTGGGGACGCATCGACGCCATCAACAGAGCCCTCTGGGAGTCAAGCGAGAAAGCAGCGTTGCCGTTTACCTCAGTGATTGAAAGATCATTAAACGCGACGTCTGGTGGACTCGGGCTGTTTAAGACGACGATGCCGGGACTGCGTGAGGAAGGATCATACCGGGATAATCTCGAGGCTCTGCACTGCGTTTGCTTTCGTGACGGGGCGATTGACCCTTGGTAAAAAAAATGATCCCGGCTTTATCAAAGGGCGCGGGCCCTAGGGGTTCCCCACTGTTTTTGAGGGGAATATAGAACATCTCACGTCCCCCTGATAACGCTGAAACGCAGAAAAAGGCTTGATGGCGATCAATGGAAACGACCTGGCGCTCGACGCTTAAGGGCGAGGCTGCCCCCTCCCATCCGGACATAGGGATAGAAGTCTGCGGAGGTCGTGGCGCGACACCAAGAAAGCCCGCCACATATTGAGCCTCATAATCATAGCCCAAGGCCAGCTTGAAATGGTGCCCGTAGAGATCACCTGGGCAACGGCGCATGCACTCGATGATCCAGAAAGACGTGTCGGAGACCATAAACTGTGTGTGTAGCAACCCGTCACACAACGGTAAGGTCGCGACCAAGGTCTCCATAACAGTTTGCACTTCGGTACGGACATCCCGGCAGAGAGCCGATGGGTAAACGGATCGATCCACCTGATACGGGTAAACCTCGCAAAACTCGTCGATGAAATCGTGCCAGACGATCTGACCCTCGGCTATAAAGGCCGTGTGACTGTGTAGCGTGCCGTCCACATATTCCTCAAGCACGGCAGATGCCCGCTGAGATTGTTCGAATGTCCACTCCGTGGCGGCGGGCAGATCAGCGATGTCATCTATGATTTGAATGCCCCGGCCACTGAAACTGTCGACCGGCTTGAGGAGAGCCGAACCATCCAATTTCGTCAAGGTTATCGGGGTATCTCGTTCCAACACCCCCAGGATTTGCGGAGAAGGTATCCCGATATCGGCACAGAAACGGCGGAAGTGATCCTTGCTGTGCATGATCTGGGTGGTCTCCAGGTCATCAAGCCCGCGATACCCCAACTGCGCCGAAACTTTCGCTGCCGCTAGATAGGAATAATCGTTGCATGTAGGCACGATGTAATCGAACTGCTCCTCACGACAGACCCGGAGCAAGGTGTCGGCGTCGGAGTAATCCTGATAAATCGAGGCATCGCCATAGGCATGGCAGGGGTCTGCCTCGTACTTGCCTATCACCGTTACCCGAGCGCTACGTGCCTTCAATGCCGCCAACATCGGCATGGCGCTGAAACTACTACCAATCAAAAGGACGTTCATGTCAGAGCCCCAGAAGAACAGGTTCGATAGGATCGTCACTTCGCTTGTTTAAGACTTCCTCCATCGCCTCCTCGAGAAGTGGGAGGCGGATAAAGTAGTCGGAGTTATACAGGTTTGACCCGCCAATTTGACTCCTGTGGCCCAGAACAAAAGTCACGTCATGGCCAAGGGCGATCAAAAGATTGCTGAAGTAATAGAAGCTCGCGGAAGGATAGTGCGGTGTCAGAATGATAACCGTCACGCCGGGGGGGCTAAAGATGAGGTTAGCCAATGCGGCACCAATAGGACTAACGACAACCCGCACGGTCTGGAATATCTCAACAACACTTTCGAATGAGGCATTAAATACATCAAAGGGGATCACACCCATCGACTTCAGCAGGCGCATCACTGTGCTTTGGTTCAACAAATGTCGTCCGTTACCTGTCGAGGCTGGGGTTCGGCTAAGGTAAAGCATTGAGTTATCTTCCCCCTCCCCACAATCACTGATGCCGCGCTGGGGGAGATAGTCTTTCATGATTGCGCTAACTTGCTGCAGGGCGTCAGGGCAAAATTGATACTGCTTGGCGTGGGGGGTATCCAGTTCACCAGTTTCGAATACACGGCGTGTCTCCGCCGGAGTAATTCCGGGAAGACCCACATAGATCAGTGATTCTACGAAAACAGGTTCATATGCACGGACGGTTATGATCTCTCGCTGGCTATTATTCACTAGCGCAAGGATGTACTGTAACTTTGGATGGGTATCCCTATCGACCAAAATAGGAATACCCCTGAACTCGTCCATACTTTCAATGAGAGCAAGGCGGGACATGGCTTCCGTTAACCAATGGGCATAATTACCACTACACTGACCCAAAAGACTTATGGCGCGACCCAATTTCTTCGTCGATTTCCGCGGCAAAATAGAGATTTCCGTTTTGTTTTGATGAACCTTGCCACGTTCCTCGATCTCGATCATGAAAGCAAAAAGACTAGGGTTTAGATTCTTAGGATAATACAAGGTCCGCCCGCTTTGAATGAATTCTGTGCGACCGATGACAGAGACACTCTTGCACTGGTAAACGGAGACATCAGGAGAAATCTGCATGCCATCATATCCATCAGTCACACCAATCGTATCACCGAAAAATTCTGGCGCATGCCCCTGGATCTGTTTCTCTGCAAAAAGAGTTTTACGCTCCATGAAGGGAGGGCCCTGAGCGTCTTCAATCGATCGAAGTATGAATACCTTGGAGAATAAACGCCGCCTTACCCTTAGAGAGGCGCCTTTAATGGCTGTTTTCACTTCTCTAGATCTCATGATGTCTCATTCCTCATGTTCTCTCTTGCATTTGTTCTCAATAAGAGAAGCGCGGCCATGAGGCGATTTTCAAAATGAAATGTGGTGTCGTGCAGTGCTACTTTCAGCAAATTGATGTCACTATTTTTGCCAGCCGCGCGCAAGGTTCGGCGTTCTAGTCGGCGCACGACGTGCGCGGCATTTTTTTGGCCCACCAGCTCATGCAAGATTTGGCGAACGTTCGCCAAATCGTCAAGTGTTGCGAAAGCGACCACATCCCAACGAAACGTGTCCCAATATGCTCGGGGCACATAGGCTTTTACAACTTCAAGGATCAATTGGAATTGACGAGCGGCTACCCGATGCACATTGTGATCGTGAATACGGTATAACCACAAACTTGCGGCATCGAAGAGAAAACGCTTTTGCTTCGATGCGAGATACTTGAACAGGCGCAGAATAAAGGCGTAATCATCGGCCAACAGACTTGTATCGAAGCCGCCGATGGCTGTAACCACATCGCGTCTGATGATCATACCCTGCAAAAACAGTCGAGACACTTCCTTATAGAGGTGGCCTTGCAATACTTTTTCGGGATCACCCGAGATCAAGGTTTCCAGGAGCTGCTCCTTGTAGATATGATCGGGCTTTGCGGCTGCATTTTGGTGAAGGTACAAAAGCCTTGGAAGGACAAAAGCTAGCTGTGGATCTTTCTCCAGCTTGTGCAGACTGCGCTGGATCGGGAAACTAGGGCCCAACATATCATCTCCAGACATGAACATGATGAACTCACCATCGGATACATTGATAAGGTGCTGGGTGTTTTCCGCAGTGCGCCCCCCGCTGTTGGGCTGTGTCATGACCGTGACACGGTCGTCGTCGCGGGCTATGCCTTCAAGCACTGCGAGTGTATGATCGCTTGAGCCATCCTCAAGGATCCAGACGTGCATATGCTCAGTGGCGCTTTGAAGCACGCTTGCCACGCAATCAGCAATGTAGTCGCCATGGTTATAGGCCAAAACAAGCACGCTCAGCTTCAAATCAGCAGCGAGAGGCCGTTCCGGGGTCTGCGCTATATCTGACTTTTGCAATGCTTGCTCCTTTACGCAACGGACGATTCAAACCTGCGATCCCACGGCGCTAGTGCTCCTGCGTTGGCCTTGGCTCGGTACTCAATGAAATTTGTCGCCCTGTCTGTGCCGCCTCTTTGATTGCTTCCACCACACGCAGGTTATGATAGCCGTCACGGGCAGATACCTGCGGGTTAGCCTGGCCCCGGATCACATCAACGAAATGCTCTAGTTGACACTTTAACGGATCACAGGGGGTCACATCCAAGGTAAGCTCTTCAAAAGGCTTCCACCATGATTTCTCAGTTCCGGGCCGGTAGGTCTTGGCTGTCATACTTGGGAAATCTAACGCCCCATCGGAGCCCGCGAAATGATAGCAGGTGGACTGGGGAAAATGCGGGTAGGCAGGGTTTTCACCGCTTGTCATTTCCCAGCTTTTCCAGCTAACGGCGGCATCTGACAACATGAAGGTGCCCAGGGCGCCATTCTCAAATTCCAGTCCGATCGAAACGGTATCTTCCACAATAAACCTGCGTGCATGGCTGCTACGAAGCGCCTGAACAGTTACAATTTCACCTGCAAAGTCCCGCATCAGCCCGATTTCGTGAATCAGATTGATCAAAATGGGCCCGCCCCCGGGTTGCGCGCGCCAGGGCCCGTCGCGGAAGTATTGGTCTGGTTTGTAGAAGATTGCCGTCCCTTGAAGCGCGACCATTTGCCCGAACTGTTGCGAACGCAGGAAATCACGTGCGATTTGTGTGAGCGGGCTATAACTGCGGTGATGGCCTACCAACATCGGTGTTCTGGTCTTCTCTACAGCGTCGACAAGCCGGATGGCATCCTCAGAACGGTCCGAAAGCGGCTTTTCAACCAATGTGGGAATTTGCCGCGACAGGCAGGCCATAGCCTGGTCATAATGGAAGGCATTGGGTGAGCTGATGATCGCAGCATCGACCGTTACGGTGTTCAGCGCCTCTTCCGTTGAAGAAAAGACCGGCGCACCACAAGCCATTGCAAAGATCGCATTGCGATCGCTTGGAGGCGCAACGACCGCCGCGAGCTTGCAGTCTTCATTTTGCTTAATCAGCTCTGCATGTTTGCGCCCAATCAGGCCGGGACCCGAAAGTAGGATTTTGACATCGTACATCTCCGAGGGCTCCTTAATCGAGATCACGTACTGTAACGGCAAACAGCATCGATAACCCTGTCAGTATCGGTTTGGGATTGATGCGGCCCAATCGGTAAGCTCAGTACGTTGGCAGCCAATGCGCGCGCGATGGGCAGGTCACGCAATTCCTTGGCCTCGACTGCATAAGCAGGTTGCTCTGCCGGTGCGATAGGATAATGCATCTGCGTTCTGACACCTGCCGCGTCTAGATGTGCGACAAGACCGGCGCGATCAGGGCAACGCACCACATACAGATGCCACACGCATTCGGCATAGTCGGGTTGGGTAGGCAGACCCAAATCCGTTCCGGCAAACGCCTCGGAGTACTGCTTTGCAATCAGTCGACGACGCTCATTCCAATCATCCATGTGGGGCAGTTTGACACTCAGAATTGCTGCTTGTATCTCATCGAGCCTACTATTCAGGCCTAGGATCTCATTGTGATATTTCCGGCGTCCTCCATAGTTCCCCAACATGCGTACACGTTCGGCCAACACCGAGTTGTTGGTCGTCACAGAGCCCGCATCACCCATCGCGCCAAGGTTCTTAGCCGGATAAAAACTCCAACAGACCAAGTCACCATGAGATCCAATCCGCTGGCCACGATAGCGTGCCCCATGCGCTTGCGCAGCATCTTCGATCAAAGCGATGCGGTGGGTCCGGGTAAGGGTCAGGATCGGATCCAGATCAACAGGTTGACCATAAAGATGTACCGCAATCACAGCACGTGTGCGGGGGGTGATTGCGGTTTCAATCCGAGCAGGGTCGATGTTGTGGGTCTGCGGATCAGGTTCTACCGGAACAACGCTGGCACCCACCTCCGATACGGCAAGCCAAGTTGCTATATAGGTATTGGACGGTACGATCACCTCATCGCCCAGTCCAATATCTAAGGCGCGTAGCGACAGAATTAAAGCATCCAACCCATTGGCAACTCCAACAGCGTGTTGCGCTTCGCAATAAGCAGCAAATGCTTTTTCAAAGCGGGCTACTTCTTCGCCCAAGATAAACCATCCGCTGTTCATTACCCGTGATACAGCGGCATCAATGTCTAGTTGGAGTTCCTTGTAAGCTGCTCCGAGATTTAGGAACTCCGTCACCACGATGCTCTTTCTTGCTCTAGTTGGCACAGGCCACGCCTGATGGTCTCCCAGCGACCTAGACCGGAGGCAACATCATCCGGATTGGCGCGCGCAGCGGCTAGAAAATCATCATAGTTGCGGTAGTAATCGGCTTCTTCGTAAGGTTGCGAGGCGAGAACCATACATACTGCGCCTTGGCTGAAATTATCCATCTCCCGCCAGATGAGGTTGTTGACGTAAAGCCCTTTGCGCGGGTTACGCAGCCAGAACTCCGATTTATTCTGGCCGTCATCAACCGTAAGGCGGAAACTACCAGATAACGCGAAGATGACCTGCTCCAGTTGACGGTGAGCATGCCCTCCTCGTTTGGAATCTACGGGAACATTATAGAGGTAGTATACTCGGCGGATCGGAAAGGGGACATGATTTTGGCCTTCTACAAAGGTCAAATCCCCGCGGGGATCGGATATAAGTGGCAGCTCAATCTCGCGCAACGAACCTGCCATACCTTGTGTATTGTTCATGACGCGGCTCCTACTGCAGATGTCGTGGGCACGAAGTACATGACCGTCTCATAAATCGACTCTGTATAATGGCGCAGGTAGACTCGATAATCTGGATTGAGGGCAAGGATGGCCTTGGGGATTTCCCAAAAGTCACTGGGCCGATGGTAGACGCAGATCGCCAAATTCGGTCGGTAATCCGAGATGGTTCGAAGCGCGCCCCTGATTGCCTGCGCTTCGGCCCCTTCGATGTCCATTTTGATAAAGGTGACGGGTTCCTGCACCACATCGTCAATCCTTCGAACCTCCAAGCTCAACTCGCCATCAACATCAATGCGAGAGGCCGACCCATTGGCAGTGAATTTGATCGTCGCATTCTCATCGGACGCGCCGAAGTTCAGCACTTGCACATTATCATGGACCGCGGTTGCGGCAGTGCACGCCTTGAAGTTCTCGGACTCTGGTTCAAAGACATAAGCGGCTTTGAATTCGGGATATAGACGTGCAAACTCATTTGTGGTGAATCCGTCAAAGCCACCGATATCAAGAAAGACATCACGGTTGGTGCCCAGGGCGAGGAAATCCTCAAAATACTGCTTAGTCTGCCGTTCAGTGAACCCGCCGAGCCAATCAAGATCATAGCTGTAGCGAAACTTGAACAGCTTCAAAAATGTCGCGCGAGAAGTCTCATCTGACAGCCGTTCATAGATCCACGCAATATCGTCACCATGGGCTTGCACTAGGGCACCAAAACCATCGTTGAACGCGGCGTGCGGGAGATCCAGCCCGCTCCAGCGTAAGAATGTGAAATAGTCTATATTTCGAATGCCCCGGTCCTCCAGGAGGCGCCGCACCGTTAGAGGGCGCCCCCCTGAGAGAGCCAGGACAAATGCACTTTCCGGCAGATCCGCAATGGACAGGATCGGAATACCCCCTTGTGCCGTATCTGAAGTGTAATCATCGACAATCCCAGCGACCGCCAAGTGCTGCAAAACAGCCTCGGTATAGACGTTGCGCCCAAACAGGAACCGCTGTGCTTCGGGCGCGGCAAGAAAAGCGGCACAACGCTTTTGCGCCCATTCGGCTTTTTCTTCAGCCCAGGGGACGGTAATCTCATCAAGGGAAGAGGGAGTGTTGGGGAATTGCATTGGCTTGCTTAGGCGGTCCAGAAATGAAGAATGTCCGTGCTGACTTCGTGGTGAATGAATCGTTCCCGAAACCCCAAAACTCGTTGCTGGCCCAATCAACACGGAGCGTTTCTGCATCCGGGGGATCCCAGGAGACTTTCAATGGAAACAAAACATCCCGCACCGCTTCACAGGTATTGGCAGAAGCATTGGCCAGATCAGCCGTCACCCCAGACGTTGTAAACACGTAGTCCGCCCGATCGACGCCAGCGCCGCCATACAGGCTGTCATCGCCAGCTTTGCCATCTATGATATCGTCACCAGCAGTGCCCAGCAGATAGATTGGTACCTCGTTTCTCCTGTGAACCACGACTGAAACGGTTGGGATGCTCTCACTACCGTTGCCGTCATCAATCTGGAAGATGATCGTACAACCGACTCCGGTCGCGGAATCGCGCTTTCGATACGTCCTGATGTGAGGCGTTACATTTTCCACATACCCTAGGTCGGAGATACAGCGGCCAATTTCCAATACCGAAAATCCATTTTTTGATAGTCAAAAACTATAGAGTTTGCAGGTTCAAACCAGCGCAGCTCATTCCAATGAGAAAATGGTGTCGAATGTCACTGAGAACTGACCCGGTGTTTTCGCCGATATTTGACCAACCCTCAGTTATGAGTCGCTGCTTATGACGCGGGCAATGTTGCTTTCTCGTTTCCTGTTTTCTTTGCAGCCTCAGCGCTGGCTTCGAAGCAGAAGCTGTCATTGCAGGTTTTAAGGATATGAAAGCGGAGTGTGAGCCGATCGAGGAGCGGGGTGGTCATTTTTGCATCGTCGAAAACCTGTACCCATTCTGGGAAGCTGAGGTTGGTAATGATGATCACGCTGGTGCGTCTGTAGAGCTTACTCAGCAGATGGAAAAGTAGCGCCCCGGCGGACGAACTGAACGGCAGGTCACCGAGCTCGTCCAAGATGACCTAGCCGACCTTGGTCAGCATTTAGCCAATTTCCGTGCTTTGCCGAGCACCATTTCCTACTCCAGTGCGTTGATCAGTTCCACGGTCGAGAAGATGGGCCTCAACTGTCACGAAGCGATGTTGTGGCGAACTATAAAAATGATCAAGCCTTAGATATCCTGAGCGATCTTGACGGCCTCGAATTCCGCTACGCCTTCGTCCTCCCCACTTGCGAAACAGGCCACTGTGACGGGGTCCGGCCTGTCTGGGAAATGGTAGACCGCGTTGACGCTGAACGGCCCCCCACCTGAATGTCCGATCGCCCGCCCAATCTCGCCTACGTCGCCAGACATCAGGCCAAGCGCATAACCACACTCCGTCCAAGGCCGTCCTCGAATTGATCCGCCGATCACATACCGCGTGAGCATTTCGCGACAAGTCTCGGCACGAAGCAGCTGACCATGGAAGAGAGCATGCAAAAGATGCGCTGCATCCGAGGCAGAACCGATCAGGCAGCCATGAAAAACCCAACGTGGATCATAGCCGTCAGCAGCCTCCCATTTCAGCGAAGCCGTTTGTTCGGGCGTTCCCCAGTACTTCACGCTCTTCAGACCCAGGGGCCGACACAAAAGGTCCGAAATCACTCTGCCAATTGGCATTCCGGTCGTCTCTTCAATCAGTTCGCGAACGTACCGGTAGCCGATGTTGGAATAGGACCATCCCTCATCAGGATCAAAAAGCATGCCTTGTGCCATTGCCGCTTCCAGCAGTTCCTGGCGAGACCACGGTTCCTCCTTTCTGGCGACCGCAGCACGGTAGGTTTTAAGCGGCGCATAGTCCGGCAAACCTGAGGTGTGCTGAAGCAGCTGACGAAGGGTAAATGGCTGACCCGGCACGATAGCGTCCAACCTCAAGTAACAGGCCTCTACCAGTTTGAGCGCGCAAATTGAGATCGCTGTCTTTGTGAAACTCCAGTAAGGAAACAACGCTCCGGAAGGGCTATCCCCGCCCTCACGGCCTTGGGCAGTTATCCAATGGTGGTATATTGGCTGAGATTTCATCGAGTATGGACCAGTCGTCATTTTGAGTTGGTCAACACAACTTTGCCTACGAGCCCACCCGCTTCGAGCATCGCATGTCCTCGGGATGCCTCTGACATGGGTATCTCTGCAGCAATGGCGGGGCGTAGATGGCCCTCAGCGGCGTTCTCCAGCAAGTCAGTCAGCGTATCCCTGTACCAGCCAAGGTTTTTTGCGGGATAGCTCAACATGCTTGGTGACATAGGCACGCTGACGCCGTTTGGCCAAAGCGCCACAGCACCGGCGGTCAACAGACTAAGGGGAATGATTGCAGCACCGGCTTTGTATATGGATGCCATGCCAAGCATGACCAACCGTCCCCCGCGTCTGAGGCATAGGCTTGATCGCCAGAGTTGGCGGGGTCCGCCAATGACATCAATCACGACATCCACCCCGTCGTGGGTAAAATCTCGGATACGATGGACAAAGTTTTCGGTTTTGTAGTTGATCGGGACAGCGCCGTTCTCAGCAATGAATTGAGTGGAGTTGTTGCTCCCGGTGCCAAACATTTCGAACCTGGCCAGGTTTCCCAGTTGCATGAGCGCTGAACCAAGACCACCCGCCGCTCCGTGGATCAAAAGCCGCTCGCCGGGACGCACCTTGGCTGTCTTCTCCAGTACAAGCGATGCCGTGAGGTAGTTAGTTATGATCGCAGCCGCTGTGACGGGCTCAACGCCATCCGGCACCGCAACCAGCGTTTCAGCAGAGCGGATGATCACCTCGGAGTAGCCGCTACCCTGTCCGAACGTCCAGCCAGCAACCCTTTGGCCTATGTTGAAGTCGGTCACATCCGGCCCGACGGCATCCACAATGCCGACAAAATCTTCGCCGGGCGTATAGGGCGTTTTTGTAAACCCCAGAAACCAATGGCCACGGACCATCAGATCGTAACCTGATACACCAGCCGCCTCGATGCGAACGCGGACTTCGCCGGCACCCGGCGTGCGCACCGGAATTGGTTCCCAAGACAATACTTCTGGACCGCCTCGCCCGTGAACGACGATGGTGTTGCATGTGTTCTGTTTCATGAAAAAGCGCCTTTTTGCGTGATGATGGTGGGTGAAGAGTTTTCGCGGCCGGGAAAATCCGCACCGCTCTGGCACAAGTCTTCAAGAAAGCTTGCAATGCGTTTTGCATTCTTTCCCGCGTCCACAAGCCCTTCGCGCGACTTCGAGCGCATATCGACCCAAGTCATGCCGTCCCATTCACTCACCTGGATGACAACGTCATCGACAAATCCCAAGAACGGCGTCACTGCCTCAGCCTCGACGGTTCTTCTTGCAGCATCTGCATCGTGCACACGCCATCCGCGTTGGTGGTTTGCAGCATCGACAATCCTATCAAAGATACGATCGGCAGACTCGTTTAACCTCAACGATCGAACGTATGGGTAGGATTTCCGAGCCTTCGCCTTGAAGATCTGAGGATAGGTCATATCGCGCCCAGCATTCTCGGTCAGGCGAAGAGCAGCAGCGAATACGGGCGGATTTTGCGCGTCAGTTGTCACATCGTTGATCAGCGGATAGCTCAAGTCTCTTAAGACCATGACGAAAACGACCGCGAACGGAGCAACCGACACAGCGACTAGATACCACGAGGGCATCTGGTTGGCGGTGAAAAGTGCGGCTACAATGACTGGCCCGCTTAGAGCACCGGTTATACAAATGCCCCAAGGTCGCATTGCAGGGCGCAAACGTGCCATTCCCAAAGCAAGGCCTGATACAATGATCAGGTAAGGCAATAAGACAG
This sequence comes from Cognatiyoonia sp. IB215182, assembly GCF_033963905.1. Classification (NCBI taxonomy): domain Bacteria; kingdom Pseudomonadati; phylum Pseudomonadota; class Alphaproteobacteria; order Rhodobacterales; family Paracoccaceae; genus Cognatiyoonia; species Cognatiyoonia sp. IB215182. The sequence goes on from NZ_JAXBMB010000011.1 coordinate 21,028, forward strand.
CAAGATGCATAGGGCGAAACTCCCTTCGAATTTGTTTGAATTTGAGGTGCCGGTAGGCGTTCGCTTGCGCGGCTAGGGCGACAAACTCTCCGCTATAAGATCGAAGACCAATCGGATCCGCTTGCTGGATTGCAACTCGCGATGTGCAACCAGCCATGTCGAGATTGTAAAGGGCTCAATCTCGGTCAGGACAGGTTGGAAATCGGAAAACTTGCACGCGATCCGGTCCGTCATGATCGCAATCCCATGCCCGTGACGTGCAATTTCCCACTCAACAATCTGGGACTGTGACGCGTATCTGAAGTTTTGTTTTGTCAACGTCAGACCAAGTGCTGTCAGGTGACCAAGCATGCCTTCGACATCTCCGAAGCTAACAAACTGGTGATGTGAAGGGTCGTCTTTCAGCCTCGGCTGGCCAAAGTTTTCCGTGTATTTGGCGACCGCATAAAACCTTGCTGTGTCTTCACAGACAAGCTTTGCGAAGAGGTCAGGCTGCTCAGGTCGTGCATGTCGTAAGGCAATGTCGGCTTCTCGAAGAAGCAGATCGCTGAGCTTGTTTTCTGCAAGAATCTCAAGCTCGAGTTTGGGTGCAATGTCTTTCAGTTGATCCAAAATGGGTGGCAGAATGTAAGCCGCAGTCATGTCCGCCGCCGAAATGCGCACTAACCCTTCGATGTCCTCTGCCTGACCAGAAGCTGCAAGCGACACCATGTTCGCACCACCGGCCATGGTGCGTACATGTTCAAGAAGGGTCAGCCCCACTGGCGTCAGCGATACCGATCTTCCCGTTCGCTCGAACAGTACAACCCTTAGCTCCTTTTCGAGGGCCGCAATCTGCCGGGTGATCGTGGGCTGCGTGACGCCCAGAACTTCAGCAGCGGCAGACAAAGAGTGCTCCTCCGCCACGGCCAGAAAAGCCCGCGCTTGGTTCCAGTCAAACGATATCGAATTCCAGTTCATGAGGTCGGTTATACATTTGTCACCACTCTACAAAAACCAACGTCTGTTCGCAGCTTGATATCGAAAAACGTATAGGTTTTGCTTCGGTATGAGAGGCGTGACGGTTCGTAGAGTACATCCAACCCCATATTACCCGGCGCCAACTCGCGGAGCGCATCTGCGGCGAACGACACCACAAAGACGCCCTAGCCCCGCTAGGCAGACAGGAAAACCTCATCCCGGTCAGGACGATATGCTGATGTTGAACTTGTTCCCATCTGGATCTCGGAAGTAACCACCGTAGAAGTTTTTACCGCGTTGTCCAGGAACGCCTTCGTCAGTTGCGCCATGTTCAAGCGCAAGGGCATGCACAGTATCGACATGATTGTGGTCGCTTGCGCTAAGCGCAATCATTGTGCCGTTGCCATTCGAGGCAGGCCGTCCGTCAAAGGGGTAAGTGACTATGATCATCGGTTTACCTGTTCCGAAACTATAGCCGATCATATGTTCGAGTGTGTACGCGCGGGTGCCGCCAACTGCGCCAAACAAGGCATCGAAGAAAACTGCCGAAGCAGTAAGATCGGTCGTGCCGATTGTTACATAGTTGATCATGGTGTCTCTGGTAGTTTGCAGTTTGACGGCGGTAGTTTTGTACAGCTTCATAGACGCCGTGTGATAGTTTTATGTGTCACGTCAGTCGCAGCGAACGTCGAACCCGAAGGTCTTCTGCTATGCTGCAAGAAGCGCTGACGTTGGCTCCAACGAAAAGAAATTGGTGTCCGGTTCCCGAGCCTTAATAGACCGCCTGTCACTGCATGAATACCAACGTTTATGCGTGGTATGACGTTGAAAGACGAATACCTGTTCCGCGTTTCTCAAATCCCAGTCCAGTGAGTTGCGGTAGTTGATAGGCAAGGACCGCCCTAATCCGACTCTGAGGGCCCATCTCAGATGCTGCCACGCCACCCGACTAGCCATCATTCGCGGCGAGTGCGTGGAACGATGCAGGGCGTAGCCCTGTTCAAGGCAAGTGATTCCAATGGTCTTGTCGGCACCAACGCGTTGTAATAGGCCGATATTGAACGCGTCGATCAGGCGCTAAGAACCAGTTGAACGGTTTACCCACCAGTCGTGCATCGATGTGAACACAGGGGCTAGCGCCAAGCCATCCGCACTGGCCGAGTATTCAACCCGTGGCGGCACCTCGGCGTAAACCTTTCGGGTCACCAACCCATCGGCTTCCAGCGCACGAAGCTGGTTGGTCAGCATCGTCTGGGTGATCCCGTCGATGGATTTGCGCAATTCGCCAAACCGTTTGGTACCCTGAAAGATCAGAATCTGCAGAATAAGCAGCTTCCATTTGCCGCCAATCATCCCGATGACCTGTGGTGCGGGACATGCGCTTTCGTCTGAAACACGCTTTTGAACTGAGTTGGCAAGGGTCTCAGGCATCATGTTTTTCTCAATAGTATGGTTTATTATAGTATGGCAAAAAATTCTGCCTACTTTTCGGATCATACCGTGGGGAATATGTCTCTGCAAACACCCACCCACGGAGGAATGTGAATATGTCCCTGGAAATTTGGACCGTGAGCGGCGCGCCCAGTCCATGGCGCGCGGCCCTTGGAATGGCGTTCAAGGGCCTCGATTATGACGTCCACCTGCTGTCAGCCGCACAGAAAGAGCACAAGTCAGAAGCCTACCTTGTCATCAATCCACGCGGCACCGTCCCGACCGTAAAAGAAGGCGACACGACCCTTAGCCAGTCAATTGCCATCCTGGCCTGGCTGGATCGAAAATATCCAGACGCTCCCTTGTTCGGGGGCACTCCACACGACGCAGCACTGATCTGGCAGCGGACCATGGAGATTTTCGACTATTTGCCAGATGCCACAAGCGGTGTGCTTTCGCCCATCTTTTTCCAAGGCGCGGATCAAGCCACAGATGACCTAAAAGCCGCCAGCGAAAGGCTCCAATCCGAACTTGCGCGGCTGACCGGCATCTTGGCCGATACCCTATTTCTGTCCGGTGAACGTCCGGGGGCAGCTGATGCTGTGGCCTTTCCCCATGTGCGACTGATCCAACGGGCGATGGAGACGAACCCAACCATCATGCAAGCGCTTGGCTTGACGGACCTGGCGACGGTGTCGCCCGAAATTACGGATTGGGTTGGGCGGATCGAAGCCCTTCCAAATGTCGCCGCAACCTTTCCGCCCCATTGGGCCTAAGCTGCTTAAGGACAACCAAGATGACCGCACCGAGCTATACAAAATCCATAGACGTCCAGGCATCCGCCTCCGCCGCGTTCGACGCGGTGACCAAGGGTGTCGCGCACTGGTGGACCCGACCCGATCAGCCGCTGACCAACATCGGGGATCGCGCGAAATTCACCTTCCCACCCGGCGTGTCATATTGGACGTTCGAGTTGACCAGCACACAGCAGCCAACAAATGTCGAATGGACCTGCGTCGATGCCCTGCACATCCATGAGGGCCAGCCAAAAGAGATCGAAACCGAGTGGCTCAACACCAAGGTGCTGTGGCAAATCACCGAGCAAGAAGGCGGATCCAGAATTGAGATGCAGCACCAAGGGCTGACGCCTGACTTGCTATGCTATGCTGTTTGTGAAGCGGGCTGGGATATATTTTTCCTTGGTAGCCTCAAGCAGTACCTCGACACTGGCAAAGGCTCACCTCATCAGGGTTAAGCCCGGTCTTGCGCAGAGGAGAAGCAGTTTGGACTACGCACCTCTCCACTGGAGAGCAAAACACGGGCTAAGGCTATTCCCTATGGGAGCTATTTGGCGTCGGGATGGCGGCCTTTGTGCTTATGTCGCAAGTTGCGATAAGAATTCCTCGGATGGTGGAATAGGCGTGATGACATCAATCAACACCCCATTTTGGTCGCGATATGCTGGTCGAGATCGGATTCTCAGATCGCGGACGATATGCGCATACAACTTGACTTGGCGAATGTGCGGGCTGGTAGCCCGGAGGCGGGATACGCCTCCGGGCAATTATTGACTAGCGCGTCAGATAACCGCCGTTGATCCAAACGGTCTGCCCGTTCACCCACTGCGAGCCAGGGCTGGCAAGGAAGGCAACGATGGGCAGGATGTCGTTGATGACACCAAGACGTTGCTCGGTCGACAGGCGCGCGGCAAAAGCCGTTGATTGCTCGGTTTCCTGATCGTGGAAAAACGGCGTGTCCACGGGACCGGGCGCAAAAGAATTCACGGTAATCCGTTTCGGACCCAACTCTTTGGCGAGCATGCGGGTGTATTCTTCAACTGGCGCCTTGGTGCCCGAGTAGATGGTGTAGCCCGGAGCGGCCCCGGCGAGAAGCGATGTGCCGGTATTGATGATGCGACCCCCGTCACGGACGCGTGTGGCAGCTTCACGCAGGCTGTAGAACAGGGCGCGATTGTTGATCGCATCCAGACGTTCGAACTCGTCATCCGTGAACTCGGCCAAGGGCTTTTTGATAATTGCACCTGCATTGTTCAGAACGATGTCGACGCCGCCGAAATTCAGCTCGGCCGTCTCGTACATGGCCCTTACGTTTTCGGCTTGACCAAGATCGCCCATGGTCAATGCTGCCCGGGCGCCTTGCGCCTCAACCAGCCGGACAGTTTCTTCTGCCTGGTCGCGTGTTTCCGCGCGGTGGTAATGAACGACAACATCAGCGCCCATCTCGGCTAGTTTGACTGAAAACGCCCGGCCCATATTGTTACGTGCACCCGAAACGATGGCCACCTTACCCGCCAGCGGTTTGGTTACAGTGGCTTGGGCCTGTGCCTGCGTTGCCGCAGCACCTGCGAGGGCCGCAACTCCCAATCCAGTCAAGGCGGATCGGCGGGATATAGCGTGATCATTCGTAGTCATGTCTATTGCTCCTGTTTTGAGTGGGATTAAAGTTTGAAACCGCCATCGATCTTGAGGATGGCACCAGTTACAAAGGCCGCTTTCGGATCGCAGAGGAAACCGATCACACCGCTCACGTCTTCGGGCAGGCCCACACGACCCAGCGCGGTATTGCCTGCAACATAGTCGCGTGCGCCGGGGATAATCTCGTCAAAAAGCCTGGCATTGAAATCGTCATCCAGCCCGCCAGGCGCCACGGCGTTCACGGTGATCTGGCGTGGACCAAGGATTTGCGCCCAGTAAAGGGTCATGGCCTGTAACGCCGCCTTCAGCGGCCCATACGCAATCAGCGGTGGGAAGACGCCGTTTGCTAGACCGGAGCTGAGGTTGACGATACGCCCACCGTCTCTCAATTGCGACGCCAGTGCCTGAGTCAAAAGCACAACGCTCTTGAAGTTGGTGGTATAAATCGCGTCCAGATCATCGCCGGTGATCTGCTCAAAACCACCGATCCGAAGCGTACCCGCGTTGTTGATCAGGATGTCGAAGCCATCGGCCGACCAGTCCCTTAGAGTATCCTCGACTTGTGTCGCCAACTCAGGGATGTTCGCGCTGCTCGAGAAATCCGCCTGCAACGCTTTGGCGCGATTTCCCGCGGCTTCGATTTCGGCAACGACGGTTGCCGCAGCGTCCGCCTGACTGCGATATGTCAGGATGACGTCCGCACCTTTTTCAGCCAGTTCCAGCGCTGTTAAACGTCCAATGTTTCGGCTGCCGCCTGTGACGAGGGCGATTTTTCCGTTCAGTGTCTTTTCCATTTTCAAGGCTCCTTCATCTGTTGTTAGGAACCTAAGTGATTGAAATTCGCAGCATCAGTCGTTCATTTGACAATACAGTGTAGACGAAACTACAACACCTGAATGAAGAAGGCTTGCGAGGTTGCATTTCTGAAAGTTGTTGAACTTGGGTCCATTCGCGCGGCAGCACGGGCCCTAGACCAAGACCCGTCCGGCATTTCGCGGAGGGTTGCGCAGTTGGAACAGCGGCTAGGGGCGAAGCTTGTTGAACGAAGGGGAAACGCGACAATCGCGACGGCCCAGGGGCAGCTGTATTACGAACGCTTGTCGTCAATCATCGGCCAGCTTGAGGCGCTGGAAGCAGAGGTCAGCGGCGAGGACCTTGTGCCAAGCGGTCTGCTGCGCGTCACCTCGGCCATCGATTTCGGGCAGGAATTCGTGGCCGACTGGCTTCTGGACTATCGAAGGAAATTCGCAGACGTCGAGTTTGACCTGGTGTTGGCCAGCGGTTTTGTCGATATGACCCAAAACGGGATTGATGTCGCACTTCGTGTTGGCGAGCTGCCGGATTCGCGTCTGATCGCCAAGAAACTGGCAGATGTCCCGCGCGTTCTTGTCGCGTCCCCGGGGTATCTGAAACGCAAGGGCACACCGTGGCATCCGGGAGATCTGCAAGACCACGAGTTTGTGTTTTTCTCGCCCACCAATCGACAGCAGCCTTTGCGGTTGTTAGGGCCCGACAACGTGCCGGTGCGTGTTCAGCGGTCCGGTGGTATTGCGATCAACGCAGTTCGATCTGCGGTCAATGCCGTAGTTGCAGGCCACGGCATCCACTGTGGTCCGCTTTGGGCGTTCGCGCCCCATATCGCGCGCGGCGATATCGTTCAGGTGCTGCCGGATTATACGCAACGGCAACTTCCCCTCTACGCGGTTCGACAGCCATCCAACGTTGTTCCCGCCCGAATATCCAGTTTCATCAATCACGTCGCCGAACGTGTAAAATCTGTCGAAGGTCTGATCACGTCAGACGCGCCAGCCTGATCGATCACAACGAACTGGCTAGGGTCACCATGTCAAAAACAGCTTCATGGGATCGAACAAGCGATGCCGTCGTCTATCCTGAAAATCTCCGACCTCATGGCTCTAACCCTTACTTCCTGAAAGCTGGCATTCATGGACAAAGCAACATCGATCAAGATGGGCTGCGGCCCGTAGGGTCTAGGCTAGCCGTTGGTGCAATCCCGATCGAGCCCGCGACGGCTGGACCAAGATCCGAAAGGATGTGGCCAAAAAGGTTGGGCCCCACAACTACGTCAAACCAGTCGAGGTTGGTGACGAAGCGCGCAGTCAGAATGTCTACGTGAAACTGGTCGGTAAGGGTATTTGGGGTGGCGCTGCTTGGTGGCCTCGAAGCGTCCGTCCCAATACGGCATCGTGTGAACGATACCGTTGGACTTGGTCGCCGAAGTAACCTTGCGGCGCTTGCATACGGCGCGGCGTCTGGCCATGCCCTCTGTTGCTGTCCAATCTGTCATATCAGCCAAGCTATGGACCAACTGCCGAAAGCTTGTGACCTCTCCGCATTCACTCAATGCCGCAATATTCCTTGCGCCTGCTATTCATTTGTGCAAGCTTACGTGCAGGCTTGGGGTTATACATGTCACTCTTGGAAAAAATCTCGGATCAGGCAGCGACGCTGACACCCAGCGAACGCCGACTGGTTGAAAACGTTATTGAAAGCCCGACTTCGGCGGCGCTCGGAACGGCTGGCGAATTGGCTAAAGCAGTCGGTGTACACGAAGCAACGGCTTCGCGGCTTGCTAAAAAACTTGGCTTCGACAGCTATGCGGCATTCCGCGACGCGCTCCGCGATGAGTTCATTGCCACGCGCGAGACTGCGACCCGGTTCGAAAAGACTATCGCCGAAAGCAGCGGCGACACAATCCTGGGCAAGCTGGCACATGACGAGGCGCAGGCGCTTGCCAGAATCGAAGAATTCATCAAGCCCGAACAGATCACCGAGATCGCCGGGCTTCTGATACAGGCAAATCGGATCTTCATCTACGGCTACGGCAACGCTGAGGTTCTGGCGCTGATGATGGTCAAACGCTTCCGTCGCTTTGGCAAGGAGGTTCAGCAACTCGACACGAACCCGCGCGGTCTGGCCGAGCAGATGCTGGGGCTCGAAGCGGGCGATGTCGTGCTCAGTTTCGCCTTCCGCCGCCCACCGCGCGGCTACGCCGCCCTGATCGAAACCGCGAAGGAAGCTGGTGCGAGGACAATCATTATCACGGGCAAGTCGGGCGCGCTTCTGGCGCCCCGCCCCGATCACATTCTGGCTGCACCGCGGTCCGGAGATCCGGATGCATTCCAGACTCTGACCGTTCCGATGACGGTCTGTAACGCGCTTGTCATCGCTGCCGGGCATACAGCGAAGGACGAGTCGCTGAAGAAGCTCGATCGGCTAGGACAGTTGATCGAGCGTTTCGAATAAAGAGGAACCCAAGGGAGGATCACATGAAGGTTCTGAACACAACGCGCCTCGGCGCGATAGGTATTCTCATGTCTACGGCTGCGATGGCCGGCGGACACCTAAATGAGATGGGACCGGAGGAGTTGCTGCCGCTGGCGCAGGACGAAGGCACAGTGACGGTGTACTCCTTCACCAGCCGGATCGGGCGGGTCGAAACAGCCTTTGAAGAGGCCTATCCCGGAATCGACCTGCAAGGGTTCGACATTTCCTCAACGGAACAAATCGCCCGGCTGAAGGCCGAAGCGCAGGCAGGTGTCACCAACGCAGACGTCATTTACATCTCGGACACGCCGGTCGTGCTGACCGAGTTGCTGCAAACCGGAATCATTGCACCCTACGTGCCACGGCGCGTGGCCGACCGGGTGCCGGACCAGTACAAGAGCCCACTATTGGCGCAGCGTCTATCGACCAAAGTGCTGATGTATAACGAGGAAGCCAATCCTGACGGTGCTCCTGTCGATAGCCTCTGGGAACTGACCACCGATGAGTGGCGCGGTCGTGTGGTGATGGTCGACCCTTTGCAACGTGGTGATTATCTTGACCTGATGACGGAGATTGTCCTGCGCTCGGACGAGATGGCGGCGGCTTATGAGGCTCAGTTCGGAAGTGCGATCGACCTCGGTGGTGCGGCCAACGCGGGCGAGAAGTTCATCGGCGACCTGTTTGCCAACGACCTCATCCTGGTGGGCTCGACGGACGAAGTGAACGCCGCGGTCGGCGCATTGGGTCAGGACAATCCGCCGGTTGGCTTCACAAGCTACTCCGATCGCCGTGACAATGAGGAAGAAGGCTGGGCACTCCAAGTCGCCAATGCTGTTGAACCTGCTCCGGGCATCATCTTTCCTGCCGTGTTGGCACTGGCGTCTGAGCCGGACAACCCGGCGGCAGCGCGCCTTGCGATTGACTTCCTGATGGGCGACGAAAGCGATGTCGGCGGGCCGGGTCTCGCACCGTTCTATGTCGCGGGGGACTACGTGACCCGCACCGACATTCCGCCACATCCCGACGCGGTGCCGCTCGACGACTTCACCGCCTGGCGGATTACACCGGCGGAGACGGCCACGATCCGCGCCGAGATTGGCGATCTGATCCTGACGCTGCAGTAACCGCATACTCCCCGCTGGGGCGGGCGTGGCGACACGTCTGCCTGTCCGCTATCCTCACTTCGCGAACCAAGGATGAACTCGATGGCGAACGTAGCCATGCAAGGACGGCGTGTGCAGTTGCAACAAGGCACGGTGCTAAAGGCGGTCGTGCTCGCTCTGCTGATTGCCCTGATCGTGCTGCCGCTGATCAGAACGGTGATGTTCACGCTTCAGCCTGACACGATCATTGCGTGGTCTGATGTGCTGACCGGTCGATTGTCGACAAACTTATTCTACAAACCTTTGATCAATACGCTGTTGATCGGCGTGGTCGTGGCAACGGGATGTGTGCTGCTCGGCGGATTTCTGGCTTGGCTTGTGGTGATGACGAACGTGCCGTTTCGGAAGACCATCGGCGTCATGGCGACCCTGCCATTTATGATCCCGTCATTCGCGGCGGCTCTGGCTTGGGGGTCGCTGTTTCGCAACGACCGCGTCGGCGGGCAGGTTGGGTGGCTGCAGGGCCTCGGGTTCGACATCCCCGACTGGCTGGCATGGGGCATGGTGCCGACACTGATCGTGTTGACGTTGCATTACTTCAGCCTCGCCTTCACGATCATTGCGGCGGCCCTCGCAACGGTGAACTCCGATCTTGTCGAGGCCGCGCAGATTGCGGGGGCGAAGGGGCGGCGCATCCTGTTGGGGATCATCCTTCCGGTGACGACACCGGCGCTGGTGGCTGCCGGGTCGCTCTGTTTCGCGGGCGCTGTATCGAACTTTGCCACACCCGCACTCCTCGGCCTGCCCGTCCGGATGCAAACCCTATCGACCCGCCTCTTTGGCATGATCGAAGTCGGTCAGGTGGAGCGCGGCTATGTGATCGGTATCCTGCTGGTACTGATCTCGGGCGTCTTCCTCTGGGCCGGCAACCGGGTCGTGTCGGGCCGCCGGTCCTACGCTACGATCACTGGCAAAGGCGGGCGCGCAAAACGATTCGATCTGCGCGGTGCCCGTTGGCCGCTCTTTGTCCTGGCAATGGCTATTCTGGTCAGCTCAACCGTCGTGCCCGTCATCGTGCTGACGGCATCTAGTCTCGCGCCATCGTCGGCCAATCTCTTCTCCAACTGGACGCTTCACTATTGGCTGGGACAGAGTGATCCGTCCTTCGCGCAAGGCATTCCGGGCATCGCCTACAACGAAGACATCGTCCGGGCGCTGACGGTTACGTTGGGCCTTGGGTTGGCTGTGGCCTTCACCGGCATGTTCGTGGGGCTTCTGGCCTCGTACACGACAGCACGCTACCGCGAAGGGTGGGCTTCTGCCGCCATCACCCAAATCAGCTTCCTGCCGCTTCTCGTGCCCGGCATCGCCTTTGGCGCAGCTTACATCGCCTATCTGGGAGCCCCCATCGGGCCGTTTCCGGCGCTATACGGAACCTTCGTACTCTTGGTCATCGCTGGCACAGCGTATCTGTTGCCGTTCTCTGTCCAGACAGGACGCGCTGTGATCCAGCAGGTGGGAGGCGAACTGGAGGAGAGCGCGCGCATCACGGGTGCCAGCTTTGCCCGCAGGCTTTTTGCCATCACGGTGCCACTGGCCATTCGCGGCCTAGCGGCGGGAGGCATCCTGATTTTCGTCAAGATCGTCCGTGATCTGTCGCTGGTCGTCCTGCTCTTTACGCCCACCATGCCTGTCCTGTCGGTCGTGGCCTATCGGTATGCCTCAGAAGGCTTTGGGCAATTCGCCAACGCCATCACGGTCGTCATCCTGTTCATCTCCATCGCCGCGTCACTGTTTGCCAACCGGCTGCAATCCAAATCCCAACCCTGGCTGCAGAACTAGAAGGGTCCTATGCTGGAAATCCGTAATCTCACCAAACGTTTCGGCGACTTCAAGGCCGTCAAGGAGGTCTCGATCTCGGTGCCCAATGGCGCGTTTCTCGTGCTGCTTGGACCGTCCGGCTGCGGCAAGACCACGCTCTTGCGGATGCTCGCGGGACTCGAATTGCCGTCTGCGGGACAGATCATATTCGACGGGGAAACCGTATCTGACGGCAATCGAAACTGGGCTGTTGATCCGGCCAAGAGGAACTCTGGCCTCGTGTTCCAGTCCTACGCGCTTTGGCCACATATGTCGGTGCGCGGCAACGTGGAATGGCCTCTGAAGGTCATGAAGATGCCTAAGGAGGAACGCGCCTCACGCGTGGCGGAGGTTCTGGAGCTTCTGGACATCAGCCAACTGGCGGATCGCTACCCCAACGAAATCTCCGGTGGGCAACAACAGCGTGTCGCCATTGCGCGCACCATCGCTCCGAAACCGTCAGTCCTCTTGTTCGACGAGCCGCTGTCGAACCTTGACGCAAAGCTTCGGGTCGAAATGCGCACAGAACTCATGCGGCTACACCGTGCAACTGGCGCGACGACCGTTTACGTCACCCATGACCAGATTGAAGCGATGACGATGGCGTCCCATGTCGCAGTCATGAACCAAGGTCGGGTCCAGCAATTCGGCACGCCCGCCGATCTTGTGAACCATCCGGAAACCGCGTTTGTGGCAACCTTTGTCGGCACGCCGCCCAACAACATGGTGCCGGTGGTCAAGAACGGCACCGGCTATACTGTTGGCGGTCGTCACATGCCCGTCACCCCGCCCGCTGACGATTGTATGGCCATGTATCGCGCCGAGGCAATGACGCTCAGCGACAGCGAAGGTGATACCACGCTGCCGATGGAACTGGTTGAGACGAGCACCATCGCAGGGCGCACGATGGTCACCGGACTGCGTGACGGACTGCGATTGACCGCCATTGTCGACCGTGCACCCCAGGCACGGATCGGCGACACGATCCAGTTTTCCCTGCCGCCATATCCTGACAGCTGGTTCGGCCCCGATGGTGAGAGGATCGGCTGATGCGCTTACTATTGGTTCGGCACGGGCAGTCACAGTGGAATGCGACACGGCGGCTTCAGGGCCAGGCGGATATCGGTTTGTCCGAGCTCGGCAAAACCCAAGCCGATGCGTTGCGCCCTGTGATCGACGAGATCGGGCATTGTCGGGCCGTCTCGTCCGATCTTGCACGCGTGCAAGACACCGCGCATCGGATTGGAGCCGAGACACCACGCTTCACGCAAGACCTTCGTGAGATTGACGTCGGCGACTGGACCGGCCGCTCGATCGACGACATTCGAGCCGAGGACGAGGGCGCCTACCAAAGCTGGCGGGGGGGCACCTCCACTCCTCCGGGCGGCGAAACATGGACCAGCTTCGTGGATCGCGTAACTGGCGTGATCGAGGAGGAGCGGGTGACGGAGTGTCAGAACCTTCTCGTCGTCTGCCACGGCGGAGTGATCCGGGCGATCCTTCAGCGGTACATCGGGCTCGACCCCGCGCAGATCATTCCTGTCGCTCCGGCAAGCCTGAGCGCGCTTCGGTTGGGCAACGGCAAGCCCCCGCGGCTGGAGCTCTTCAACTACCTGTCGGAAAGCCTCGATTTTGGAGCGCCTGATTAGATCGCGTAGATATTGGTCCATCATATTTGAACCCTTATGTGTCAATGCAGTTTCCCGCTGATCCGGGCCGTTTAGGCGTAGAATCCGTTCCTGTTTCCTTCTTTTGATACCCTGATCGAAGCTGCCAAGCTCAACAAGGTCGATCCACAAGCCTGGCTCACTTGGGTCCTCGCACAAATCGCCGACCACAAAATCACACACCTCGACGAGCTCATGCCATGGCGTTATTCTGCTTAAGCAGAATAACGAAGCCTGTCATACGGTGACAGAGCGGCAAGACCAAACGGCTAGTTTGTTCCTCATGGAACAATTGGGCCTGATTGTCTTGGTGCTTATTCTTGCCAGTGTTCTGTTTCTGAGGATCTGGTTCACGGCCATCGTCGTGACCCTGCTGATTGCGATCGTTGCTCTAGATATCAGCAATTGGATTGCAGCTGACGGGACGCTCACGCAACACTCTCCACCAGACAAAGAAGGATACAGCATTCCTATCAAACCATCGCTAATTTATATTTTATTTTGGCAGCCAACGCTGATTAATCTAATCCTAGAAATTGGCCCAATAGGGTCGCTCGTTCTTTGTAAGATAGACAAATGGCGCCTATCAAATCCTACTACATCAATCTTGATTGGTCTGTTCTGCGGCGCCATCACATGGAGCGGCAATTCAGATCACTGGGGCTGAAAACCACGCGCATGGCTGCCGTGGATGGACGCGCCTTGGAACAGGCTGATATACCACTGCTTTCAACGCGAGCAAAAGAGAGGTGGCGCCTGACGCCGACAGAGATCGCCTGTGCACTCAGCCATCGTAAGGTCTGGCGCAAAATATGCGCGTCCGGCCACGAATATGCTACGGTTTTTGAAGACGACATCCTCATATCACAAAAGATCAGAACCGTTCTCCAAGACGACGCATGGGTGCCAGAGGCCGTCGACTGCGTTAAGATCGACACGTCAGAAATCGTTGGCTTTCATACCGACTTTCGTTCGGCTAACCTGCCCGGTTTCAGGTTATCTCGCTCCGTATCCGATATGCGCAGTACAGCTGGTTACATTATCTCGCGGGAGGCCGCCGCAAGGCTACTGCTGAAGACACAGATTATAGGCGGGCCCATCGATGTCCAAATGTTCAGTGTGGGCGATCCTGATTTTCTGGAACTGAACTACCGTCAGTTGCACCCCGCAGTCTGTACGCAGGCCAACCACAACGTCGTCTCACAATTCCTTCCAAAAGCTGCGGCTAGCTCAACCATCGCCCCACCCAAACCCAAGAAATTGGTCCAACGACAGCGCATGCCTTTCGGGTGGAAGAAAATCAAACGAGAGCTTTTCAGACCGATCCGGCGCACGGTTGCAAAGGTCCAAGATATCAGTCGCGCTCTCTATTATCGGCTCATGTTTCGCGCCAAACTGACAAGTGTCAGCTTCGAGGACACCGCAGCCTCATTTGAATAGATCGATCTGTTTATCCAAATCAGACTCGGAAAGTCGCTTCGTGCCATCGGGATGAAAGACAACGATAGAGATATCGAAATCCGTGCGGACCCAGCGGCTTCTTGTTCTGCGTGGGGCCACCGATCGTAGGGCAATCAACGTTGCGACACGCAGGTATACCACAAACTGGAGCAATTAGCCGGTTCTCTGGCGCTCATTCACTCACAGTTGAAAACATGAAGTTTCTTATCCTGGTTGCTGTCAGATTGGGCAAGCGCCCAGGCTATGAGGCCACAAACGCGAATGATAAAGGAGAGCGGGCTCGCGGATCCAACTAAGAGTTGGCTTTCGTCACGTCGGCTGAGGCAGGTTTCCATCACGCCATTTCAATCGCCCAGCAGGAACAGGCTATGATAACGCACAACACGGCTGACATCATTCCGAACGCAACCATGCGGCTTGCAGGCATAGCGTCCCTGTCAAAACCCAACAGCGACGAAACTACAAAGATTGGACCAGTCCTTGAAACCGATGAAGGAGCGCTTCTGCTTTGGTTGCACACCTACCCGGCTCATACGCAAATCTGGCTTTGTCGCATCTCACCGAAGCTGAACGCCGCGCTTACGTATACCTAGTGTGGCGAGTAGAATCTCCCGCCAGCCATGCCCTTCATGGTGATCGTCGGTAAGTAGTACCGTGCAGCCAGACGCCCAGTTCATCATTAAAGGTCGAAACATCAGACGCTCACGACCTTTTACAACCTAAACGCCTAAATGAAGCATCGGCACTAAAGTTGCTGGGTGATCTTCGAGATGCCTACCGAATTGGAGACTACTTTGATTATAGTATTTTACAAAGCTGTCGGCGCTGCGATTATTGCGGCCCTGCCGTGTGCGGCTGCAGCGGAATGGAGCGGCGTTTATGCTGGCGCGGCTCTTGGCAGTTTAGAGGAGAAGGCGGGAGCCTCCGCCTTTGCTGGTGCACAGTATCAGTACAGCAGTCTGGTTGCAGGGCTGGAGCTTGAATACACGAAAGTGCTTGCTGAAGATGGTATCGGTTCTGCTGAGTTGACTGGCTTCACAACGGCCGCCTTACGCCTTGGGTGGTCCTTTGATGAAATGCTTGTCTATTTTAGTCAAGGCGTGGGCAGTGCAGATGAAGACAACAACAAAAGCGGCGACGTCATCGTACAGACTCAGTTTGGCATCGACTACCAATTCGATAAAAGCGTCGTCATCGGAGCCCAGTATGAAGTAGCTGGCGCCGTCATTAGCGCGCTTGCGGACGACGAGCCGGCAGACCTCGACAGTTTTAGACTGCGTGTCGCTTACCAGTTCTAGTCTTCTGTCATGCGCGCCGGTCAGGTGTCTGGTGCGCAGCGGGCGTCTTATGTACTCATCACCCCACGACGGACCAGATTAACACCAGCGATCACTATCCCAAGGTCTTCCAAGAACTGATTGCGCAGTTCATGGTGTTCAGACCCGATGCAGGGCGTAACCTGCCACAGGAAAAGTACCGCCGTCTCAAAGCCTTGGCATCAGGGCGCGTGCAACTCGTTGAAACATGAAAACGGCTGCCGGCGCTGATCAAAACGCATCAGAAATTAGGATCGGCAGAATTCTTTGCAGCCATGGATTGTGAACTGAAAGACTTGCTGGTTCGTCAGATAGCAGGGCTCAATCCCTCAAGAGTTTCAACGGAGATCAAGAGATCCCCCGTAGCTTCGCCGGTATTGGCAGAAGCATTGGCCAGATCAACTGTGACACCAGACGTTGCAGAGACGTAGCCCGCCCAATCGAAGCCAATCCCGCCATCCAAATGGTCGGCGCCTCCACGGCCATGCGGGTCGTCATTGCCAGCGCCACCAAGGATTAGCGCTTCGCCTTTTTCATTAACAAAACTGATACGGTCGCGGTGTTCTCTACGCCATTACCGTCCTCGACCGTATAGGTGAATGTGTCCGTCAGGGTCTGAACAGCATCTGCGTTGGTTGGATCATAGCTGATCGTCCCGTTGGTGTTCAGCGTCAGGGCGGCCGCATGGGTACTTGTCGTAGAAACGGCTGCCATCGTCAGCACATCCCCCTCGACATCGTTGTCGTTTGCCAGAAGAGTGGCGGTATCAATCGAGATGACAGCATCTTTTGTGATCGTAGTGGGGCTTTGAGCCACACCGTTTGCACCAAAGTGCGTGCCGGGATGGGAGAGCCGGAAGCATCGCCCTTCTGCCCGTCATCTGACTGCTAGCTAACGACAAAATCGCCATTGGCAAGGTTTGTCACAGTCGAGTTCCATTGACCAGGAATTCACTGACGATCTCAACGCCGTTCGCATCAAAAATGCGGGCCTTGATCGCAGAAGAAGACGCATCACCTTGCAGCCCGTCATCAGAGTGCCAGGTGACGATGAAATTACCATTGGTGAGGGCTGTAACGCTGGAGGTCGATTGACCACCGTAGGTGAACTCACTAACCAGGAATTCATTAAAGATCTCAACACCATTCGCGTCAAAAATACGGGCCTTGATGGCAGAACCGGGCGTATCGCCTTGCTGCCCGTCATAAGCCTCCCACGTGACGACAAAGTGGCCATTGGCGAGGGCCGTTACACTCGGGTCCCATAACCAGTTATTGGTGAATTCCCTGACGCTAAACTCACTGACGATCTCATCGCCATTTGCATCCAGAATTCGGGCCATAATGGCAGAAACGATCGTACCGTCCTGCTGCTCGTCATCAGACGTCCAGGTGACTACGAGGTTGCCATTGGCGAGCTCCGTAATACTTGGCTTTTTTTGTTCGCCACTTGTGAATTCACCGACCCGGAACTCACTCACGCCGACAATATCACGACCTGCGCCAAGTGAGTTGTTGGTGACAGTCACGGCTTTCTCCAATTCAAATTGGTAGTGTATCGACGTTGATCTCGCGCACATCCCGAATACGCTGGCGACGAGCGTAAATCTGGCGTTTCTTTCCGAGCCGACCTTCCGGGATTTGCTGTTTGACTGTGCCCAAATATGTCCGGCGAGTTCGACTCGTATCCAACACTGGAACCAGATCGCCGCATGGGAAAATACTGAAATCCTATATTTGAATAGGTATCAGCTATGGTGATGTCTAAGCCTGTCAGGATTGTCATATTGTCAACACGGGCTAACCAAACAGTTGCCTGGTCGCAGAGATAGATACGATTACGCATCAATTACGGTTTGCGACGCCACGCCGAGTCCAGCCAACTCTATGCACAGACCGTCTTCGCACGGCTGAAGCTCATGGGCGGGATGAGTATCACAGAATGACGCCTGCCGCAGGATGGCAGTGCTCCGTCAGCATACAGCATCAGCCCCACTGGACCTCTTTGACGGCCCCGTTCATCAAAAGCCCTGTATAATCATCTCCATGGCGTTTGTGATTTGTTCAAACTCATCAGAGAGATCGCGGACGGTTCCACCAAGTATCCCGACCGGGACTGCGGCAAGGAATTGTGCGACCATCACAGCTTTTTCGCCATCGACATCAAAAGACGGGTTTAATCTTGTCGCCGGTTTCGGTGCGCTGGACTTCGGCAAGAGCGGCACAACCACCCGGGTGTTCAGGTCGCTCAAAAGATCGGTTTGCACGTCCAAGAGAAAGCCGCTCCCTGACGGGTCACGGAATACATCATATTTGGGCATCAGAACTGACGAAACCGATCGAGTGGCAATCCATGTTCGTCAACGTAAGAATCTGAACTCCGAAGTGCAGCTGCATTAACGGCTTTCCAATGCTCCGCTTTCGCGAGCGCCACGGCGCGTCGCACACCTTCTTCCGCCGCATGCGAGAGATTTACTTTCAGTTCTTTGGCTTCCGCAAGTAAAGACGTATCAAGCGATAGATTTGTGGGTTTCCGTGCGTGAACATTCATTGTTCCATCTCCCTTATCGAAAGAATAGCCTTTGAAGTTATGCGCGCCAACTATGCGCATGTTGCATGCGCATTTCGCACGCCCCAACCATCTACACCTTTGCGGTCCAGAACCTGTACCTGCCCTGTCCTGTGACCTCGCGGATAATCCCGGCCTGCGTCATCCGGTTGAGGTTGCGCTGGATGGCCGCACGGCTGGCGCCGGTTTCGGCCTCGGCCAGGGGTGCGCTGATCAGGGGCCAGGCGCTGAGCAGGTGGATCAGTTGTGGTGGGGTGCGGCCAGAGAGGGGCGCACAGGTCGCGTGCGCGCGATCCTCCCAGGCCTGGACCCTATCCAGCACGCGCAGGGCTGCCCGTGTCGCATGATCGGCCCCGGCGATCCAGCGCTGCAGGCGGTCCTGCGGTGTGCCGGTGCCGCGCAGGCCCCCTGCCCCGCCAAGCGCCAGCGGCAGGAACAGCGCATCCTCGGCGCCACCCTCCTGCAGGGCAAACCGCGCCGCCACCACCGCCGCCTCCATCAACGGCAAGGGCGCCGCCCCGCCAAGCCCCGCTGACAGCCCCACAACCGGCCACAGATAGAACCCAAGTGCCGCGCGGCTGATTGGATGCAGCTTGGCGCCCTGCCCCATCACCTCCTGCCAGTCGGCAATCTGATCGGCGAGGCGCGCATCATCAGATTGTCGCCCCAGAAACGTTGCCAGATCATCCTGCGGGCCAAGCCCCCCTTGCAGGCGCCGCGCAGCCCAGCCAGCCCGTGCCAGGGCCTGGGCATCCTCCGTGTCGCCCGCCAGACGCAGGGTGAGCCACAGGGCCAACCGCTCCGCCGGCACCCGATCGCCCGCCAAGACTCTGTCGCAAACTTTTGGCAGTCTTGCGATAAGAATGCGGTGACGATGGACTGGGCGGCAACTGAGGCGACTGCATGATCTCTTTCAAAGGTGCGCATTTTCCAACGCCCGTGATCATGTTCACGGTCTACTTCTATGTGCGCTATGGGGTGTCTTATCGCGATCTCGAAGAGATTATGGCTGAGCGTGGCGTCACCGTTGATCATGCCACACTGAACCGCTGGGTCGTAAAATACTCGCCCGAGGTGGCGCGGATTGCACAGAAACGGAGAGCGAAGACTGCAGAGTCTTGGCGGATGGATGAGACTTATGTCAAGGTGCGGGGTGAATGGATGTACCTGTTCCGGGCCGTCGACCGGGACGGTCAAACCCTTGACTTCATGCTGTCTGATAAGCGCGATACCAAAACCGCGAAAAAGTTCTTCGCCAATGCCCTGTCGAACAACGGCATCCCCAATCGGATCACGATCGATAAGAGCCGGAGCAATGCGGCGGGCATCACGGAGATCAACAAGATCTTCAAACGGCTTATGATCCCGGTAAAAATTGACACAGTCCGATCGAAGTATCTCAACAAAATGATCAAACAGGATCATGGGTTCATCAAACGGGTGACGCGAACCATGCTGGGCTTCAAGAGCTTTGCATCAGCCGCCGCTACGCTTGCCGGGATCGAAGTGGCGCACATGATCCGCAAATGCCAGCTTGGCGCACGGAGCTGTGGTTTCCGCCAGTTTGCTGAGCTCGCAGGATAACCGCGTCCGGAAAAGGCCTCTCCCGGCGCTGAAAGAATTTTTGCGACAGAACCGTACCAACTTACTCGAAAGCGAAAGGGCGGTGCCACGACAGCACCGCCCCTGTTTCCGAGCTTTTTGGGTCAGTTATTGAAACACAGCGTCTGGATTATCGAGGCTGTCGGAGCCTTCGATTTCGATCCCATCCGCGCCCAGAACCGCGATGACCCGTTCGATGGAGCGGGTCTGATCAATCAACCCGTTCACGCCGCCCATGATCAACGCTTCGCCTGCATCATTGCCACGTGCGAGCATCATGTCGTAGGTAAAGCCCGCCTCGGCTGCGGTTTTGATACGGCCCAAAGCCATCACGGCATCGGACAATTTCGCTTTCATTTCCATATCCAGCGCGGGATCGGCTTCGGCCACTAGATCGGAAAGCGATGGTCCTCTTACCACGGTGCCGTCGATGCCGGTATAGCTGCCAAGATAGACAGACTGGATGCCCACACCATTGTAGAAATGATCGTTATGCGTGTTGTCTGCAAAGCAGGAATGCTCTTCCTCGGGGTCGTTCAGCATGACACCAAGGCGCATCCGCTCACCAGCAGTTTCGCCGTAAGAAAGCGAGCCCATACCGGTGAGCATTGCAGCAATGCCTGCATCAGCGTCGGCCATCAATTCCGCGCGGGCCGCACCGCCATCTGTCCATTGCGCGGCCATCCATTCCAAATCTGAGATCAGGAGGTCAGTTGCCGCCACCAGATATTCCGCGCGGCGGTCGCAATTACCGTTCGTGCAAGCATCGCCCTGCGCATAGTCCGTCCAGGGGCGGTTGCCTGCGCCCGACCCGTGCCCGTTGAGGTCCTGCCCCCACAGAAGGAACTCAATGGCGTGATATCCGGTGGCGACGTTCGCCTCCACCCCGTCCGCCTCTTGTAGTGTGTCTTCCAAAAGGGCCGGCGTGATGGTGGATGCATCCACGGTCTCACCGGACAGAGTGAAAGACGCATTGGCGATCACATTCAGCGTCGCTGCGGCGTTCTCATCCGTTGGACCACCGTAAGAGGCATCTACGTAATCGATCAGCCCTTCATCGAGTGGCCACGCGTTCACCTTGCCTTCCCAATCATCGACGATGGCATTGCCGAAGCGGAAAACCTCAGTCTGCTGGTAAGGAACGCGGGCGGCAAGCCAAGCCTCCTTCGCGGCCTCTAGGTTCTCTGCGGACGGATCGGCGACAAGCGCGTTGATCGTAGTTTGCAGCACTTTTGCAGATGTTAGACTATCAGCATATTTGGCCGCCGCCATATCGGCATAAGTGTCGAGGACATCCGTTTTTTCGACCGCCAGAGCAGGCGTCGCAAGTGCCAGACACAATGCCGTTGACGCGATATACGTGGATTTCATGAGGTTTTTCCCTGTTAGTGAAGTACTGGTTGATGAATTGGTTTCTTCGCGACCGCTTTTGGCGCGGCGAGGTTCATTTGTTTGAGCGCGAGGCCGAAATCCGCAGCCAAGCTGGTGAGGGCAGGGGCCATGTCGGGACGGACCAGCAGCATAGCGATCATCATGGCATCTTCACGCTCTCCGTCTGCGGCGCTCGCCACGAAATGGGCAAAGCTGGCCTCATCGGCACCAACACAGCGGCAATTTAACCCATGGCGGCAAAGCGGGCGGCGCCCGTGCCGAACACACATGCTGCAAAGCTCTGCAAAGGCGGCAACCGCATTGTGCCCGCGTCCTCTCCCCAGCGTGTTGATCAGGTCATTCATGACGTTCGTTTGCGTCTCTGGACCTTCGCACCACATGCGCAGGTAGATAACAGCAGCGGCTGTCAGCCCGTCAAAATCATCAATAACAGCAACAGTGGCCGCGCCACGATGTGCAAGGGACGCATTCATTTTGTCAGGATCAACTTGCCCGCGCGTGTGATACGCAAGACATAGACTTGATCGTCCAGCACGATATTGGCCTGGCCTTCATCACTGACCATATCGCGCGCGTCAAAGCAGGGCAGATGTTGGGTGGGTTGCGTCGGTTGTGGCATCATTTTCGGCATACCCATCACAGCCGCCCCTCACGTCCGGTACAGCGGTCAAGCATCCATTCCAGCTGCAATCCCGCACGGCTGCCATCATGTTGCAAAGCTTCGAGGAGCTCGGCCTTGGTCGGCACCGAGAATTGGTCGTCTTGTTTGGTCGTTTTCGAGTGGTCCAATGGTTTGGGCATGACGAGAAGTCCTTTCATCGGGTGATTTGTCGGGCTTCCCTTGCTGCGAACACGGGTGGCTGGAAGATGAGTCCAAACCTGAGTGATTTTGTCACCCATGTCAATCTGACAATTTCGCTCAGGAATCTGGACATTGGCGTACAACATGATAAATGCAATCCTGAGTAAAACGCTCGCAAAATAGGGATTGGATCATGACACAGACCACCAAAGCACTTCTTATCGGTGCAACCGCGCTGACGGCGATCGCATCCTCGGCCTATGCCGAGGGTGAGCTGAACCTTTATTCATCGCGTCATTACGACACTGATGAGCGGCTTTATTCCGACTTCACCGATATGACCGGCATCACGATCAACCGGATTGAAGGCAATGCGGATGAGCTGATTGCACGTATGGAAGCGGAAGGTGCAAACTCGCCCGCCGATATCCTGCTGACGGTCGATACATCCCGCTTGGAGCGCGCGAAGGAGGCCGGAGTGCTGCAATCCATCGACAGTGCGGTGCTTGAAACGCGCATTCCCGAAGCGCTGCAGGATGATGACAATCAGTGGTTCGGCTTTAGCCAGCGTGCGCGCATTATCTTCTATGACAAGGCCGACGTGACCGATCCGCCGATGTCTTATGTCGACCTAGCCGATCCAGCCTATGAAGGCATGGTTTGCCACCGGTCCTCCACCAACGTCTACTCGCAGACACTGGTGTCGGCAATTATCGAGAACCACGGCACCGATGCGGCGACATCCTGGGCCGAAGGGTTCGTCAGCAATTTTGCCCGTGATCCACAAGGTGGTGACACCGATCAGCTTCGTGGCCTTGTGTCCGGTGAATGCGATATCTCAATCTCGAACACCTATTACTTCGCCCGCGCGCTGCGGAAGGACGTTGATGGCCTGAATGCCGAAGCACTCGACAATATCGGCTGGGTATTCCCCGCGCAGAATGCTGAGGGCGCGCATATGAACCTGTCGGGCGGCGGTGTAGCTGCCAACGCACCAAACCGCGACAATGCAATTGCTTTCCTTGAATACCTCGCCTCCGACCAGGCGCAGGAATACTTCAGCGCGGGCAATGACGAATATCCGGCAGTTGCTGGTGTGGGCCTTTCGCCCTCAGTCGCCGCCCTTGGTCTCTTCCGCCCAGATGCGGTAGACCTGTCCGAAGTTGCAAAAAACGTCCCAGAAGCACAGGCCATCTTTAATCAGGTCGGCTGGGAATAAAGAGCCACGTTTTGAAAAATGAGAGGGCGCAGGTAAAGCTGCGCCCTTACTTAATTCAGAATGTGTAGGCGTAGTTAATAACCAATTCACGCCCCGGACCAGCGAAACGGCGGTCAGCGGTTGCCAGAAAACGTGACTGACTTTCCAAAGGGATATACTCTTCGTTCAGCACATTTGTGATTTGCATCGACAACTCGCCACCATTGTCGAACGCAAAGGTGGCGCCGACATCCGCGGTCACGTAGCCCTCGGCCCGGTAGTTATCAACGCCGTCGTCAAATGCAGCGTCACGGTCGCCGAGGTAGAAGACGCTGCCATTCAGGTTCAGCCGTTGTGTCGCTTGCCAATTGGCCTGCAATGTCACCTTCAACGGCAGGACAGTCAGGCTTGAAAGGGCTTCAAAGTCCCCATCGTCATCGGTGTCATTTTCGCCTTCGTTCCATGATACACCAATGCCTGCGTTGATCGTGTCAGTGAAGGCGCGTTGTGCTTCGAATTCGAAACCGTAATTGCGCTGTGGCGCGCGCTCAATACGGCCGCCGCCGGTTGCAGGATCGACGGTTGGTGATGATCCAAGTTCAGACTCGGCGTAGAATGCGGCAAGTGAGTAGTCGGTTGCACCAACGAAACCGCGAACGCCAACTTCGTAACTATCGACAACAATCGGCTCAAGTAGCCCGCTTCCTTCAAGCGAGACGCCCGGGTCAACACTGCCTGCGGCGAAGTTAATCTGTGGCAGAGAAAACCCTTGGGCGAAGCTCGCAAAGAGGGTCGTGCTGTCGTTCAGATCGAAGATTGTACCGATGTTATAGGAGAAACCATCTGCATCGCCCGAACCACCCGGCCGCAATCCCGGATCGCGCGCAAAGACAGGGGAGGCCGGGCCAACATCATATTCGAAACTGTCGTAGCGGACACCACCAGTGATCGTCGTCCGCTCCGTTACGTCCCATGTGGTTTGCACAAACAAACCAAAGGACTCCAAATCAACCGGTGGTGCTTGCGGGCCAGAATCGGATGCATCGTAGACCCCTGTTGCATCAAAAACATCCGGGTCCGATATGCCTACGACAAATTCGTTAGTTTCGTCGCGGTAGTCAGCGCCGATATTGACCGAGACATTGCTGCTGACGTCAAATGCGTAGTCCGCACGCAAACCGAATGCTTCGTCATCACCATTCGTTTGGAAAAGCCCAGGCCAGATATCCGGCAAGGTGCCCCCTTGTGCTTCTTGTCGCTCACGGATGTCGGAACCGATCTGTGTGATTTCTTCACTGGAATAGTAAAGCTGCAGCCGGAAGTCCCCGCCGGCGAGATCATTGTTGCGATAGCTCAACGCGGTATAGACACCTTCCTGCTGTGGCTCGTCCTCGTAGTCTTGCGGCTGAAAAATGGCCACCGCCGTAGGGTCTGATCCCTCAGAAGCGGTGTTCGTAAAATCTGTTGCGCGAGCCACGGAGCGACCGTAGCTGAGGAAACCTTCGACTGACTGCGCACCATCAATATCGTAAGTGAGTTTTCCAAAGACGCTGGCATCATCAAAATCATCCAGACGTGTCGGCGCAATGCGCTGGCCGTCAGGCTGGAAATGCGCCCCATGACGTTCGAGGCTGACGACCCCAACATAGCCTAAATTGTCGATACGACCCGACGTCTCTACCCCTAACCGGTAGCTTAGGCTGTCTTCGTCAAATGCACTATCGTTTGCCAGTGATGATGTGATGCCGGTCGTAATCCTCGTCTGCGGCTCGTCTGTCGGATCTTTTGTAAAGAATTGTATCACCCCGCCAGATGCACCACGGCCGTAAAGGGCAGTCGGGCCGTACAGTACCTCGATATTGTCGATGATACTATGGTCAAAGTATTGAAATTGCACGCCGAAACTAGACGTGACCGGGATACCATCAATCAGAAACAGTGGGTCGCGCCCACGCAAAAACAGCCCGCGGGTTGCGTTCTGATAAACCGGCGTACCAAAGCCCGGAATAATCTGCGGGAGTGTCTGCGAGAAATTGGTACTGGTCTTCGCCGCATCTTCAAGCTCTTCAGTGTCGATGTTTTTGACAGCGCGCGGCACGTCTTCGATGGGGGTGCCATCCCGGTCGGATTGAAAAATGATCGTTCCAAGATCAAACGGGGTGCCCTCGTCGACTTCGGGTAGGGTCGATTGCGCGGTCGCGGGTAGCGCGACGGCCAATGCGGCAATACTTGCAGTGACGCGAAGTGATACGTGAAGTTTGTGACGGGGATCAGACATGGTTTCATCCTTACGGGTCTAGTGGATGCCTGCCATATCGGTGGGTTAACAAAAGGTTAGGACGCGGTCTCAATCTGGCAATGGTCGTATTACGCGTGCTATCAGAATACGTATTTATTCAATAAAATCAATTTTTTACCGTTCTTCTTCTATTGGACTTTGCATAGCTATCAACCATTACGTGTCTTAATGATCTACTCTTCAACCAGTTCTCGATTCAGGGCAGGGTCGGATAGTATCGTTCCAATCTGCTCCAGACCGGTCGACAGGCTCCGCCAAGACAAACTGCCAACTTTGAAGATATGGACGGGATAAATCTGTCCCTCCTGAACCGCCGGCAGAAACTGCGTGACGGGCCATGACATCAAAGTGTCGTGGTTTTCCGAACTGCCATCTGGCTGCATATCTGGCACATAATTGATAATCACGTCCGCAACATGATCGCCCAAGGCCTCGATTGATCGAAACTCGCGCTCGGCACCGATACCTTGTTCGGCAGGACTGCGGCGAATGCCAAGCTCGTCAATGATGACGGGCAGGCCAAAGCTCATCGTGACGGGAAAAAACTGGTCATCCCGATTGACGTGCTGGATAAAAGACACGGTTGTGCGCGCAATATCATCGCTTGCCTCCGCGCGTATCTGGGCTGCTTGTCCGTTGAAAGCGGCCTCAAGGCGCTCCGCCTCATCAGTGCGGTTTACAAGGTCAGCGATGTCGAACAGCACCTCTTTGATCGGACGATTGAAGAGATCCAGGTTTACGGCCGGTGCGATCTCGGCAAATCTGTCAAAACCGTCGTCATTGCCCAGGTAACCCACGATCAGATCGGGGTTTAGCGCGGCCACTTCTTCAACATCGACATCCCTAAAAAAGCCCAAAGGTGCGATTTCGGTCGTGTCATAGTCTTCTGGCAAGAACCATTGGATTGACCCATCCTCTTTGTACCAATTGGCAGAGCCGACAGGTGTGACGCCAAGCTCCATGATGGGGTAGGCAAGGTTCATACTGTGCAGCGTGACGATACGTTGGGGTGTTTCAGGAACGCAGGTGACGCCCATCCGATGCTCAAACGGGCGAAAGCCGGTTTCGCAGTCCAATGCTGCCAGTGGCGTAGCCGCCGATATGGCCAGAACACCAAGAAAAACAGAGTTGCGGTCGGTCATCTTTCATCCTCTTTGGGAAGTGAATGCTGGCTGACCGGTTGGACGTTGCTGGCGGAGTGAACTTTTGCTGACCGAGAAGCTAAGGTGATCCGCGCCGATGTCGACCCGTTATTTGATGTCGCCGTACAGCGCATTAACTGACCTCATGCGCAAGCGACTTGGAGGTCTCAACATGCAAAGCATCAGCACCCCAATCGTTCGATTTAAGTGGACGCTCTGTGCCATCTCTCTTGGCCTTTGTATGCTTCTGATGAAGCCTGCGATTGCGGCGGCAGAGATCGCACGCTTTTCGCCGTTTGATACGCAGCGACAGGTTGATGCGTCGTTCACACATTTGGCGCATGTGGCACCGGATGCACCGCAGGGCGGAACGTTGCGCACCGGCAGCACCGTCAACTTTGACAGTACCAACCCGATGAGGTTTCCGGGTCGTTCGCCAAATGCGTTGCGCTACACGTTCGATACGCTTCTTGTGCCGTCAGATTCTGAACCCGGCGCATTTTATGGTCTTCTTGCCAAGGAGATAGAGGTATCCGAAGATTTCACTTCGGCTCGCTTTGTCCTGAACGACAAAGCATATTGGCATGATGGCAGCGCAATTACAGCGCGCGACGTCGCATTCACATTTGAAACCGTAAGGGCACATGGATTGCCCTTTGACAGATCATTGCTGGGCGACATCGTCATTGAAACCGAAGGTGTCGACACCATCATCTTTCAGTATTCAGGCGAGGGATCATGGCAATGGATCAGCGAACTGGGCCAATTCCCAATTCAATCGTCGGCCTATTGGCAGGAACTCGACCCGTCTGAGGCAACGCTGACGCCACCAATGGGCAGCGGACCCTACCAGATGACACGCATCGCCTTTAACGAACAGGTGATCATCCAGCGGGTGCCGGACTATTGGGCGGCGAACCATCCACTTAATCGCGGGCGCTGGAACTTTGATGAAATCGTTGTTGATTATTTCTTTGACAACACCGCGATGATTGAAGCGCTGAAAAAGGGCGATCTGGATGTTTTGCGCGAATGGAATGCAACGTCCTGGCGCGAAAGGTATGCCGGCCCCGCCCTTGATGCGGGGCGGTTGGTGCGCACGGCGGTCAGGCGGCAGGATGGCGGATCGCTGACAACCCTGGTCTTCAATCTGCGGCGATCACTGCTGGAGGATGTGCGGGTTCGGGAAGCGATTGCACTCGCCTTGGACACCCAATGGTATGAAGAATTACACGGATCGGTCTTTGAGCTGCCGGGCAGTTTTTACGGTGACAGCAGGCTTGCGGCGAAAGGCGCAGCGGCGGCGGCTGAGCAGGCATTGCTGGCACCCTACATGGCCGATTTGCCCAATGAGATACTCGATCATGGCGGGCCGGATGAAATCCATACCGGTTTGACCGAAAGACAGCGCCTGCAGCGCGCAAACAATCTGTTGGACGCAGCTGGTTTTCCGTTTGAGGGCCGGTACAGGATTGATCCGGACACCGGCGAACAACTTCGGCTGACTTATGTGACCGCGCATCCGACAACCGCGCGGCAACTCGCGCCATTGCAGGATATGCTTGAGCGCGTTGGTGTTACGCTGGAGCTTTCAGTTCATGATTATGTTTCGGGACGGCGTCTTATTCTTGATCACGCATATGACCTGACCTGGTTGAAACTCAGTGCCAACGACCCGCCGGGCACGACCGAGCAAAGGTTTTGGCATAGCAGCCAGTCCGGAGATCAGGGCTATGGCCTCGCGGGGCTGAGCCACCCGGCATCTGATATGTTGATCGAAATCATGCTTGGGTCACGAAACGAAGAAGAGATTGTCACTGCAGCGCGGGCATTTGATCGATTTTTGCGGTGGGGGCACTACACGATACCGCTCTGGCATGAGGTGGAAGACTGGTATGTGCATGCCTCCGGTCTTGGTTTCCCTGATCCCGGGCGTGTCAGAATGGACCCAGCCGAACGCTGGTTCTGGATCAGGTGACCGGTGATCTTTTGCTGAGACCCGCGACTCTGCGCACGTTTCCTGGCATTCCATGCGATTTCGTTGTCGTACGGTGTGTAGAACCGAATAGTTACATGAAACAACAGCCTTTTCAGACTTCCCGCACGACCTGAAAAGTCGTACGGGAAAAGGCCGTCTTAGTCAGTTGGCGTTACCAGAAAAACCACCAACGAGAACACCGTCTTGATCATGCCCGGCAAAGGCTCCAACAATACGGTCTTCGCCGATGGCTCCTTCCAACGCGGCTGTGACGCCATCAAATGTGACCGAGCCATCCAAATCTGTACCGTCAAAAGTGCCATTGATCAGGAGGCCATTGTCGGAACCTGCAAGGGTGGCACTGCCGGTTGCGAAATCCGCCGTCAGCGTCACGTTTCCTGCACGCTCTATTTCAGTATTGCCGCGTGTCCGGGTGAAGTCATATGCCGCATTGTAACTGACAGACCCTGTTGTAACAGCGTCGCCGACGCCTGTTCCTGTGCGGAAGCCTGCAACACCTAGGAAATCATTGGTGCCCTCGACACTTCCATAGGCATAGCCAAAACCAAAACCATTACTGAAAGTCGTATATGTTTTGTTGATACCTGCCCCGCTGTAGTTCTGATCCGGAATGGTACCATTGGCGTTCAAGGTAATAATTGCGGAGGTCGGATTGGGATTTGTATCGGTTCTCGATGACTCAGTGGAAGTACACGCTGCGGTCAAAACGACCAAACCTGACAAAGAAACAGATCGAACGTATGACATTTCACGCCCTTTTCTATCAGTTGTTTCAATTAGATTGATCTAGTATCGTATCGTGTCTTTTTGAAGTTCTTCACAAAAAATACCTTATTAAATACAAAGTCTTGGGCGCATCAACTGATCGTTACGGCCTCCGACCCTTTATGTACTAAAAATGGTCCCACCAATGCGAGCAAATGCTGCGTCAGTAGTTGTTTTGTCCGCACTCATAAACCTAGACGAATTTCAAACCAGCGCAGCCTCGTAAGAGGTGCGAAAGCGTTGCGACTAAGCCCACACACATCAGGGACCAAGACACGCACCAACTACATCCCTCCCGATTTGGCCCGGGCGATCATCTCAATAACGCGGCGGCGCAATCCGGCGGGAATGGTAGTGTTTTCGAGTGACAGGAAGCCCTGAACGATCAGGTCGCGTGCAGCATCTTCTTCAATGCCCGCCGCCATCAGATAGTTCAGCTTATCGCTGTCGATCATCCCCACGCTCGCTTCGTGGCTCAGCATCGCACCTTCTGCCTTTGCCTCAAGTGCCGGGACGGCCCGGATCGCACCGTCATCTGTCAGTTTCAACCCGTCACAGCCGAGAAACCCGTTGGTCCCCGCCATATTGCCGATGAGATAGGCGTTGTTGATGATGGTCCCGCCGGCCGAGACCATCCGCGCGAGATCTTCTGACTTTGCTCCGGTGCCGTTCAAATGGGTCTCTGTCTCGATTACGCGTTCCGTGCCCGGGGCGGCAAAGATAATAGCCTGACTGACTGCATTTGTGTTCGCGCCCATTGTCACCTTGGACCGGCTGAGGTCGTTAGCGACAGGTGCCATCTTGATCGCAGTTGACTGACTGCGCGCGCCTTCATCCATCTGAGCATACCCGTAGGAAACGACATCCATTCCGTCTCCCCAATGCTCAATCGTCACCGAATTGCACGATGCACCCTTGCGCATGTAACACTCACCAATAGAAACATGGCGGCCCTTATGCACACTCGATGGCACAGCAGAGCCTGAGATCATATCGACAGAGGCACCTTCATCAATCACCATAATGTCATGGGTGAACTGCCGTCCCTGCGGGGTTTCCAGCAAGGTAAAGGTCTGCACGGGCAGCGTGACCTGTGCGCCCGGTTTGACCCAAACAAAGTGGCCTAAAGGCCCATCACGCTGTTCCGCAATCAGTGCGATATCCTCATTCGCATCCGGTTCAACGAGGCCGAACATCAGGTCCTGCACAAAGTCATAGGTGCGCAAGGCCTCGGCCAATGGCATGACCTCGACGCCCGGATCGTTGGACTGGGCGAGCCGCACGGTGCCATCGACCAGCACAGCTGTTGCGGCCCGTTCGGACAAATCCTCAAACCCCACGTCATGCAGGATATCGCGTTCTTCATTGCTCAGATCAGGACGCTGATCCATCATCATCTCCTTTTGTTGAACGCAAGGGTGATCAGGCAGCTGGCACCGTGTAACCACCGGTTTGGACATGGGCGAAAAGGGTTTGCGGATCGCCTGAATGCAGGATGCGACCGTCTTTGATGATATGCGCCCGATCCGCTTTGACATGGTTCAGGATCAACCCGGTATGGGTGATCACAAGGCCCGAACAGGTGCGACCGTCGCGATCAGGCGCGCGGACCACGCGCGCAATCGCCTCGCCCACATCAATCACATGTTCGAGATCAACACCGCTTTCTGGTTCGTCGAACATCAAAAGCCGCGGGTCCTGCAGCATCAGCTTCAGAACTTCCCAGCGTTTGATCTCTCCCCCTGAAAAGCCGACATTCATTTCACGGTCCAAGAAATCGCTCAGATCAAGCGCATTTGCATGCGTGGCCAATTGGCCATCTGCGCCTAGCGCCCGCGCAAAGCTATGCAATGAAACGCCATCGATGCTGGGCGGTCTTTGATAGGCCAAGCCGATCCCCAGCCGGGCGCGTTCATGCAGATCCAGATCCTCGATCGGGCTGCCATCAAACACAATCTCACCCGCGCGCACCTCAAACGGTGGCAGACCCACGATAGTGGCCAGCAGGCTTGACTTGCCAGAACCATTTGGCCCCAGCAGCACGTGCAACTCTCCCTCAGGCAGTGTCAGATTGACGTTTTCGAGGATTGTCGCGTCGCCGATCCCAACAGTCAGGTCCCGGATTTCCAGCATTGGCACCTCCATTCCTGATAAAAACAGTATACTATAAAATTGACCCATGCGAAATGGGTTTCTGAAGGCGATATCGCATAAACAGCGTGCGCAATTGACAAAGATCAAAGGTTACCTGAGGAGGTGACACAATGACCCGGCTTTCTGGCATGATAAATGGGAACGGGGCGACATCGGGTTTCATGAAACCCGCGCAAACCCCAGCCTGATTGCGCATTTTCCCAAGGTCGCGCCATCAGCACCAGCTGTCGTCTTCGTCCCGCTTTGCGGCAAGACGCGTGATATCGCCTGGCTACTAGACCAAGGCTATCAGGTTGTCGGCGCAGAGCTGAGCGAGCGGGCGATCATCGATCTCTTTCATGGTCTAGGAATTGCACCCGAAATCGAGAGATATCGTGCAGTGTCGCGGTTTTCGGGGCCGGATGTGACCATCTTTGTCGGTGAGATATTTGATATTGACAACCTTGGACGAAAACCAATTCCTGGGCCGCTGAAAACCCGGCTTTCGGCATCACTCCTAGCCGATCACACTGCCTCGCATCTGTCGTGAAGCAAAAGTGTCTTTAGCGGGTAGCTTGGCCTGTATTGGCAAACAAACTATCCTGATTGCGTGCTCGCTGCCGCCTTTGAAAAACCAGCCTAAGCCAGGTCCATCCCGTCGACTTCTTCCCAGATTTCATCCCAGACCTGACGCGCGCGGCCACGTTGACGCACGCCTTGCGCCGCTTCGCGGTTATCCATCATGCCGTCGCCCTGAACGATAATCAGCCCAACCATACCTACAGAGGCGTGCGGGGTGCATTTGTACCCGTAAAAGCCCGGAACGCTGACTGTGACCTCAATATCGTCATTGATGGCACCTTCCCAGTTCTCTGCTCCATCAGGCATCATCTCAGGAACACTTTCGCTGTTATGCCCGCGGTCAACCGATACGAATTTCACTGTGTCGCCCGGCTGCGCCACAAGAATGCGCGGAATATAGACCTGGCGCGCGCGTGGATCGTCTGGATCCACATTCAACATCTGCACCTCATGCATCACTGGCTCTTGCGCCAGAACAGGCCGGACCAGAAGGGCAGCAGCGCTGGTCGCAATGGCTGCACGGCGGGTGAAATGAAAAGGCATGTCGTCTCCTGTCAAGTATTGCGATGTCAGCGGGCGACAGCTGGCGAGACGGTTTCCGTTATTGTCAGTATGACGAAAATCCCCTAAAGTCGAGCATAATTGTCAGGAATTGATATGCTGCGACGTCTCGCCATTGTTATGGTCCCATTTATCGCGATCTTCGCGGCAAAAGCGCATGCAGGGTCATGTATTGGGGCAGGGGAGTACCTGCTCAAACAGTATGCGCAAAAAGGCGATCCGCAGGCGCAATACCAATTGTCCGAAACGCTTTCCGCAGAAGGCTGCCAGCAGGAAGCGATGCGCTGGCTGCAACGGGCGGTTTCGCAGGACCATGCCGAAGCGACATTCATCCTTGGAATTCGCTACATCACGGGCACCGGTGTTACAGAGGACTTATTGCGCGGCCTCAACCTGATGGAAAAAGCGGCCAGAATTGGCCATCTCGAAGCCCAATTTCAATATGCGATGGTGCTCTTGGATTCCTCCGTGTCGCATGATCACCGTGATCAAGCGCTTTACTGGCTAGGGGCCGCTGCATCACAAGGTGATACGAAAGCAGCGCTTACCTTGGGTCATATCTATGCGGCCGGACTTCACGGGGTTGAACAGCATACATGCCAGGCATCGGACTGGTTTGAAGCTGCCACGCTTTTGGCGAGTGATGTCAACCTTGATATCTCGAACCTGATCCCTGACGATCTGCGTTGCGATACCTAAGTCTCAAACAACGGCGAACACAGGTCCCGTAGTGCAGCCCTTAACAGAACTGCACCCAAAACGGCGGCGACAAGAAGCATGTTCAAGCGCGTAAAAGACCTTCTGACCGACTCATTTCCTTTTGCCATAACTGAATTCAATAGCGTTCCGCCATCTGCAACCACGTGGACGCCCTGCGTGACCAGTTCCCCCCCCGAAAAAGTACGCACCTGAAAGCGGATGTCATTGCGACCAGTCTCAGGCAGCTTTATTCGCAGGTCACCATATCCATTTGTGGGGTAAATGCTGTAACCCGCATAGAAGTGCAAATCTGAGATGTGGAAAAACTGCGGCACATCGTCAAACGAACACAGTGTGACCGCTGACAACGCGTCCCAAGGTGTGGCAAATGGGATCGCGTCAGTGATTGGGTGTACCATCATCCCCATCGCCTCTGCATGAGCAGAAGCGGCGTCATTCGTGAAAGAGATTGGCGCAAAAGCCTGTTCGCTAAGCGGCGCTGTGTCAGTGCGAAAGTCACGCAGATCAATCATGCTGTTGTCATCCCGCAGGAACCCAGGAAGATGACCAGTAAGCGGCGCGACTATCCCACCGGGCATCTTGACGAAGACATCTATCGACACATCGCCACGGTTGATAATCATTGTTGCATCAGCGTCGCGCGCGAAAGCGGCCATCGGCAAGAAGCCAATGAAAAAGACAATAGCTAGGCTCAGTTGTTGCGGGATGGTTGTCTCCACCTTTGGTCGTAATGAAGTATCAAAGCAACGCGTTATTATATAATACTAAATCTTGACAAAATTACTATGTTTTTTCATTTACATAGGCTGAGCACAGAAAACCCCTTTAAGCAAATTGTGATAGTGTTTTCCGCCAGCAAATCCGCTGCTGAAAACGACATGCGGCCAACGATTTTCCATTATGCGGAGCAAGGCGTTTGTCACCTTGAAGTCCGATTGGGAATGAACGCAATTCGATCTGGTGCGAAATCCAACAAACCTACGAGAGATCTGTCGGATTTCGCGTGAGGTCATTTACCGACCGCTTATCAGAATGTCCGTGATACGGTCAGATTGATACTGCGGCCGGCACGCCGGATGTTGGCGCTTTGCAGATGGGTCCGGTAATCCTCATCCGCGACATTTGATACACCCAGACGGACGGTTAGGTCCTCAAAAGCACCCTCATCCGGTGTCCATGCAGCATAGATGTCGTGGATGAACTCGCTTGGTGTTTCGATCAGTGTTGGTGGACCACCCATCCCTGCCTGGTTTCGCGACTTACTGTCGTAATACGTGCCGGTCCAGCCCAGTTCCAGATCTGCGGCTGGGAAGCGGGTGCCCAACGACAAAACCAATGTGTCCGCCGGGATGTCGTCTTCGAGATTGGGGTTCAATGCGTCAGGATCGCTTTTGTTTTCCCCATCCAACGCAGTGTAGGCGAGCGACCCAAATACCCGCTCAGATTCGTAAGCGGCCTCCAGTTCCACTCCTTCGATCTGTGCTTCGTTGATATTGGTAAATGTTGTTTCGCCAGGGCCGCCGGTCACATTGCGGGCGATCAGGTTATCCAGATCGTTGCGGAAGATGACTGCTTTGAAGGAGAGCTGATCCTGACCAAGGATTACATCATTCTGGCTATAGGCCAGACCCAGCTCAACATTTCGGCTTTCCTCATTTTCCAGCGTCCCTGCTGACACTTGATCGGGGCTGCCAGGCCCACGGAACGGGAAAGTGTCGTAAAGCTCATCCACCACTGGAAGCCGTTCTGTATATGAGGCCGAGCCAAAGACCGCCACCGCTTCAGTAAGCTGATAATGTACGGCAAGTGTCACGGCACGTCCTTCATCGTCCAGCTTTTCGTCAGTGGGAACCAGATCACCGGGTGTGGTCTCCTGAAAATCGATGCGCGCACCTGCCAGAAGTGTCAGGGTTTCATCCAGAATGAATTCGTTTTGGGCGAAAACGCCAATCGTGTCGGTGGTGCCTTCGGGGTGGAATGAAGCGTTTTCGGCTGATGCACGGGTGCTGACACGATCCTGCGTGCTGATATCAACACCAAAAGTCACGTAGTTTTCGAATGCCGCGCCAACCACTTGGGCCGTGTTTTCGAACCGCAATGCTGTACTCTCATACGCATAGTCGGTGTCAAATGACTCACCAATGTCAGGGTCGCCACGGAAATCTGTAATGTTGTTTTCAGATTTTCCGTAAGAAAGTTGTACAGTTAGGTCGATCAAAGCGTTGTCGAGCGGGGCATAGTTGTATTTTACAAAGGCGGTCGTATCGATCACCTCGCGGTCGACGATGCCAAACGGCACGAGGCTGTCGACGATGTCCAGAACCTGATCATCCGCCTCCCCCTGATAGCGGATGTAAGCCGCTTCAACTTCATGCTCTAGCGCCTCACCAAAGGAAAAGGTGCCTTTGATCAGCGTATTGTACTCGGTGATCTTGGTGCCAAGGATATCTTCACCATCGCCGCTTTGCTGAAAATCGCTATCATCATAGATGAAACCGATCAGACCATCGAACCGCTCGTCCGGTGCGAAGGCGAGGAATGTCGCGGATTCGACACCTTCGCCATTGCTGCGGTATTCCAGCTTCTGATCGACACCAAAGGGGTCACCGGGGTCTAGGAAGTCCGACGCATCCTTGGTTTCAAGCGAGATGACACCGGCGAGCGCGCCCGCGCCATAAAGCGTGGATGAGCCGGGGCCGCGCAAGATCTCAACCCTTTTGAAAAACTCGGGATCGGTGAAAAGAGAGCCTTGCCGATAGGATTCGTAGTACTTCCTGACCCCGTCGATCACGGTCACAATGCGTGGTTCATCAGCAGAGGTACCGCCCCCGATCCCGCGGATGTTGAAACTTTCGCCAAAGCGCGATTCTGACCCGACGGTAGAAACACCAGGGCTGCGTTCGAGCACATCGCCAATTGTGCCGGGCAGCACCTCGGCTATATCCTCCTCTTCCAGCACAGAGATGGATTGTGGTGCGTCAATCGCCACTTTCTCGGCACCGGCCCCCAGCACGATCCGGCCGAGCGGTGTGAATGTTTCGGTTGTGTCCTGTGCAAATGCTGGCGCAGACAGGGCCAGCGACATCGCGACTGAGGCGCGCAGCATAGGGCCTGTGGATTTTAAGATACGCATGAGCTTCCCATTCATTTCTTGCGCTTACGTGCTGGCAGGGAAGCTGGCGGCAGCTGTTAACCTTTTCGGGTTATGAAGACCGACAAAAAGAGTCAAGTTTGATCTGCACGCTGCGGTGTTGCGACGCATTCACCTATGCAAACGCCAATTGTGACGGCAGCAGCCCTTCAAAACGGATCAAAGGGCAACTTCGCTCTTGCATCTTTCAAATAAGTCCTAGTAATTTAGTCAAGAATACATCCTCGTGTACTCTCTCAGCCAGGCAGATCTCGTTTCCCTGCCGAGCCACAGTTTTTCGTTATTGCAACAAGACAAGGTGGACCATGGCAGAGGCTGAACTGCTGACACCCGCAGATATCCGCGATGCCTATCGCGAAAACCCGAAGACCCGCGAACGTGACTTGGCCAACAAGCTGGGTATTAGCGAGGCGGCACTGATGGCCGCCCATTGCGGAGATTTGGTAACCCGGATTGACCCGCATCCCGACACGATCATGGGTCTTGCCTGCCGTCTGGGCGAAGTCATGGCGCTGACCCGCAATGAAAGCTGTGTGCATGAAAAGGTGGGGGTTTACGACAATTACCACCCTGGCGGTCACGCAGCGATGGTTCTGACAGAAGAGATTGATCTGCGGATTTTCCCCGCACACTGGAAGCACGCATTCCTCGTGGAAAAGCACACCGAAGAGCAAATGCGGCGCAGTGTGCAGGTCTTTGATGCGGCGGGCGATGCAGTCCACAAAATCTTCCTGCGTACGGCCGAGGGGCATGATGTGTGGGAGGCGTTCCGAAAAACAAACGCGCATGCCGATCAAAGTCAGCAGATTGAGACCAAACCACGTCAGGCCCCAGAGGTCCCCAAAGCAGATGCCGCAAATGCCGATATCCTGCGCAAGGAATGGGCGCGCATGACCGACACGCATCAATTCATGCGTCTGACCAGCAAGCTGAAGATGAACCGTTTGGGGGCGTATCGGATTGCCGGGCCAGAGTTTACGCGCGCCTTGTCGGTTGATGCGGTCTCGCATGCTTTAGCGAACGTGGCCGCACTCGGAGTTCCGGTCATGATCTTCACAGGCAATCGCGGCTGCATCCAGATCCATACCGGCCCGATTGAAACCTTGCGGCCCATGGGGCCTTGGCAAAACGTGATGGACCCACGTTTCAATCTGCATCTGCGCGGCGATCACATCGCCGAAGTTTGGGCGGTGGAAAAGCCAACCAAGCGAGGGCTTGCCACGTCGCTCGAAGCATTTGACGCCCAAGGCGCTCTGATCTTCCAGATCTTCGGCGTTGGCAAGGAAGGACGGGACCGCAGGCAGGACTGGGCGGATATCGTGAAGGCGCTGCCGGATGCCGCTGAAGAGGAGACTATGGCGTGAAAATCTGGTTGAAAAAGGCGGCCGGTCTGGCGCTCGCAATGATGCCTGCTGTCGCGCAGGCAGAGGGTGAAAAGAACGTCCTTGCCATCGGCGGGTCGGTGACCGAGATCATCTATGCTTTGGGTGAAGGTGACCGGTTGATTGGGCGTGACAGCACTTCTAGCTATCCTCCCGAAGCCACAGGCCTGCCCGATGTCGGTTACATGCGCGCACTCGCGCCCGAGGGCGTGCTGTCGGTCGGGCCGGGCATGATCATCTCGGAAGATGGGGCCGGGCCGCCCGAGACAATTGAAGTGCTGCAAGCCGCTAATATCCCTTTCATTACTGTGCCCGATGGCTATTCAGCCGAAGGCATCGTGCAGAAAATCCTGACAGTGGGTGAGGCGCTGGATGTGGAAGCCGCCTCTATCGCCTTGGCGAGTGATGTGCGGATGAAGCTGCAAGAGGCGGAAGAGGCCGCCGATGCGCTTGCCGGAGATGCACCCAAGCGGGTCCTTTTCATCCTCAGTACGCAGGATGGCCGCATCATGGCGTCTGGCACGAACACCGCTGCATCCGGCATTATTGAAATGGCCGGTGGCGTGAATGCTGTAACAGCCTTTGAGGGGTACAAACCCATGAGCGATGAGGCCGTGATCGCCGCCGCACCTGACGTTATCCTGATGATGGACCGTTCTGGTGATCACTTCGTTTCTGACGACGACCTTTTTGCTTTGCCGGCCATCGCCACGACCCCGGCCGCGCAAACGCAATCGGTCGTACGCATGAACGGGCTTTATCTTCTGGGGTTTGGCCCGCGCACGGCGGATGCGGTGCTTGACCTGACTGCAGCGCTTTACAAAGGCTAGAGTGGCAATCTCAGAAAGGATATCCAGTCCGGTCACGCCGAAGGACCGGCGAGTGGTTGCGCGTCAGGCCCATATCTGGCTGGCGCTCGCACTTATCCTGGTGTCGGTATTCAGTCTGGCCACCGGGCCCACAGGCACCTCACTTTGGGGTGCACTCGGCAAGATGTTCAACGCCGAACCTCTGACCGCGATGGAGCGGGTCGTGCTGTGGGATATCCGGATGCCACGCCTGATCATTGGTATTCTGGTGGGCGCGGGCCTCGCCGTCTCAGGCGCGCTGATGCAAGGGCTTTTCCGCAACCCGCTGGCCGACCCTGGTCTCGTTGGTGTTGGTGCTGGAGGAACGCTCGGCGCGATCCTGGCGATTGTGCTTGGTTCGGCGTTGCCCATTTGGCTCAGCGACATCGTGGGCAACATGCTGATCCCGGTCTCAGCCTTCTTTGGCAGTTGGCTGGTGATTGTGGTCCTTTACCGCGTCTCGACCCGCCATGGCCGCACTTCTGTTGCAACGATGCTGCTTGCAGGCATCGCGCTCGCTGCTTTGGCTGCCGCACTATCGGGCATCATGATCTTTATGGCCGACGATCAGCAATTGCGCGACCTGACATTCTGGAGCCTCGGCTCACTCGCCGGGGCGACATGGACCAAGGTTGTGATTACCGCACCTTTGATCCTGATTGCAATTGGCGGGTCGCTTTTTCTGGGTCGCGGATTAAATGCGCTCGCTTTGGGTGAGGCAACAGCGTCGCATCTGGGCATTGCCGTACAGCGGTTAAAGCTGGTCACGATCCTGATCGTTGCGATGGCGACCGGCGCTGCGGTGGCAGTATCGGGCGGCATTGGCTTTATCGGGATCATCGTGCCACATCTTCTGCGCCTCGCAACGGGGCCGGATCATCAGACGTTGCTTTTGAATGTGGCGCTGCTCGGGGCAACGATCCTTTTAGCGGCGGATATCATCAGCCGTCTGATCATCGCACCCGCCGAACTGCCCATCGGGATCGTCACTGCTGTGCTTGGATCACCTGTCTTCCTCTGGATTCTCCTGCGGCGGCGTGGGCTGGTGGACATGTGAGCGATGATTAACGCACGCGATATCCGGGTGACATTCGGCAAAAAGCCGATCCTGCATGGGGTGGATTTCACAGCACGCCCGGGCGAGGTCACCGCTATTGTCGGCCCGAACGGGTCGGGCAAAACGACGCTTTTGCGCGCGCTGACAGATGAGGTGCGCTGGACTGGGCAAATCAGCGTCAATCACCGCGATATCCGCATCTACAAACCATGGGAACTCGCGGCGATCCGCGCTGTGCTGCCCCAAGCCGCAACGCTTGCTTTCCCATTTACAGTGATTGAAGTCGTCCGACTGGGCCTTATGTCTGGCATCCATGGCGGAAAAGACAGGATCGCGCAATACGCGCTGCAACAGGTCGGTTTGGCTGGCTATGAAAACCGGTTTTTTCAGGAGCTTTCGGGCGGCGAACAGCAGCGCGCGCATCTGGCGCGGGTGCTGTGCCAAGTCTGGGACCCGGTGATTGACGGCGTGCCGCGATGGCTGCTCTTGGACGAACCGGTGGCGAGCCTAGATATCGGTCACCAGCTTCTAATCATGAATTGCGTGCAGAATTTTGCCCGGCGGGGCGGCGGGGTCGTCGCCGTCATGCATGACCTGAACCTGACAGCTATGGTCGCTGATGCCGTTACGATGATCGCGCGGGGTGAGGCGATCGCACAGGGGCCGGTGGCGGAGGTCTTTACAGATCACCGGCTATCGGCGGCCTATCAGTGCGAGCTCAAAACGAATGCCGTGCCACCAAACGCTAGCGCATTCATCCTGCCACAGACTGCTGCACTGCGCGGGCATTGATGCGACAAGGCTTGATCGTACAACCAAAGATCGCCATGGTGACACGGTCACCAATGGTCCCGTTTTCACGCTCTCAGGACTAAAGGCAGCAAATTCTCGACAGCCACCGACCAAAGGGAACCCTATGTTCATCGCCATGAATCGCTTTACCGTCGCCAAAGAAAATGAAGAGGCGTTCGAGGCACTGTGGCTGGGCCGTGACAGTTTTCTCAAGACTATGGACGGGTTTGTTGAGTTTCAGATGCTGAAAGGGCCAGAGGCTGAGGACGGAACGCGTCTTTATGCCTCACACACGGTGTGGTCATCGGAAGAGACCTTTCGCGCCTGGACTCGCTCAGACGCGTTTCGGGCCGCACACAAAGATGCAGGTACAACCGCCAAACTGCATCAAGGCAGTCCGCAATTCGAAGGTTTCAACGTGATCCAGACAATCGCATGAAACCCAATCTTTCACTTGTGAGCTTTCTGACCGGCGAACGGTGGGACCGGATCAAAGCCGGAACCGCCCCAGGCATTGCACTTGGCCAGTCGCCGCAAGTTTAACCAAAGACCATGTAAAGGGCCGTGCGTTTCTAGCGCCTCTATCGCGTATACGGAACCTGTCGGCTGAAACCGGCACGAATGGCCGAGCCATGGAACTTCAGAACCAACTGGAATAAACTGACACATAAGAATTTGTGCTTCAGCGTGAGTCCACTAACGAAGCCACGCGTCAACTTGCTAGGGCATTGTGCTTTAACACCGTCATCGCAGACCCCATGGCTGTCACCCACAAAGCAGAAGGAATCAAAGAATGTCGGACCAGCCTGAACGTATTTTCGAAGGTATTTTAAGTTCTCTGAGAAGGTAAGATCCGCCCCTCGTTAGGCGTGAGCTTTAGCTTTGAGTGGAGCTGACGCTGTGTAACCACCGTTATATGCTTCGCTCTTTCTGCGGACTTGCGCATGTTCAACGATCCGCTCGCGGGCAATGCCTCTGAAATCCTCAATCGACGAAAAACCCTTACGCTGTAGATAGTCGGTCAGATCGTCCTTGAGTTCCTGAATAAGCTTCACCCCAACCCCACCGCTGCCCTTTTCTTCCATCGCTGCCGTGCAGACCTGCAAGTTTCCGGCTCCGTGCACAATGAAATTGAACGCTTCACGAAAACCGCGAATACCGCCGATCCCTGAAATCGACCTGTCCGGATAAGCCTTTGAGATGTCACAGACGCGCTGCAGGGCCTGATGCAAAATAGCCAAACCACCCAGCCCACCGGATGTCACAAGGCCGTCTACCTCAACCTCAAATTTCATGGTCTCAGGATCCATCAACGGCAACGACGGGAAAGTATTGCAGAGCGATATCGAGGATGCCCCCGCCGCATAGGCAGCCCCGGCAGCGTCAACAAGCGTGGA
Organism: Cognatiyoonia sp. IB215182; assembly: GCF_033963905.1. Classification (NCBI taxonomy): domain Bacteria; kingdom Pseudomonadati; phylum Pseudomonadota; class Alphaproteobacteria; order Rhodobacterales; family Paracoccaceae; genus Cognatiyoonia; species Cognatiyoonia sp. IB215182. The sequence continues at coordinate 62,939 of NZ_JAXBMB010000011.1, forward strand.
TGTGGCCGGGGTCAGCTTGACCCAAATCGGCACGCTCACCGCGCTGGTCACCGCCTTCAGGATGGATCGAATAACATCCTCATCATTGGCGATGTTCGCACCCATGTCTTTGCGGTCCATGTGGGGACAGGACAGGTTCAACTCCAACGCGTCGCAACCGGCGTTCACGCATGCAATAGCAAGTCTCTGCCAGTTGGCCATTTCTTCCAGACCATCGGCGCCGGCCATGATCGAGGCGATCAGCATGCGGTCGGGATAGGTTGTTTTGATCTCTTCCAGATCAGGCAGCCACAAGTCTAACGGCTGATCCGAAATCAGTTCCCAGTTCCACGATGAATGCGACACTGTTTCTGGGCGCTTTGTCCGTGACACATATGGTTTTGCCTCACTTGTGCGTTGGAAAATGGTTTTGGGACCAGCAACATTTTCTACCGGGTGCAGGCCGATCGTCTTTGTGACCACGCCGCCCCAGCCTGACTCAAATGCCTTTAGAATCTTGCGTTTGCTTTCGGTTGGCGGCGCAGACGCCAAAACAAAAGGGTTCACGAATTCGAGGCCGGTAAAACGCGTGGCAAGCATGTTTGACATTGGCTGATCCTTTTCATGACGAAAACCAGCAGGATGATTTTTGACCAAAAAGTCAATATTTGTTGTTCAAACGGTTTTCAACGCGCCCAAAACCAACGGTGGCGCACAAAGTATAAGCATTCGCGTTATGTTTTTGACGCATTCGTAGAGCGCCACAACCAACCCTACCAACGTGAGGTCAGGGTTAAACTTACCTCGCGGCCGCTGCCATAGGAGCAGACAAAGACAGATTGGCATCCCGTCACGTAGACCTCGTCAGAGACGTTCCACACGACTAAATTTGCAGATATGAACTCGTTAAACGCATAGCCACCGTAAAGATCATAGATGGTTGAGCTTGGCACTTCGAGCGTATTTGCCTCATCCGCAAAGCTGGTACCGCGGTGCCGCACACCTGCACCAAGGGTGAGGCCGTCCAGCCCGTCTGCGAACGCATAATCCATCCGGGCAGAGATTTCGCGTTCCGGCACAAGTGTCGGTGTCGTACCGATCAAATCGGGATTTTGGTCCTCTGTAACCTCCTGATCGATGAGACTCGCCGCACCGGCCAACGTCAAACCGTTCTGAAAATCGTAAACGCCTTCAAGTTCAACGCCGCGCGAGCGCACTTCGCCCAATTGGTTGAATGGCGCGAAGGTTCCGACCACGACATTTTCGCGGTTGATCTGGTAAGCGGATGCCGTGATAGAAAAATTATCATCCTCCGGCGCCCATTTAAGTCCGGCCTCAATCTGCTCTGCCGTCTCTGGCTCTGTCACACCATCGGCTTCTGACAGGATCCGTGCATCAAACGAACTGCTGACGGAAACATAGGGCGTCAACCCACTTTCTGCTTCATATGCAAGTGCCGCCCGCCATGATGTTTCATCATCAGACCGGCTGAATGCGGACCCAAAGCCCGAGCGTACGGACTGATCGCTTTCAACCCAATCATGGCGCAGATTGAGCGTTGCGATCCAACCTTGCCCCCAATTGATCTGGTCTTGCGCATAAAGACCAACCTGCTCTTGCTCTGTGATACCGTCACGATAGGGCGGAAATAGGGTCGGCTCACCCGGCGCGACCGGGTCGACCGGCAGCGTTGTCGTGCCACCGGCGGCTTGAGTTTCGTCCAGTTCATAGCGTCGCGCATCCAACCCGAAGAGCAGATCATGCGTAACGGCGCCTGCATCAACTTCGCCGTAAAAGCGCAGATCCACCTGGGCCGTGCGGACTTCGGTGTCGTGTTCAAATGCGACAAGATTCAGGGTGCCATCCGGGTCAGTTGGTGTTGGGCTCGCTGGAAAGCCGGGCGGATAACCGTTGGGGTAGTAGTACCGCTCTTCAACGCTTGCAAAACCGACGCGCCCAATGCCGGTAAAGGTCACGCCATTGTCAAAACTACGCTCAATAATCGAGGACAGCGACAGCTGATTACGTTCATAAACGTCCCAATCGGGATCAGAAAAGTTCACATCTGGATCGATGACACCGTATTCATCAGTTGGCTCAACGGTACCAAAATAGGGCAGGAATGTTGAGCCATTGTGCTGTTCATCAGCGATATGCAAATTTGCAAGAAGTGTCACCTCAGTCCCGCCCACTGTCGCGAACTTTAAGGACGGTGCCAGCGTCCCGCGCACACCATTGTTGAACTGATCGTATTTGTCGCCGCCTTCGATCCGACCTGTGACGCGATAGGCGCTGCCGTTTTCCAACGCATCACCATAATCCAATTCAACCCATGCCGCTGTCGCATCATTGATGCCGAAAGTCAGTTCGCGCACCCGTTCGCCGGGCCGCTTTGAGACATAGTTGACAATGCCGCCCGGGTTGGAACCACCATAGAGGGCCGAGGATGGACCGCGCAGCACCTCGATCCGCTCCAAAGTGTAAGGATCAATGTAAAACGACCCAAAAGCAAATGCCAGGTTTTGCGCATTGTCGAGATAGATGCCGGTCTGGTCGGCCTGGAAACCGCGAATCCGCAGCCAATCATAGTCTGTGTCATTGCCAAACACGTCTGTGGTGACACCAGCGGTATACCTCAACGCCTCAGATACCCGCGTGGCGTTAAAGCGATCAAGATCCTCTCGGCCAAGAACCAAAACAGATTGCGGGATCTCGTTCAGTCGTAAAGGCACCTTTGACCCAGTAGTTGTGGGCGGGTTTCTGTCGCCATCAACCGGTCCGGTCGCATCCTCTTGGTTTCTAAGAACAAGCGTGCCAAGGTCGACAAAATCTTCGTCTGGTTGCGCCAAAGCCAGAGGGCTTGTCGACATCAAAAGCATCATTGCGGCGAGAGCGCGCGTTGAAATGCGCGAAATACTGATCGTTTTCACCATACCATCCCCAAAAATACGCGAGGGTCCCATCAATGAACCCAGCATTTTCGGGCCGCTGATAATCGCGGTCAGTCCTTGTTGTCTTGAACGTTCGGCCCAATCGCTGCTGGCATCTGTCCGATAATCCAACGGCTCGGCACTGTGCCCGTCACCGACTTAAACGTTCGGTTGAAATGTGCTTGATCAGAAAACCCCATCACATCGGCGATTTCGACAAGGGCATGGCCTGTCACCATCATGCGCTGTGCCTCACGGATACGGCGACGCTTGACCCATTGGTAAGGGGAACACCCTGTTTCCGCCCGAAATCTCTGGTTGAACTGCGTCCGCGATAGCCTTGCGCAGTTGGCAAGATCATCGACAGTGATGTGTTGTCCAAGATTTGCATTGATGTACGATTTTGTCCGTTCGAGCCAACCCTGATCAATCGGTCCGGCGAAAGCCGCATCGCGCAGATGAAACACCTCCAACATCAGCGCATCAACAAGCGCGCGAAGATGCGTATCATTTCTGGTCCGTTGCTCACATTCCTGCGCAAGAAGCAGTCCGAGATGAGTGATCTGGGCAGTCTTCGACAGGAATGCAGGTTTTTGCAAATCTACTGACTTATCGACGCGTTTGGCGAGGTAATCGCGATGGATATGGATATCGAGATGCTGAAAGTTTGCAGCGATTTTCATCGCACCGTTCAAGTGCAAACCTGCGGGCACATAGCATGCAGCACAGGAAGTCTCATCGACCCATGACGGCGCCGAAAACGCTAAACTGACGTCACCAAACAGCAATGTCAGGCGTGGATGCAGCGATGCGTATGTGCCATGCGCACCTCTCTGACTACGCACCTTCCAATAGTCGATAACCATATTGTCGAGCGACAGAAAACGCAGTTCATCCAGCGGGACGAAACCTTGCGTTCTAGCATACATTTTTGGATGAAAAGACACCGCACACCTCTTGTTTTTGGCTGCACTGTCTTGCTGGCTACGAAACGTTAACCCTTGGAAAACTGAAGTCAACTGCGCGCGCATGGTTGAAGCGTGCGTCGGCCATCCTTACGTGCCCGGAGGTCCATCAATTCAACCCTTGCGTGAAATAGGCAAGATTGACTTACTGTCATCCGATAACACAGAAGCGTCTTTGCTTAACCTAAGCTGAGGAGACAGACAGACCGAGAGGTTTACATTCAACAAACTGAGAGATTCCATGCACCTGCGTCTCATTTTGATCCCCGTTTTCTTTACACTCTTGAGCGCCTGCGCAGAGTTAACCGATTTTCACTGCGGCAACATCAATTGGTACGATTTTGGTTATAATGCCGGGCTTGAAGGAAAATCTTCCCTCGTCATCACCCGTGAGGCAGCTCTCTGCGATGGTAGCGCGACCTTGCCTCGCGCGGATCGCGCGCTTGAGGGCTACAATGCAGGTTTGCGCAACTATTGCACACCGCGTAACGCTTTCAGTGTGGGCCAACGCGGTGAAGAGCTATCGCCTGCCTGTCCCTCGGCCGAACTGTCGCTTATGCGGCAACCCCACTTGATCGGGTTGAGAGATCACCGTCTTTTGCAGCAGATCAAGGACTTGGAACAAGACAGAGATGCACTCGAAACGCAGCGTGATAGCACCGAAATCGACGAAGACACCCGCCGTCAGATAAGGCGAGATATTCGTGACATTGACGGCCGCATCGACCGGCTAGAGGACCGCAGGCTTCTTTTGCTTATGCTTGTTTCATAATATGAGTCCATTCTTTTCGCGCTGAGGCATATATCACCTGATGAGCATTTCAGAATGTCTTTTGCACAAACGCCCCCAGCGTGCAGGGTTCGCCAATGCGGACGATGTTGTCGAAACCCGGTGACACACCAAACTGATCGACAAACTCGCTGCGGAAGTCAGCGTAGGTTTCGTCTAGAAGGTTGCGGCCGTAGACCCAGACAAGTAAGCCGTCTTCGTTTTCATATGTCAGTTCAGCGTTCAAGAGCCACCGGCTGTCATCCTCAATGGAGTTTTCGACGTCTTGAAAGGCGGCTGCAGTGTAAGACGCATCAACAGCAATGGACCATTCCGGCGTAATTGCATAGCGCCCACCAAGCGATACTGTCAGTGGACTGGCAAAAGGAAAAGCATTCCCATCAGCATCCTCGAACTCTTTGAACTCGGTCTCTACAACGGCCACCGCACCAAAAAGCGACAACGCTTCGCTGACATCGCCTTCAATCGCCAACTCACCACCGAACGTCTCAGAACGACCGGCTTTGTTGCACAAATTGGGGCATGAGCGTACTTCCCCTTTCCCCGGACGGATTTAGCCTACGGCCTCAGTAACCTGTATGCCGAGCGCTGTGTACTTGTTGAGGACGGCAACACGGATTTGGATTTCCGCGACCTGCCTGTCGAAGTCCCGTGCCATTAGGCTTTGCCCCAGCAACTTCACACAATGCATCTTGGTTTCGGCACGGCTTCGTCGGTGATATCCGCTCCACCGTCGCCAGATGGCACGGCCCAGATATCGCGAAGTATTCACTGCCTCGTTTCGGGCGATGGCTCCTGCGCTGGTGGGTTTCCAAGGTTTTGCATTCTTGCGCGGAGGGATGACCGCATGGGCATTACTGGCAGCAATTGCGTCGTGGCATTTGCGCTTATCATAGGCTCCGTCGGCGGTCACTGACCCGATGGTCTGATCAGGCGGAATTTGGTCGAGTAATTCCGGCAGCATGGGGCATCACCGACATTGCTCGTCGTGACCTCGATCGCTCGCACTTCCAGCGTTTCCTCGTCGATTCCTATGTGTATCTTGCGCCAAATCCGGCGTTTGGGGCCGCCATGCTTGCGAGCGTTCCATTCGCCTTCACCCTCGGCTTTGATGCCCGTGCTATCGATCAGAAGGTTCAGTGGACCGGTGCCACGATAGGGCAGGCTCACATTCAGGGTTTTCTGGCGGCGGCATAGGGTGCTGAAATCCGGCACCGATCAATCCAGACCAACAAGCCGAAGCAGGCTCTGCACGAACCCGGTCGTTTGCCTGAGCGGCATCCCGAACAAAACCTTCAGGGTAAGGCAGGCCTGGATCGTAGCATCGCTGAAACGCTGCTGACGACCACGATTGCCGCTCGGTGGAGGCACCCAAATCATCTCAGGATCAAACCAAAGCTCAAGCGATCCGCGTCGCTTCAGGCTGTCATTGTAAGCCGACCAGTTCGTCGTCTTATACTTTGTAGGGGACCAACTGCTCATGGCCTCTGGCTATCATGCTGGATTCGCGAGATGAATCCCATCAGGCGATTTGTGCAACAAAGCCAATTCATCAGCTACCTCTGCTCTAACCAGAAGCGGCAAATAGTGTAGTTACAGCGCTAAGCCCGTTTCGTCCGCGACCATTACCTCCACACCGTTCAGTCCGCTGCGGCATACAGGAATGTCTTGTGTGGATTTATATGGACCCCACCTTATTGCAACGATTTGTTTGGTCTGGTTCAGGATCACGATTGCTGACGTATATCCGGCTTCTGTGAGCGGCCCAATGTATTGTCACCGCAAGCCCCAATGGATTTCCGCTTGCTTCTCCCTCATTGGCTCCAAGGCATCAGCGTTGCTGTGCCGATCCACACATCAGGTTCAAGAAGCAACGGTTCGTGTCGTTGTCACCATCCCATGCCAATTTGCTGCAATATTCAGGTAGTCCGCTTGTTTTTTAAGCCTCCCGTTGACCCGTGAACGCCGGTTGATACCCAGTGCGACCTGACAAGACGGCCCAGACGATCCTGGCGTTCTTGTTGGCAAGCGCGACAGCGACCACATTGGGGTGCCGTCGATCGCGCATCCGTTCGATCCACAAACTTCTCGTATCTGTTTTGCCAGCTGCTTTCTGAAGAACTGCACGAGCGCCATGGATCAACAGGGTGCGTAAGTATCGGTCCCCACGTTTGCTGATCCCGAAGAGGCGGGATTTACCACCGCTGGATCGCTGTTTGGGAACAAGTCCAAGCCAGGCTGCAAATTGACGTCCGTTCTTGAAGCATGTCCGGTCACCAACAGCGGCAACCAGCGCCGTGGCCGTAATTGGCCCGATCCCGTCAATCCTACCAATACGTTGACACATCTCGTTGGACCGAAAGAGGTCTCGGATCCGCTTTGTGTAAGTTGCAATGCGCTGATCCAATTCATTGAGTTCTTCGTGCACGTCACAGACCAATTCGACGAGCATCACGCCCAGCATGTGATCAACACCGTCGGCAATCTGCGACAATGTACTCCGGATCCTTGAGATGTCTCGGGCAACGACGAGGCCATGCTCAGCCAACAGCCCCCGGATTTGGTTCACCAACCTGGTTCGATCTGACACCAATCTTTGACGGATACGATGAACGGCCTGGATCTCAAGCTGTTCCGCGGACTTGACCGGTACAAAGCGCATTGATGGTCGACCGATGGCTTCGCAGATCGCTTCGGCATCGTTGCGGTCATTCTTGTTGGATTTGACGTATGGGGTCACAAACTGCGGTGAGATCAGGCGAACTTCATGACCAAGATCTGCAAAGACCTTTGCCCAGTAGTGCGATCCACTGCAGGCTTCCATTCCAACTATGCATGGCGGCAAATGCGCGAAGTACTGGGTGACAGCATCGCGTCGCAGCGTCTTTTTCAGAACCACTTCATCCTTTGCATTCACGCCGTGAACCTCGAAGACTGTCTTCGCCAAATCCAAACCAATCCGCACAATTTCCATGATATGTCTCCTTGCTTTGCAAATGCGCAATCGTTGCCGCCTGAGGGTGGCGGGGTCCATACCATTGGCTCCTGCATAGCAAGACGTTTTTGAATGGGTTCGCACTGGTCAGAAGCAGACATGTGTCCGGCCTGTTTGCGCGGCACATGCGGCCGCTGGCCCTGATGGTTTCCGCAGACCAAGTCCCATACAGGTTCGCGGACAACGTTGTGTCCTGGACATTCGACGGGGTGTCTTGGTTGGCGGGCTGACTGTGCGCCATCAACTCGTTGGTCTTGCTGTCTCGGTGTTATCTGCTCCTTTTCTTCAGGCGTAGTGTGGGCGGTAGTATTCGTTCCTCGTCAAGACGGCCCATATGATCCGTGCGGTTTTGTTGGCCATCGCGACGGTCGCGAGCCTGGTCGGCTTGCGCTCAAGCAGTCCGATGGCCCATGGGTCGACACGGTCTGGATTCACCTTCATCTGTCGCAGCCGAGCCGTCATTCCGGTGACTAGGAGGCGTCGAAGGTATCGATCACCCATCTTCGAGATCCTGCCCAACCTCTCTTTGCCACCGCTGGATCGGTTGAGCGGTGTCAGGCCAAGCCAAGCTGCGAACTCGCGACCGTTCTTGAACTGGCGCGCGTCGCCGATCGTTGCTGCTATGGCTGAAGCTGTCACCGGACCGACGCCCGGTATCGTCCGAAGCAACATCACGCGCGGGTCCTGTTTTGCCTGAAGGCGCATACGCATTTCGTACCAACGGATCCGCAAGTGCAAAGCCACGAGCTGATTGCTCAAATTCGTCAGCACATCGACTGCAACTTCGGGAATTTCTGGTGGGTCTTTGTCCAACACATCCTTTGCAAATTTCACTGCGCTGCCAATTCCTTGGGCAATTGCAATTCCGAACTCGGCAAGCAGACCACGCAACATATTGCTGACCTGAGTACGCTGGCGAACGATGAGATCACGCGCGCGATGAAGGAACAGGACGCTTTGTTGCTCTTCCGTTTTGATCGCGACAAATCGCATGGTCGGGCGTGTCACGGCTTCGCAGATGGCTTCGGCATCGGCGGCATCAGATTTGCCGCGCTTGACGTAAGGCTTCACGTAATTGGCCGGGATCAAACGGACATCATGCCCGAGAGCGCTCAATTGGCGCGCCCAATAGTGGCTCGAACTGCAAGCTTCCATTCCTACCAGGCAAGCAGGAAGGTCTTCAAAGAAAGCCAAAAGCTGCGCCCGCCTTATCGCGCGATTGAAAACAACATCGCCATTTTCAGCGATGCCATGGACCTGAAAGATGTTCTTGGCGAGATCTATGCCAATCGTTGTAACCTGCATTGGGTGGCTCCTCTCATAGCAGTCATGACAACTGCACTATGGCGCATTGCGACGCCGGTTGGAGCAGGAGCCATCCACCCCATCAGGTCTTTTAAGCCGCGCCGCAGCACCCAATGCCGCGCCCGTTCGGCGACTTTCCCCGCTGCGTGCGCGCAGCACAAAATTACAATGATTGAGCTAGGAGTCTTCGGTCCCCTTCGCCACGCTTTTAACCAAGCGAGTGACCATCACATGCTATCATGCAGCAGTTCTAGCATCTGGCATATGCTGGCAGCAGTCATTGTTGCATGACTGCTTTCCGCCCAGCTGGACGTACCCGATTGCCTTCCAATAATCTGACTATTACAGTCAGGAATTAGCCATGGAGGATTCGCCGGAATTGGTTTCTTCCAAGCCACAAAGCTCAGCGAACGCCGCGCGTGACGGCACCTTTTGGGTTTGGGGATATGCATCGGCTGATCACATTCATGCTGCCCTACAAGGGAACGATGGCGGTTGTTGCGCTCGCCATCCTCGCGGTGACAGCAACTGGGTTGCTGGCCCCGTGGATGGTGCGCGAGATCGTGCTGGTTATCGAAACCGGTGCCGATGGCGCAATCGCTCATCTGACGCTGATCGCCGCTTTATTGATTATCATATATGTTGGGCGCAGCACGGCTGAGGCGGCGGTGTTTCACTATTCACATGTTGTCGCTTTCAACACGTGCCGCGATCTGCGCGATGCGGTCTATGCGCATCTGCAACGGCTGTCGCCGAGTTGGTTTGCTGCACGCAAATCGGGCGATATCACCAAGCGCGTGATTGACGATACACTGAAGCTGGAACCGGTCATTGCCGATGCCGTCTATGGGTTTGTCGTATCAATGATCCTGTCCTTGGGCATCCTGATCATCCTTTTCAACCTCTCACCGCTTCTGACGTTTCTTGCTCTGATCCCCCTACCCTTCTCGCTGGCCATCATGGCTTATGTTGGACGCAAGGCTATCCCATCATTTGACAACGAGGCGGATCGCGAAGGACAATTGGCGGCGTTGGTCCAGGATCACGTCAGCGGCATCCGCGAGATCCAGATCTTCAATCAAGAGGCGCAGACGCGGCAGCGATTTCAGCGCAAATCGGACTTTCTGGCGCGGCGGCAGATCCGGTCACGGACGCTGATTGCCCCTTTTGATCCAGCAGTTGAAGGGGCCATCGGTGTCTCGACTGCGTTGGTGGTGCTGGTCGGCGGGCGCATGGCCTTGGCGGGTCAGATCGCAGTGGCTGACCTTGTTGCCTTCATCCTTTACATCGTGACGCTCTATCAGCCGCTTTTCACGGTGGTTCAAGCAACTGAGGCGGTGCAGCGGGGGTTGTCAGGCCTCAAGCGCGTTAATGATTTGCTGGACACGCAGCCGGACGTCGCTGACCCCGTCACGCCCACTGCCTTGCCTTTGCCCTTGCAGGGGAAAATTGCGCTGAAGGATGTCAGCTTTGCTTACCGCACAGATATGCCTGTGCTGCAAGACGTGTCGCTGACGATCCAACCCGGCGAAACACTTGCGGTGATCGGTGCAACGGGCGCTGGCAAGTCCACGCTCGCCCACTTGATCGCGCGGTTCTACGACGTGACGGAGGGCAAGATCACGCTTGATGGGATCGACTTGCGCGACTTGCGCTTAGCAGACCTCAGGGGTGCCACGTCAATGGTCTTGCAGGATGTCTTCCTCTTCAACGGCACGATCCGGGAGAACATCCGTTTCGGACGCCAGAACGCGGATGAAGATGCAGTCATGGCAGCAGCTAAGGCTGCTGGCGCGCACGCCTTTATCACCGATCTGCCCAAGGGATATGAAACGCTTGTGGGCGAACGGGGCATTCGCCTGTCTGGTGGGCAGAAACAGCGGATTTCTATTGCCCGCGCCCTTTTGAAAAATGCGCCGATCCTGATCCTCGACGAGGCGACCAGCGCTGTCGACACGGAAACCGAGGCGGCCATTCAGGACAATCTGGATCAACTTCTTGCCGGGCGCACCGCAATTGTTATCGCCCATCGTCTTTCCACCATCCGCCGGGCGGACAGGATCGCGGTTCTCGAAAACGGCAGGCTGATCCAACTGGGCGCGCATGACCAGATCGCACACGAGGCAGGGGTCTATGCCCGGCTTTTGCAAGCACAGGAGAGTGCCGCGTAATGACCAGTGAGTTCCCAGCATCACCACTGACGGCCAATGGGTTGTCAGTAGGCTATGGCGATACAACTATACTGAAAAACATTGATCTGGACATTGCCGCTGGCCAGATCACCGCGCTGGTTGGCCCCAATGGTTGCGGAAAATCGACGCTGCTCAAGGCTTTTGCCCGCATCCTGAAGCCTAAATCAGGCCATGTGACGCTGGAAGGCCAGCCCATCACGTCCTATGCCACGCGCGATGTTGCAACGCGGCTGGCCATCTTGCCGCAAGGGCCCGTGGCACCCGAAGGCCTAACCGTCACGGAACTCGTTGCGCAAGGCCGCTTTCCGCACCAGACCCTGTTCCGCCAATGGTCTCCGGGAGATCGGGAGGCCGTCGAACGGGCGATGCGCCTGACCGATCTGGAGGACTTCGCAGAACGCCCAGTGCAATCCCTGTCCGGCGGACAGCGGCAGCGATGTTGGCTTGCAATGGTGCTGGCACAGGATACGCCGCTTTTGCTGCTGGATGAGCCCACGACGTTCCTCGACCTCAAAGTGCAGGTTGATCTGATGGCGCTCTTGTCCCGCATTGTGCACGAGGATGGCCGCACCATGGTGCTGGTCCTGCACGAGTTGAACCTCGCTGCCGCCTTCGCCGACCGGATCGTAATGATGCGGGACGGGCAGATCGTGGCAGAGGGCAGCGGCGCGCAGGTGATCAAGCCGGAAGAACTGCGCGCCGTCTTCGATTTGCGCTCTGATGTGATCGCAGACCCGGCCACAGGGCGCCCGGTCTGCCTGCCGCGCACGTCCGAGCAGGTCGTTCCATTGCGGAGCGCCGCCGAATGAACGCAACCCGCACCATATTTGCCGCCACTGGGTTCTGGCTTTGCATTGCAGGTGTGCTCTTTGCGTTTCTCTGGCACATCTCGGTCGGCGCGAAAGCGATTCCGCTTGGCACCGTCTGGCAGGCGCTGGTGGCACCGGAAGACGGGGTATTCGACCATGTTGTCGTCCGCGATCTGCGCATGCCTCGCGCGATCTTTGCGATTAGTGTCGGCGCAGCCTTGTCCGTGGCCGGGGCGCTGATGCAAGGCGTCACCCGCAATCCACTGGCGGAACCGGGCATTCTAGGCTTAATGGCGGGGGCGACCTTTGCGGTGATCATCGGGATTGGCTGGTTCGGGCTTGCGGGCACGGCTTATGTCCCGCTCTTCGCTGCAATTGGCGCGTTGATCGGCGCGGTGTTGGTCTGGACCATCGCAAGCGCGGCTCCCGGGGGCGCGACACCGCTGACACTGATCCTGTCAGGTGCCGCTGTTGGCGGTTTCCTTTACGCCATCGAGAGCGCGGCGATCTTGCTCAACGAAGATGCCTTCCGCAACTTCCGGGTCTGGCTTTCCGGCTCTCTCGCCGGACGCGATATGGAGACCTATCTCTGGGCCTTACCCTGGTTCATCACCGGCTTGGTCGCCGCAATGGTGATCGCGCGGCAGGTCACAGCGCTCGCGATGGGCGAAGAGACCGCCGCGGGCCTCGGTGTTGATACAGTGAAGATCAAGTTCATCTCGCTCGCGGCGGTAGTCGTCCTGACGGCTGCCGCCGTGTCTGTCGCCGGTCCGCTGGGGTTTGTTGGGCTCGTCATCCCACATGTCGTGCGGCTCTTTGTCGGCTCCGACTACCGGCTGATCGTCCCCTTCTCGGCCATCGTGGGCGCGGGCTATGTCGTCGTCGTCGATATCGCAGCGCGCGTGGTCCTCGCCCCCATCGAAATCTCAACCGGCATTGTGACCACAATGCTCGGCGCACCAATGTTCATCTGGCTGGTAAGGACAAAGCTATGAGCATGACCACGCTGGAAGGGTTCGGCGGGCGCGTCGCTCTGCAGGTTCCGATGAAGGCGCTGATGGTGAGTTGTGGGTTGGCGTTGGCCATTGTCGGCGTGCTGACCTGGAGTCTGATGACCGGCAGCTACCCAATGACCAGTGCAGAAGTCTGGGCAACGCTCTTTGGCGACCCACCCTCTGATACGGCATCAACGGTGGTGTGGGAATTCCGCTTTCCGCGTACACTTGTCGCGTTCATCGTCGGCGCATTCCTCGCCCTGTCGGGGGCGGCCCTGCAATATGTCACCCGCAACCCGTTGGCTGACCCGAGCCTTGTCGGCGTCAGTCAAGGGGCCGCTCTGGTTGTCGTGTCGGTTACCATCCTCGCACCGACAATGGGCTATTTCTGGCGCCCGATGCTCGCCTTTGGTGGATCGCTGACCGTCGCCGCGATCATCCTTGCAGCGGCATCATCGCATCGTGGCGGAGAGACGTTGCGCTTCATCCTGATGGGGATCGGTGTCGCCGCACTGATCTCATCCTTCACACAAGCATTGCTCACCTATGGCGATATCGACCGGGCGATGTCAGCCCTTGGCTGGCTTGCAGGGTCTGTCCACTCCGTCGGCTGGGACGAGGTGCGCTGGCTCACGGCGACGGCTTGCATCGTCATGCCGGCCCTCTTTTTCGCGGCACGTCCTTTGTCAGCGATCCGGTTCGGCGAGGATGTGGCCACTGGCCTTGGCATTCGGGTCCGCGTTGCCCGCTGGGGCCTTGTGATCCTCGCCGTCAGCCTGGCTGCAACGGCCGTTGCCGCTGTTGGTCCGCTGGGCTTTGTCGGTCTCGTCGCCCCGCATCTTGCCCGCAGGCTCGCCCATTCTGGCGTCGGTCTGCACCTTGTCCTCACCGCCCTCACCGGTGCGCTCATGGTCGGTCTCGCCGACTTCGCGGGTCGCGCCGCGTTTGCCCCGATCCAAATCCCCGCAGGTCTGGTCACCGCCATCATCGGCGTGCCGGTCCTCGTGTTCCTGATCCTGCGGACGCAAGCGCGCAGCCAGCTCTGACGCGCCAATAAGACAGACCCCGAAACGGGGCGCCCTGTAGCCAATCCGCAAGGCAGCGCGTCCAGCGCGACCCAGCTTTCACATCACGGAAAGGACGTGACAATGAAAACGCTTGCCTTGCTTCTAGGCGGTGCAGTCGCCTTGATTGCCAGCATTGCGCCCGCGCAGGACACACGCATTGTGGTGGATGATTTGGGGCGGACGGTTGAAGTGCCTCTAAACCCGCAGCGCATCATCTCGGGCGATGACAACACCCTAGGCATGCCGCTCGCTGACTTTGGCGTTGATTTCATTGGCGCGCAGGCTCGCGTGGCGGAAGACGGCAGCTATTTTATGCGCGGGCTGGACGTGAATTACGGTATCAGCTTTGCAGAATCCGGCATCGAGCCTGTGTCGGTTTGGTGGGAATTTGATCTGGAAAAGGTCGCCCTGCTCGACCCCGACCTGATCATCCTGATTGAATGGCAACAAGAACAGGCCGAGCTGTTCGAACAGATCGCTCCAACCTTCTTTGTGTTCGAAACGCCAGAGCCTTGGGCCGTCCAACAGGCAATTGCACGGGCGACAGGCAAGGAAGACGTTTTCGAATATCGGCGGGGCATCTACGAAGATCGGGTTGCGACGCTCAAAGCCTCTCTCGATATCCCTGAAGGCACCACCTATTCCCTGATCGGACCGGGTGACGGGACATTCTGGGCCAGCACCGGCGCCTACAATTTCACGCTCGTTCTACGCGATCTGGGCTTTGTGCCCAGCCCCGGCACGCAAGCGCTGATCGATGCGGGGTCCACTTGGGGGGAGGAGATCAGCGCCGAACGGCTGCAGGATTTCGACGCCGACTACATCTTTATCAGCTACCAGTCACAGCCTGGGCGCACGCCAAGCGAGGTCTTAACGAATATGGATGGCGTCCTGCCCGGCTGGTGCGATTTCGTAACAGCCTGCCAGAACGGCAATGTCATCCTGTATCCCTGGGAAACCATCGGCGCGCCGACCTTTGCGGCGGCCAATGCTGGCATGGACATTATCGCCACCCATTTCGCCAGCAAGTTGTTGCGTGCCCAATAGCCCCGAGCACCTAGGAAAAGGGAGCAGATCATGCATAAACACTTGATCCTTGGAGCTTTGATTTGTCTGGCGTTGTCCGCACCTTCTTTCGCGCAAGATACGCGCACCGTCGTTGACGACCTTGGCCGCACTGTCGAAATCCCAGCAGACCCTCAGCGCGTTGTAATCGCCGGCAATGAAGAACATGCTGCGATGCTCACATCTATCGGCTATGTGCCTTATGGACTGATGTGGGGCTATCATCCTGAGGTGATCCAGACACTGGAAGGGATCGGGGGTGATGTCGGTGACCTTAGCACCGCGCAGATCCTGGGTGACTCCAGCAATCCTGATCACGAAACCATCGCGGCGGCTGATCCCGACCTGATTATCATGTGGAACGATCCTGAAGCAGTCGAAAAGATGGCACTGCTTGCCCCCACACTTGGCTATAACCCACGCCAGAACAATTCCGGCGATTACGGTGATGCAAGTGGCGAACGTTACAGCAAGCAGCGCACCATCGCATCACTTGTCGGCATGGCGGATGCACTTAACGCGCAAATTATTGCATATGAGGCACAACTGGCGGATGTAAAGGCCCGCCATGGCGATCTCATCACAACGCTTGAATGGACATTCATCGACACCGGCGATGATTTCCAGCCGCATATGTATGACGCGGAAACGTATCCGACCTTCGCCTACAACGCCGTGATGACCGACCTTGGTCTCAAACGCGCCAATGCGATGGCAGAGGCGACAAAGGTCGGCCTGGGGTTTGATGACAATTTTGGCTATGCGCAAATTTCGCTTGAGGTCATCCCGGATTACGCCGCCGATCTGATTTTCGTTGGGCGCTACGACGATAAGCCGCTGGACGGGCAGCTTGAAACTGTCCTTAGCGCCACTGCCGCAGCCAAGGCTGATCAGGTGATCCGCGTCGACAGCAATGTGTGGACCTATCACCTTGTGCAGGCCGAAATCCAACTTTTGCGTCAGATCGACGAGATTCTATCGGAAGGCGTCCAAAATCTCGGCGATTTCTGAAACAAACCTACCGCGAGGCAGCGCCGGCGCGCGACCCAGCCAACATCACACCAAAGGAACGACATGATGAGACATCTTGTAGGGCCGATTACGGCTGCTTTTTCCCTTCTGTTCAGCGCATTTCCAGCGCTGGCACAGGAGATGCGCAGCTACACGGATGCAATAGGGCGCACCGTCGAAATTCCGGTCGACCCACAACGCATTGTTGCGCTTGCCGACCATGTGATCGCCCTGCCCCTGGTAGAGCTCGATGCAAATCTCACTGGCTCCTATGGCCGGATTGATGCGGACGGCAATCCATTTTTCCGCTCTTTGCGGGATGTATTTCCAATTTGGCTGGCGCAGAACGACCTCGCTTTTCTGGGCACATACGGCACGCCCGATTTTGAAGCGATGGCAGCACTTCAGCCAGACTTGATCATCGGCGGCACCTGGGCAAGCGAGCAGCTCGATCAGCTGGAACTGATCGCGCCAGTAATCTTTCTACCGCACGGAGAGGTCGAACCACTTGAATACTACCGTCGCTTAGCCGATGTCGCCGGTCGGCTTGAATTGTTTGAGACCATGCGCGCCCGATACGAAGACCAGATCGCACAGGCGAGGGATTGGCTGGGTGATCATGACTACACGTATCAATTGCCGCAATTTGAGCCGGGCGACGCCATTCTCTACGTCTGTGGGCAATATGGCGGCCTGTCCCGGGTGTTGGACGATCTGGGTTTCACGATGATCGGCATCAGCGCTGAGGTTCGGGAAACTGACGAATTTTGTAGCGAAATATCAACCGAACGGTTGCAAGAGGTTGATGCCGATTTCCTTTTCGATACCTATCGCCTTTCTGTGCCCGGCAAGATTGATCAACAGGCAGAGATCAACAACATCCTTCCGGGCGGGTGTGACATTCTCAGCGCGTGCCGCGCCGGACGCATGGCGGTTTTACCACGTGCTTTCGCCTTTCCGACGACGTTCACGACGATGGACATGATGATCCATGATGTGGTCAGTCATGTTGTCGGACGTCCTGGTATCGCTATGCCGGAATAGGCGTGGAACAGATGGAAAGCTGGCTGATCTGGGCGCTGCTCGCGGCTGTCTTTGCCGCGCTGACAGCGATCTTTGGCAAGGTGGGGGTTGAGGGCGTTCATCCCGACCTTGCCACGCTGATCCGCACATGCGTGATTTTGGGCTTTGCGGCCTTGATCGTCGCAGCACAGGGCGCCTGGACGGGGCTGGCCCAGATCACTGGCAGGACGTGGACATTCCTTGTCCTGTCCGGGATGGCAACAGGGGCCTCATGGCTGGCCTATTTCCGCGCGCTGCAACTGGGCCAAGCCGCGCAAGTCGCACCCATCGACAAGCTCTCGGTCGTCTTAGTCGCCGTCTTCGCTGCGGTGTTTCTGGGCGAAAAACTATCCCTGACAAACTGGATCGGCGTCGCTTGTATCGCGACAGGCGCGTGGCTTGTCAGCCGATCTGCATGACACGAAAGGAGACTGCAATGAGACATGCGCTCACTACAATTGGTGTACTGCTCTTGAACCCGGTATCGGCTTTTGCCGATTGCGCAAGCGCGGAGCGGCTGCTTGACCACCATATGCTGGACGCACCCGTCTGCATCCCCGCCGATCCAAAGCGCATCGCCTTTACCATGGAAGAGATCATCGCAGCCTATGCGATGGGCGGCGAAAGCGTGGTTGATAACTGGTATTTCCAATCGTTCCGCGGCAACTTTCCGGGCATGACCAAGACGGTGGATGTGCCGCCGGTTGATGTCAGCTACTACCCGCAGTCAGACATCGAAACGCTCACTCTTGCCGCACCTGACCTGATCGTGTCTTTCACGGAAATTGACAACAACGCCAAGGCAGCCGAGCTCGCGCCCGTGGTCGCGCTGACATGGGAAGATGAGACGACCTGGCGCGACCTCCATCACTTCATAGCGCTCCTGCTGGACAAGGAGGACGAAGGCCAGACCATGCTGGACGCGCTTGATGGGCGGATTGCCAGGCTGAACGCGGATCTTGGTGATATGCCCCGCAGTTTTGCCATTGTGCGCACCATGGATGACGGGGACACGCTTCAAACCTTCACTGCGCTCAATTTCGGTGCATTGATCTTACAGGATGCCGGCTTGCAAATTGGGCCCGACATCCTGTCACCAGAAGCCTCCGCAGAGCTGCGCAATGCATGGTGGTATCCGATGTCGACAGAGAAGTTGCAGACGTTGGATGTGGACCATTTGTTCGTTCTCACCGGATGGGAGCCGGAGATTGAAGCGGCATTTCTGGAAAGCGCGCTTTGGCAGGCCTTGCCCGCCGTCGCCGAAGGGCGCGTCATTCGCCCCCAAGGTGATGGAGAGCAGTTTATCCGCGAAAACATCGTCTACGCACATCGTGTCGTCGATTTCGCCTATGAACATGTTCTTGGGACAACCGCAGAGGTCGCCGGAAACCCCAACCCCTTTGCCGATTGGCTGGCGGAGTGATCACATATGCCGCTGCCACCTGACGCCCATCTGCCAGATGACACGGGCCGCATCATCGCGGACCCGGCGCGCTTTTGCACCGGCCATACGCTGGCTGCGGGCGAGCCGCTGGCAGGCACCGGCGCGCATCAGGCCCACAACATCCTGATCCAGTGGCCCAAGGGCCGGTGGGAGCATTCGTTACGCATCGCAGCCCAGATGCCCGATGATCTGGTTGCCGCGATTGACGCAGCGGTTGAGGCCGGATGGCGCGTAAACCTGATTGACCGCAAGCCTGATCCGGGCGGATGCATCATCGTGTTCCCGCAGGCCTTCCGCTGCGATCTGCCGCTGCAGGATTATCCTGCTCTGATCCAGGCCATTGCAAAGGGACAGGATCTTTCCAGTTTTGCACCTTCCCCCGTCAAACCGTCCAGCATCTTCGTCTGCACGCATGGCAAACATGATGCTTGTTGCGCCAAATGGGGCTTTGCGGCTTACAAGGCACTCTGTGTGGCCGCCCCTGCGCATGGCGACCATTTTGATATCTGGGAAATCACGCATCTGGGCGGATGCAGGCACGCAGGTGGTGCGCTGGTCCTGCCTGCGGGGCGAAAATATGGGCGTCTTGTCCCTGCAGATGCGGCCCCGCTTTTAGCGGCAGAGGTGCGCGATTTGCCCTATCTGCCAGCCTTTCGCGGCACCAATCATCTGCTAGCCCCCGCACAAGTGGCCGAGATCATCGCATTGTCTCAGCTTCCCTCATGGACACGCTGCACCGCGGTGGACGAACACACAAGCTCCGCTGACCGGATCTTCACCGTGCATACCAGCGCCGGGAAGCTCTTGGTGCGCTGTTGGGAAGAGAAGGTGCAATCGTACGGGGCCTGCGCAGATCTAACCGCGCAAAAGCCCATACCAAGCCGCAGCATCTGGCGCGGTACACTGATCGAACACGACAACAAGGTTGACATCTCATGAAATCGCTTCTCGTAACAATCCTTACGCTTCTCTGGACCAGTCTCGCGCTGGCACAGGATTTTCCGCTTACGATCGCGCATAAATTCGGCACAACGGTCATCCCCGAACCGCCGCAGCGCATAGCCAGTGTTGATTACAACGGGGCCGATAATCTTCTCGCACTTGGTATCCAGCCAGTGGCGATCCGCTATTGGTATGGCGATTATGATCAGGCGGTATGGCCTTGGGCGCAGCCGCTTTTGACCACCCAACCACAAGTCCTGGGGCGTCGTTTGAACTTTGAAGACGTGGCCGCGAGCGAACCTGACGTGATCCTCGCGCTCTGGTCGGGCATCACCGAAGAAGAGTATGAACAGCTTTCCAAAATCGCTCCGGTTGTGGCGGTTCCTGAAGGTGTTGGCGACTATGCCCTGCCCTGGGATCAACTAGCCCTGATCGCCGGCGAGGCTACGGGTCGGCGCGACACGGCACAGACGTTGGTGACCGCACTTCAGGCAGAGATGTCCGCCATCGCGGCCCGCAATCCCGATTGGCAGGGCAAAACGGCCGCGGTCGCGTATTACTGGCGCGACGCACCAGGCGTTTATGCGGGCGATGATATCCGACCCCTGCTTCTGTCCAATCTCGGTTTCGAAACACCAAAAGCTGTTGAGGAAGCCGTAGGCGATACTGAATTTGCCGTCACCTTTTCGGAAGAGGAACTGGAGATCATTGATGCCGATCTGCTGATCTGGATCACTGATGGCAGCCGGGGTCAGCTCAACCGGATTGAGGGGTTGGCCCTGCGCCCCGCGCTGACTGCCTATCAGGAAGGGCGCGAAGTCTTCACCGATGATCTGCTGACGGGCGCGTTCAGCCATGCCTCACTGCTCAGCATCCCGTTTGTGCTGGAAACACTCGAACCCCGCATTGCCGCCGCGATTGACGGCGATCCGACAACACAGGTGTCCGAATGATCCGGCGCCGTAAGGAAGGACAATACAAATGAAAAGATTGATCATCACGGTGGGCCTGCTCACCCTCACGCCACTTCTTGCTGGCGCGCAGGATACATGGACAATCGTGGATGATAACGGGACCACGATCACCGTCCCCGCAAATCCCACTCGCATTGTCGCCATCGACAATCAGATCATCACAGCGCCGCTTTACGAGCTGGGTTACAGTGTGGTCGGCACGGTGGGGCGTGAAGACGCCAACATCAACGACGGCAAGCCCTTCATGCGGTCGCTCACCGCGATGCTCGGCCTGCAATTCGACGACGAGAGCGGCATCACCTATATCGGCAACTGGCGAGAGCCGGATCTGGAACTGATCGCCTCTCTTAATCCTGATCTGATCATTACCATTACAGACGCGAATGACGTCTACGATAAGCTCGCCGTGATCGCGCCCACAGCAGCTGTTGAGTTCGAGCAACCGATGCTCGACATCTATGCGAAAGTCGCCGAAATCGTCGGGGAAACAGAACAGTTCGAGGAGCGGCGCGCGCTTTATCAGGCGCGTGTGGCGACAACGCGTGGCCTGCTTGAAGATCAGCTTGGTCCGTTGTCCGACATCACCGTCGCCGTCGTCGAACCTACATTTGACGAAGGTATCTGGATCACCCGTGATCTGCATGCGTTTTCGCAAGTTGCCGCTGACCTCGGCTTCGGCATGCCCGACTTCTACAAAAACATGCCGGAAAGCTGGGCCCAGATCAGCGCCGAAGCCATTCAAGAGTCAGAGGCGGATTTCATGGTCGGCAGCTACACGACCATCTTTCCCGAAGACCAGCCTGCCGACAAACGCGCCGCCTTTGAAGCGAACCTGCCCGGCTGGAATGAGTTTCTACACGCCCCACGCAACAACCAGCATTTCTTCCTGAACCGCGAAGAAATCCGCCCGGTGATGTTCAGCGTGCTGGAAACGACGATGGCCGTTGTCGTTTCGCAAATGGGGACACGAGAATTCGTCCCCTTTGAAGAGTGATCTCGAGAAAGGAACAACCAATGAAAAGACTTTTTTCCATCAGCGCGCTGATCCTCGCAGCACTCCCAGCCCTGGCGCAGGACACCCGCACCGTCACAGATGATCTGGGGCGTTTGGTTGAGGTCCCAGCGGACCCGCAGCGCATCGCCGTCTTGCACGACAAGAACCTTGGCACGCCGCTGATTGAATTAGGCGTTTTACCAATCGGCAGCCACGGACGCACCGCCGATGACGGCACACCGTTTATACGCGGTTCGATGACTGTCACCGGCCTCGATTTTGATAATTCCCCGATCAAATATCTCGGCGGTAATCCGGCTGATATCGAGGTGATCGCCGATACTGGACCCGATCTGATCATCACGTCCACATGGCAGGATACCGATGTCGATCAGCTTTCAGCCATCGCGCCCACTGTCGTTGTGGACACCACGGCCCGCGGCACCATCGGCGTCTTTCCACTGCTCGCCGAAGCGACAAGTCGGGAAGCGGAACTGGCTGTGCTTGAACAACGCTACCAAGCACAAATCGCACAGATCCGACGGATCGTCCCAACAAGCGAGATTACCGTCAGCAAGCTGCAGGGCGCGGACGGAGGTTATCATGTACAGCACACTTATTCGGCCCTTGGCAAAGTGCTGCGTGATGCGGGGTTTCAATTCCCCGAGGCCGTCAATGCCATTCCCGAAGGCACCTTTGAGACGTGGAGCGCAGAACGCCTGACCGATCTGGATGCTGATATCATCTTCATGACCTATCGCACCGACCGCAACCAGGTGCCTCAAGATGCGCTGGATACGGTTAGCGCGGTCTTTCCGGGCTGGTGCGAACAGCTTCATGCCTGCCGCGAGGATCAGATCGTGATCCTGCCTCGCGCTGAAGCAACCTCGGCCTCTTATGACACGCTGATGGCCATGGCGATGGCGGTGCTCGCCACAACATCGTCAACCAGGATTGTTTCCAAACCCGAATAACGACAATCAAAACAGAGAGGACAGTATGAAACTCAGACTAACCCTGGCCAGTCTTCTGACATTGGCCGCCGCCCCTGCCGCAGCACTTGATTGTAACGCAGGCTTTCGCGCCTTCACACACCATCTGGGTGAGACTTGCATCCCCGAACAACCGCAGCGCATCGCAAGTTTGCGTGGTGACAGTGTCACGACCCCCCTTCTGGATATCGGCGCTCCGATTGCGCTGACGGTGATGAACCGGATGGAGGATGGCACCACCTATATACGTGGGGCCGCCGATATCTTTGGAGAGGCGTTTATCGCCGAGTCCGGTGTCGCCTATTTCTCGGACCGTAATCCGGTCGACATCGAGGCGCTCGCCGCGGCAGGCCCAGACCTGATTATCGGGCGCATCTGGAACGAGGAAATTCTGGGCCAGCTTGAGGCGATTGCACCCACCGTTATCATTCCCCCCCAGATGCCGTATCTGGACCATCTGGCTTGGCTTGCAGATGTCTCGGGCAGCCAGCAAACCTTCGATACCGAATTGGCCCGTTATCAAGATCGTATTGCGGATGCGAAGGCGACAATCGGTGATCCGTCTGCCATCACCGTCTCGCGCTTTGATGTCTGGGAAGACGGCCTGTGGTACTATCCGAATTGGGGCGCCATTGATCAGGTGATCAACGATATTGGCTTTGCGAAACCTGCTATTCAGGCCGAAGCAACCGAAGGTATGAACGGTGTCAGCGTCGAACGGATGCAGGAGTTTGACGGCGACGTTCTGATCGCCAGTCGCGCGCCGCGCTTTGGTCAGACCATCCCGATGCTGACCGAACAATGGGATCAGGTCGCCCCGTTCTGGCGCGAACTTGGCGGTGTGAAATCCGGCAATCTCTATTGGTATGAGCGTGACATCCTTGTCGGCTACACATTCGATAGCCTGGACCGGTCGATTGATTTCCTGACAGCAATCACCGCCGGGCGTGACTTCAACTGACCCGTATAAGCCAGCCAAAGGCACCCTCCCCGCCTGAGCCAGCCTTTCTTGTCACAGAAAGGACAGACGATGAAACTACGTTACATCATGATGGCCATCATGGCCCTGACCGCCACACCAGCGCTCGCCCTGGAATGTGAGACCGGAATGCGCCCGTTTACCCACGCCGCTGGCGAAACCTGCATCCCCGCCGATCCGCAAAGGATCGTTACGTTACAGGACCAAAACGGGCTTTTGCCGCTCATGGAATTGGGTGTGCGACCCGTCGGCTCTGCAGGTGCCACGACACAGGATGGTGAAAACATCTTTCGCCGCATGGAAGGTTACGACACAACCGGGATTACATGGGTTGGCACCTATGGTGGCCCTCCAGGTGTGGAAGAGGTCGCCGCGATGGAGCCTGACTTGATCGTCGCCTCACCCTGGCCGCCGGAAGCGCCAGAGCTTTACGGTGATATTGCCCCGGTTGTCGTTATCGACATGTTCGACCAGCCGCTGCCTGACGCGCTCTATCAATTCGCGGATCTCGTCAATCGCACCGACCGCGCGAAAGAGCTTGAGGCCGAACTGAACGCCCGCATCGCCGCGGTGCGCGAAGCACTAGGGCCGGCCCGCTCAGCAACAACCGTTTCGTTCCTCACAGCGCGTCTGGACGATGGGCAGTTCTACCCGGCCAATCCCACGCAAGCGATGGGCGTGATCCTGCGTGGTCTGGACCCCATACGCCCGGCTGCCGAGCAAGGCTTGGGCAGCGAGCGCGAATACAGATCGATCGAAACGATCGGCGATCACAATGCAGATGTGATGTTCCAACTGGTTTTTGATGCGGACAATCTGGGCTTCAGCAGTTCGCATGACGAATTCCTCGCGCACCCGCTGGTCGGAGCGACCGAAGTAGGCAGGGCGAGCCAAGTTTACCAGCTGAACGGGTCAACCATGGTCGGCTCCGCCTGGGGAAAGGTGATGAACGGGTTGGATCAGATCAGCGCGGTCCTGCTGCAGGACGACCTGAACCGCGATCTGGTCGCGGAGTAAGACATATCGCCAGCCAGCCCCATGGGGCATGCCAACCGTTTCATCAGGAAAGGACAGTACATGAAACATTCCATATGGGTCGCCGCGCTTGCGCCTTTGGCAGCCTCACCCGCCTTGGCGCTTGACTGTGACGCAGGGTTCCGCGCCTTCACCCATCTTCAGGGCGAAAGCTGCATCCCCGAAAACCCACAGCGGATCGTATCGCTTGGCTCCAAGAACGTGACGGTTCCGATGATCGAACTTGGTGTCATGCCCGTCGGCAGTCAAGGTACGCTGCCCGACGGGGGGCAACCCACCATCCGCGCATCTGCCACGTCGACAGGCGTGGATTTTGGCAACTCAGACATCGCTTTTGTGGGTGATAACCCGGTCGATCTTGAGGCTGTTGCCGCTCTAAACCCCGATTTGATCATCTGGCCGGATTGGCAGGACGAGGTCAGCATCGATCAACTGGAGCTGATCGCGCCAACAATTACTTATTTCACGGATTCGACACTGCACGAGGCGCAGGAGTTCTATGCTGCCCTTTTTGGCAAAGGGGATGCACTGGCCGCCAATCGCGCCCGTTATGATGCGCAAATTGCGCAACTTGCGTCGCTGGTGCCTGACGATACGTCCTATGCCATCATTCATGGCGGTTCGGACGGTTTCTGGACCTGCACACCCTACGGGAACCTTGATCTCATCTTGCAAGATGCCGGGCTCAACCCTGTAACGTACCCCAATAATCCTGCAGCTGGGGATTGTCCCACCTACTCCGCCGAAGAACTGCAGGCCTTTGACGCAGATTGGGTATTCACCACTTATCGGACGGATCGTGGCCAAATCCCGCAGGATGCGATTGACGCGATGGAGGGCGCGTTTCCGGGTTTTTGCGATGTCCTGAGCGCCTGCCAGCAGGGCCGCCTGATCCCCATCCCGCGCGAAGAGATCACAACGCCGTCTTACGATGCAGTCGGCGGGGCGATCTTTATGCTCACAACTGTGCTGTCCAACCCGTTTTTACAGCCAGAATAGCGTCACGCCGCGCACCGCGTCAGGTGCGCGGCAATGTCTCAACCTGACATCTCCATTTATTCTCGACAGAAATACTCGGAAAATGTCATAGTGCCCACGGACAAGCCAGCGAACCTTCCACATCCAAGCTAGTTCTGAAAACACATCTGGAGAGTTCGATGAGACGGCTGACCTTTGCTGCTGCCCCCACCCCACTGATGACTGCCGCCCCTGCCCGGGACGGTAAGACAGGTTTCAAGGCGTTCACGCACTCGGAAGGCGCGCAGGCCATCTACGCATGGAAGCCTTCACCGAAATCACTGGCCAAAGTAGGCTCAACAGAGACCCCGTGATCGAATGACCCATATTCCCCGCGACCTACAGACGACAGCAGCAACGCTTGTCCCGCTTGAGGGTGATTTTTCGCCCGTTCTTCATCTGACCGGCGCCACGTCTTCTGGCGTGAACATGGCAAACCTATCCGATGATTGCGTGCGCCGTCTGATGGCCGATGCCATTTTGGATGAACCGGGTGGTGACGCGAAACTTGCGGCAGCCTACCTGATGGGCACAGTGTCTTGGAGCATCTGTGAACCACTCGCCGGATTGGCTTTGCGCGGCCTCTGGCTGGCCGCCGCAAGGTCAGAAGCGGTCAGCCTGATGCAACGGTTTGTGCATTGGGAGGAGGACGGAGAGAAAGGCGTCAGCCTTGCGTTCGACGTCCATATCGATCCGGATCGGGCCGCTTTTGTCGACATGCCCGCCCTGCCCGGCTTGGCCACGACACTGGAGCAAATCCATACGCCATTAATCGATCGGCTCTATGTACTATCCGGACTGTCGCGCGCAGCCCTCTGGCGGCTTGTCGCGGACAGCCTTGCGGCAGCGTTCCTTGAGCATGGTCGCGCGATAGGCCAGACAGATCTGGCGATGTCCCATGCACGGAACATCATACGCGACAAAAGCTCCAGACTTTTCAACAAACAGACAGATTTTGCATGGATCGACCTGCCAGAGGCACCGGAGACAGGCGACTGGATGCGCGTACGCGGTGGCTGTTGCCGCTACTACACGGCACCCAGAGAGGACGCTGACTACTGTACGACCTGCGTGCTACGATCCGACGAAAGCCGCCGCGAACGCTACCGCAATTACCTGCGCCGCACGCGCACAGAAGGTTAGGCGAAGTCATCTACTTGCGGCAGTCAAATGATGGGTGGGACTTTCAAAATATGCCTGATTTCGCGCGGCAGACCATCATGCTTTCTTCTGGACCCGCAACCTTTCTGCAGGTTGGATCGGATCATCATAAAACCGTTCTATTGCTTCATGGCGGCGGTCTTGATTGCGCAAGCCTGTCATGGCGGCTGTTGGCACCTGAATTGGCCAAACACTACCATGTCATCGCCCCAAACTGGCCCGGCTATGCCGGTTCGGCAGCGCTAGGGCGACCCTACACAATTGCCGATATCGGGCATTGGCTGATGCGGTTTCTTGATCACCAGAAAATCGACAACGCTGCCATGGTCGGTATCTCAATGGGGGGTGGTGCCGCGCTTTGGTCAGCGATCAACCACCCAATGCGCGTCAACGCGCTGATACCGGTCGGTACGTATGGCGTGGCCCCCCGCGCGCCATATCACCTGTTGTCGTTCTTACTGACGCGATTGCCGTTGAATGCCATCTCATACGCAGCGATGCGACGATATCCCAGTTTGCTGCGGCGCGCTGTCGCAGGACTTTTTGCTGACCCAAACAAGGTGACGCCTGAACTTGTTGCCGAGGTCAGCGACGTACTTGCGTCAGCAGACAATGGCACGCCCTTCACGCATTTTCAGCGGGGCGAGATGACCGCAAGGCGCCTCCGCTCATTTTACAGGGAAGACCTCCATCGCATCGCGCAACCCACTCTTTTCATTCACGGGGCGCAAGATGCTCTCGTTCCTCTTGAAACCGTTCAGATGGCGGCAAAGCAGATGCCGCACGCAAGACTGGAGGTGCTTGATGTTGGACATTGGCCCATGCGCGAACAGCCAGAACAATTCAATCGACTGGTGAGCACATTCTTGGATTCACTCAACAACTAGCGCGCACCGGTTGCCCATCGCGGCACAAGCCGTGGCGTCTTTGCGGCATAGTTCGCCCATGCAGCCCCAAACTGGTCAGCCATCATCCGTTCTTCCGGACCGATGCGGATCAGATATAGCGCGGTAAATGCCACCAAGCCAATTGGCCCCGCGATCCAATTGGTTAAGATCAGAGTCTGCCCAAGCGTGATCAGGAAAATCGCGCTATACATCGGATGGCGGATCCGGCTGTAGATACCATGCGTGATCAGACGATGCCCTTCACGAACTTCTAGATGCGCCGACCACATCGGACCCAGATCAGCATGGGACCGCCAGAACAGATAGACGCCAATGACTGCCACAACTGCTCCGATGGCCAACTGACCGGGCACAGCCGTGTAGGCCGCGAAATCCAGCAATGGCGTCGCCAGTGTCAAAAGCGGGAGGAAAATCATCCCAACACCGACAACCCCGGCAAGTGGGCGTTCGCGCTTGGCATCGCGCTCTTCCTTGACCTCAAGCGATGCGCCTTGCGTCAGTACCATGCGGACGGTGTACCATGCGGCCATGACCACGATGAACAAAGGTGTTGCATAAGGCGCGTCGCGCCAAAGTGCGAAACCTGTTGCTGCAAGCATGATCAGATAAGGAACCAGATTGCCGACCATCGTCGTTCTCCAACGCTTTGTTCCGATGGCTGGCGCAGTATGGCTGGCGCGTAATTTGACATACCTCACTTGCGAACGATTCTCAACTAAGAATTAACCCTCCACAAACCATGTTAGCCCAATGCCTGACTGGCCAAAGCAAAGGCAGACGGTAGATCATCCGCACCAATCCGCATCGCTGTGGCAGGTTCAACCTCGATGAGACCATGCGCAGCCAACCACGGGGACAAGCCGTGCGTGGCGGGCGTGTCTATCCGCAAAAACTGACCCGTATAGCGGTCAAGGAAGAGTGCAATAAGCGCCTTTGCTGTCAAAGTGTCAGATGCGACGACCGGACCAATGACACGGCCCATTCCGAACGCGCGGCAGAGCGCGTAACCCGACAACTCTCCCGACGCATCCGTTGATATTGCAACGTCACTGACCGTGACCAGCGTTTCCAAGATGTGGGAGCGTTGCAAACCGGTGACCCTTTGATCAAACTCCATGATCTGCGAGGCGACATAGCGCCCTGCAAGAACCGCATCGCCGGTTTCGCCTGTGCCCCGCGCAATACCCTGGTTCTGGCAAATCACCCCCACATCGCGAAACCCGGCACCCTGGTAAAGCGCCATGCCCTCTGGCGTCGCGTTCAATCGCAGCGTCTTGCCGGTGTTGGCCGCCAAAGCCGCTTGCATCAATCTTGTGCCAACCCCCTGCCCCTGCAGATGTTTTGGCACCATCACCATACCCAATGTCGCCGTATTCGGCCCAAGCGGCCACCACATCACAGTCCCAGCCAGCGCGTCATCAGGCTGGATTTTTAATCCCACTCCGATCCGCAGCATCAGCGCCCAGTCTTCTTGCCGATGAGGCCAACCAAACGTCGCGGACAGGGCCGCTGCGGCAGACACATCCTCTCGCGTTAATGGGACAACGTCGGTTTTCGCATCCATGCGTGTCGTCATGCCGACACCGCTGTCAGATGTATCGTTTCTGGAGGGACATTGATCGTCAGTTTCATAGCCACATCATCCGCGTTGATGCCCTGGCTAATGATCTGACTGGAGCAGTCACAGGCTATTATTGGCGCACTGATTGTCAATCATGAACACGCGTGTCATTTGGCGCGTGGACCATGATCAGTGAATCTGCAATGGGACCGTTACGACGGTGCCAGACGGATTTGCGCAATGTCGAATGCACAAAACCAAACCGTTTATAGAAACGGATAGCACCGGAATTGTCCGCAGCGACCGCAAGCCAGATTGGCAGTGGCAAGCCTTCTCTGATCACCGCGTCCAACACCAGCCCAAAGAAACGGCCCCCCACCCTGTGGCCCTGAATTTTGACGCCGAATTCTTCTACCTTTGTCCCTTTTGCTGTCTGGGTGAGCCAACAAAAACCGCACCGTTCCGCATTTTCGTCCCAGATAAAAAACCTTGCTCTGCGCGCCAGCGATCACGGCATAGATGGTGTCGTCAGAATAGGCTTCCAACTTGTCCCAATTCTCTGGCGCATTCAGGATTGACTGGATCAGAGGGATATCTGCTGGATCAGCAAGGCGTAACATCGAACGGTCTGTTTATACCATAATGCATTGAAAACATGTCAGAAATAGTCATCTGGTTGCAGAGTTCAGCCGCTTCATCACGTCGCTAAGCGGCGCGGCCCGCACACCCCCCTGCCCCGGCGCTGCGCGGTCACTGGCATAGACAAGCAATCGTTCTGTCACGTTCAGTTCCTTTGCGGCAATATGGAACCCGCGTGTGACTTTCGGGCTGGTCGTTCGCTTGACCTCGATCGCCCATAATGCGCCGTCTGGCAGTTTCAAAATCAGGTCAATCTCTGCCCCGGCAGATGACCGATAAAAGCTCGCCTCGGTTCCCCGAGGGGCAGCTGCGATCAAGTTTTCGATGCAGAACCCCTCCCAGGATCCGCCGACAACAGGATGGCCCAGCAAGGCTTCAGTCGTTTCAATTCCCAACAAAGCATGGGTCAGACCGGCATCGCGGATGTAGACCTTAGGTGATTTGACCAACCGCTTTCCGGTATTGGCATGCCAAGGCGGCAGGCGTCTGACCAACATAAGGTCGACCAAAAGATCCAAGTACCGCGCCACACTTTGGCCAGAGACGCCAAGGCCAGCAGCAAGTTTGGCGGCATTCAATAACCCGCCCTGTTCATGTGCCAGCATTGTCCAGAAACGGCGCAAGGTTTCCGCAGGGATGCGCAGACCGAAGGCCGGAATATCGCGTTCCAGATACGTTCGGATGAAATCGTCGCGCCAGGTAAGGCTGGTGCGGTCATCAGCCGCCAAAAAACTGTCTGGAAACCCGCCCCGGAGCCAAAGTTGCGCCAAGGCCCCCTGCCCTACTTCGTCCAGCATGAATGGTGTCAGCTCACGATAACTCACGCGCCCGGCAAGGGATTCCGCACTTTGCTGCAACAGTGTGTTTGAGGCTGACCCCAGCAGTAAAAACTGTCCTGTCCGATGCCCTGCCCGCCGGCGCCGATCGATCTGCCCTCGCAGCGCGCCAAACAGGCCCGGCATCAACTGCACTTCGTCTATAACAACCAGCTTGCCCACCTGTTCGTCCAGATAAAGGTCCGGCTCTGCCAATACCTGCCGATCTGCCGCCCGCTCCAGATCAAGATAAACGGCATCGCGGGCTTCTGCGATGTCTTGTGCGAGCGTCGTCTTGCCCACTTGGCGTGGACCGAGCAGCACAACGCCAGCCTGCGTTGCAAGCGCCGTTTCAAGACGGTTCAGGTGATGTCGTGCGATCATACCTTGCATTTATGCCATCACATGGAACATTTGCAATGTTTTAACAGACAGATCATGCCGCCAAACCATTCAACCGCCCCAAAAAGCTCCGCTCCAAATACAGCTCCCCTGTCTCGGCTTTTGCTACCATCCCGCGCAAATATCCGCCGGGTTAATTCACCTCGCCACCATGAACCTTCTCAAATACCAGTGCGAGTGCAGCCGCGGCCTGGATGATGACTGACAATTCGACACTAGGGTCGGGACCCATTGATTTCCGTCTAGCGGCATGGTTCACGGCTCAAAAACGAGCGGTGAATATGTCTGATCTATTCTGGCTGACGGATGCACAGACGGCACGTCTTAAGCCATTTCTTCCGAAGTCCCACGGCAAGCCTCGCGTCGATGATCGAAGTGTATTGAGCGGGATTATCTTCATAAATCGCAATGGCTTAAGGTGGCGGGATGCGCCTGCAGCGTATGGGCCGCAAAAGACGCTCTACAATCGCTGGAAGAGCTGGAGCGATAAAGGTATCTTCGCCCAGATGATGATCGGGTTGCCCGCCGATCATGGGGAAGAAAAGACCGTTATGATCGACGCCACCTATCTGAAGGCCCACCCTACTGCGACCAACATGGGCGTCAAAAAGGGGGGCGTGGACGCCTGATTGGCCGGACCAAGGGCGGCATGATCACAAAGCTGCATGCCATCTGCGACAGCAAAGGCCGCCCGCTGAACCTGTTCGTCACCGCAGGTCAGGTCAGCGATTACATCGGCGCGCGGGCATTGCTGAGCAGCCTACCGACTGTCGATTGGCTGATCGGGAAGCGCGGATATGATGCCGACTGGTTCAGGTAAGCGTTTAAAGACAAAAGAATACGCGCCTGCATCCCTGGACGGAAGCAGCGCAGAAAGGCCGTCAAATACGACAAGCGCCGCTAAAAACGACGTAACCGGATTCAGATCATGTTCGGCAGGCTGAAAGACTGGCGCAGGGTGGCAACCCGGTACGACCGATGCCCGAAGGTCTTCGTCTCAGCAATCGCTCCCGCCGCACTCGTTATTTATTGGCTATGAGATGCTGTAACGGGGCCTGCGTCACGCACCGCCGTTGCTACTTGTCAGATCAGCGCCGCGCTGCCGTCATTCCCGTATTTGAACCCAGATGAAGGATGACAGGATGAGACTGTTTATTGGATTGGATGTATCGCTTGATAAAACTGCGATCTGCGTGATCAGCGAGCATGGTCAGATAATCAGAGAGGCTGAGGCCGCGAGTGAACCTGAGGTTTTGTCGCGTTGGCTGTACGAACTGGAAGGGCGCATTGCAGCGGTTGGTCTAGAAGCCGGGCCTTTGTCGCAATGGCTGCACCGTGGTCTGATGGAGGCGGGCTTGGATGCTGTACTGATGGAAACGCGCCAGGTGAAGGGCGCTTTGAAGGCAATGCCGATCAAGACGGATCGACGCGATGCCGAAGGGATCGCTCGACTTCTCCATCTCGGTTGGTTCCGTCCGGTTCACTGTAAATCTATCTCGGCTCAAGAAACTCGCGCTGTCCTCGGCGCTCGGAAAGCTATTCAACAGAATATGATCGCACTGGAGATGTCTCTGAGAGGTCTGCTTCGGAACTTCGGCCTCAAGGTCGGCGCGATCTCTCGCGGTAGGTTCGAGGTCCGGATTCGGGAATTGGCAGATGGCAATCCGATGCTGGAAACCGCAACAGCACCAATGCTGCGCGCCAGGGAAACTCTGCGGCAGGAACTTGCGACCCTTGAGAAGCACGTGCGCCAGTTTGCTCAAGACGATCCCGTTTGTCGCCGTCTGATGACGATGCCTGGGATCGGTGCGGTCGTAGCGCTGACCTTCCGCTCTGCAGTCGACAATCCAGCCCGCTTTCGGTCTTCGAAGAGGGTTGGTCCCTGGGTTGGCTTGACGCCCTCACGCAATCAGTCTGGTGAGCGAGATGTGTCCGGCGGCATCACGAAGGCTGGGGATGTCAATCTGCGGCGAGCGCTGTGCCAGGCTGCGACAGTCATGATGAACCGTGGCCGGTCGACATGGCTGAGAACATGGGGAGCCCAACTCGCGCAGCGACGTGGTCGGAAAATTGCGATGGTCGCCCTCGCACGCCGCATTGCTGTCATTCTCCATCGGATCTGGATCGATGGCTCCGTGTTCCAACAAGATGCAGCGCCGGAAATGATCTGATCTCTGGCCCAAAACCGTTGCCTGCTTAATCGCAAGCTTTCGAGGTCCCGCAGGGACGTGGTTCCGATGATGCCGTGGTCAGGACTGTCGCTGACACACGTCAAGCACGCCTATGAGATGGGCACATCGGAATTACATCGAACCAGCATCATGTTGGCAGCCGTCGCGCTGACCACGAACCGAAGCATGTACCCAAAGGACCTCAGCCCAAGGCTTTGTGAGAAAGCAGGGCCGACACGACGAACCAAATGCACCGCTCTGGCGGATCACTCTGTTTGCGCGAAATCTCTTGACAGAAACGGTCCCGTTACCGAAGTCCTGACCCTAATCTCGCTATGTTCGGGCAATGACCCATCTGCACGCCCTTTGCTCAGAAACTGACCCGATACGCCAAACAACTCTGCCACCTCGGTCGCGCTGATCGGGAGCGTAAACCTGTTGCAAATGTGCGGACAGCGCAGTGCCAAGCCGCTCCGCCATTTCGCAGGTGACATCGGATTGCAAACCAGCGGCGATTGGCCCGGTTTGGAACATGGTTGCTATTTCCTCGCTCTTTGCTGCTTATTTTCGCAACTTCAGAACAGTCAACGCGTGACGCATCAGGCTAAGTCAAGGAAATTGTCCACAATTTGGCGCGGGGCAGACCCCTGCGTTAAGATATAGCGGATACCAGCCCGGTAAACGTAACTGCACCTGCCATAATTCGGGTAAAGATCGTGCTATTCTGGTAAGCAGCCCAACAAAAAGTCCCCAAAAAAAGATGCTTGATTTTTCCTTATTAAAATAGTCAGGATATAGCATACGATCATATCGCCCTTGTCGAGCCCTGATTCCAGAATTGCCAGATAGGACGCCATCCTGATGCAAAAGAGGTTTCGACATGCCCCAATCCAAAAGCCAGTCCCATTGCGGTCGGCGCCCTGATCAAAAAGAAATCCTGCGCACCGATGCAAGATTCGATTATGCAGAGGATCACATCCTCACGATTGCGCGTTTCTTTTTTCAATCCTTTGCGTGCCCGCAATCGCATGCATGGCTCAGGGCATCCGATATTGCGCAAACAGCCTTTGGGGATGAGATAGGGCCGATCATCGCCGCGCGCCTTGTCGACGTCTTGCGCAGCGTGCGCGAGGCACGGCGATCTGTCTTTCATTTCAACTCACCGGTCTGCGAAGGCTGTGCTGCCATTGTCAGCGAACATGAGCGTCGGTTGATGGGTGCGCTGCAGGCTGTGTGCCGCGGAAATGCGGGTCGCGCGCAGACTGAGCTAATGATGCTGTGCGAAGGGAACAATATCACCCAAAGCCTGGGTGCGATGACACGGCTGTCGCTGATGCTGCCCCTGGCGCAGATGCAGGCGGAGGTGCCCGCCGATGTCTAGAAGTCTGATTGATCTGTTGGCCATGGATGCGTTCGCCCAGCGGACCGGTGTGGGCCTGAACCCCCGGTTGCGCACCGCGATTGAAGCGGACGTACGGTTTCCGGCGAAAAGGGCTGGGCCAATCCCTGAGATTGCACCGGACGACCTGCCAGAGGACATCGCTGTATTCCGAAAATGCGATGTCGCCGAAAGGAAAAAGGCATGAAGGCCATGCATACCGATATGGCCCCGCGCGCAGAGCAGCTTGATGCGGCCAGCAAGGCGCTGTTGCCCGTTATGCGCCATTTTCTAAACGCTTACCTTCATCCTGAAACACTTGGATGGCGCACCGGCTTTGCCACAGCCACTGGCACTTGGGGGGAAGCAAGGGGGCTAGCGATTGCCAACGCTGTGCAAACGTTTCTGTCAGCCGTCTTGCTCAACCGACCAGTGCCGCTACGCTACAACGATCCGCTGGATGTGGACGCGCGCAAACACCTGACGACAGATGAGGTTGAGCTGTTGGCGCTAATCGCGGCCATGCGCGCTGACAAGACTGGCCACGCCCGCACCATCATCGCCCGTCTGACCGGCGGTTCGGTCAAGGCGGCAGTTGTAAGGACGGGTCTGTCGCTTGCCACGATACTCGATCCGACAGCGGCACAGCCCGCGCGAACAAAGCGCCCGGTCTTGCGCGCCGTGACATGATTGATCTCATCCAAGCAGCTGCGCAGGGTTAGAAAAGGAGGAAGCCATATGAAGCTGACCACGAAAGGCCGCTATGCCATGGTTGCCTTGACGGATCTGGCATTAGAGGCGCGCAGTCACCCGGTCAATCTGTCTGAATTGTCCAAGCGTCAGGATATCTCGCTGACCTATCTCGAACAGCTTTTCGTGAA
The DNA here is from genome assembly GCF_033963905.1 of Cognatiyoonia sp. IB215182. Lineage (NCBI taxonomy): Bacteria > Pseudomonadati > Pseudomonadota > Alphaproteobacteria > Rhodobacterales > Paracoccaceae > Cognatiyoonia > Cognatiyoonia sp. IB215182. Next base: position 98,397 of record NZ_JAXBMB010000011.1, read on the forward strand.
ATTGCGCCGCGCTGGACTGGTTGTCTCGGCCCGCGGACCTGCCGGAGGGTACCAGCTGGCGCGGGCCCCATCGGATATCCGAATTGTCGATATTCTGGCCGCGGTGGATGAGACCGTATCGGCTTTGCATACCGGCGCAGGGGTGTCGGGCGGGGCGTCTGGTTCACAGGCGCAATCCATGGCCAATCGGCTTTGGGAGGGGCTGAGCGCGCATGTCTATGTGTTCTTGCATCAGGCGCGGCTGTCTGACGTCGTTGGCAACGATCTGGCCCCCTGTCCGGCGGTTCCAGCCTTGTTCGAACTGGTGGACCAGACCTGAGATAGGGGGTCGCTTCTGGTAAGGGGCAGGATTGTATCTTTAGCTGCCATTGGCGGCGTTTGCGGCGAAATCTGACTGTGAGCCCAACTTGCTCGTTCGTCAGCGTGCGGCGAAGGTCCGGTTTCGGTCCTCCGCCTTGATCTTTCAGCCAATGATACGCTGTGCTGTGACATAGACCGCATCACGTGTACGGTTCTCAAAGTCGGCGACAAAGCCTTCCCATTCGGGGCCAGTCATTTCGTCGTCAACTTCGTCACCGCCCGTCGATTTAATTGCGACCACGTACTTGTAGGGTGGGACCTTGCCCTCAAGCGTTTCTTCCGCCCGATAATAGACGGGATCGCTCATTGATTTGACCTTCTCATAGCCGGGAAGATCAACTTCATGCAGCCATTCTTCGAAATCGGCCTGATCCTGATCCGGCGCGAGGTTGTACATCACAATCATAGTGTCCATAGGTTTACTCCTTTTCTTAGGTTAGGGACGCCCGGTACTTTGTCAGCCCCGGGAACTCGTGATCGAAATACGCGCCATGAAAGGTCGCGAAGGGTTCGAAGTGTTTCTCATAGAGAGCTTGCGCACCGTCATTGCCGTGAATGACCATGATCCCGATGCTGTCCGCGCCAAGCTCGCGACCGCACGCAAACGCTGCATGCATCAAGGCTGTGCCAAGGCCCTTGCCGCGATGGTTGGGCGCAACGGCGACAGTTTCGATGATCAGATCAGCTTGAGGCTTCAAGAAGCCAGTGTCTCCGCTCCAAGCTTTCTCATAGGCCGCGCGGAAGGTGTTCTTTGTGTCATCAGACCAGGATAACGCCCATGCGAGCTGATCGACCTTTTCAAGGTTCAGAGGTCCTTCACTGGCAGGCGTTGGCTCCGGCTTAAACACGGCGCAGGTAGCCACCGGCACACCATCACTTTCCAAGATGATGAAGTCCGACACATCACCCCAGTTTGAAGCCGCTTCGCGAAACATTGCCTCCAGGAATGTCAGCGTATCCGTTCCAGTGCCTTCAAGCAGCTCATCCCAGAAGGATGTACCAAAGGGCGGCAGAGACGCTTCCACGTCCATTTTTGCAAGAAATGGAATGTCTTGGGCCGTTGCGGCTCTCACAGTTGGAGCGATCTTTTGTTGCATGTTCATCGCAGATTCCTTAACATACGTCATGTATGTGAGATATAACATACGAACCGTATGTCAACGAAAAAGAGAGGTTCTTCCTCATGAATCTGCGGGAACAGAAGAAGGCGGAAACCTCTGCACGGCTCTTGGCAACGGCCCGGAAATGGTTCTTTGAGAAAGGCTACGCAGGCACATCTATGGATGACCTATGTGCGGAAGCTGGCGTGACCCGTGGTGCGCTTTATCATAACTTTGGCGGTAAGGAGGGGCTGTTAGAAGCCGCGATCCGGCAGATTGATGGAGAGATCGGCGAGCGCCTTTTGGTAGCGAGTGGCGACACTGTAGATCGAGATAGTTTCATCAAAACATGTCTCACTTATCTCGAAGCTGCCTTGGACCCCGAAGTTCGCCGAATTGTGTTTCAGGATGGTCCGGCTGTGCTTGGCCAAAGGCTGCGCGATATCGATCAGGAGGGAAGTGTAGAACCGCTCAGAGAGGCTATTGTGGAGCTTCAAGGGCAGGATGCATTTGTCAAAGGCGATGCAGCGGCCTTAGCTGTACTGGTCAACGGCGCGATGATTGACGCGGCACTATGGGTCGCTGATGGCGAAGAAACTAAACAGCGGCACGAAGCTGCTTCCGACGCGCTGCGGTCTATGCTCTCCAAACTATGCTCTTGAAAAGCCGTCATACAGCCAACGGCAGCTAAGTCCCGCATCTAGCCCCTTTACCGGCTTGGGGCGCAACGGCAGGTGTACAGATAAGACCCGGCATTTGAGACTACTCCCGTACGATCTATCTAAGACGCAGTGCAGCGCTGTCACGTTGAACGCGTCTCTTGTGATGCAATCCTGCCCCTTACCGGAAGCGACCCCAAGACAAAATGGGTTGCGGCTGGTGCTACTGGGTGCCACCATGCCTCTATGACTGTTAAATCCTCCATATCCTTAACCGACCAGCAGGATGGGTTCGTTCGCCATCTGGTAGCCGAAGGGCGATATGCCAGCGCCAGCGCGGTGATCCAGAAAGGTCTTGATCTGTTACAGCAGCAAACCGAGGCTGAAACGGCCGATACTGCTGCGCTAAAGGCTATCCTGGCGGAACGCGCGACGGGTGAATTCTTGGACGCAGACGCGATACGTCAGCAGCTTGATGTGATGATTGCCGAGAGACAAAGCGCCCGTGTGGCGGATTGAATTTGCGGCGGATGTCGCACACGACTTCGCGCTAATCTTCGATCATCTGGTTGCAGCCTATGTTGATTTTGGTGACCCAAGTGACGTTGCGCTGGACCGTGCCGCCGAGCGCATCAGGGCTATTCAGGCTGACGCAGAGAAACTGGCAGAATTACCGTTCCAGGGGACATTGCGCCATGACATCTTGCCCGATGTTCGCTTTGTCCGGCGAAATAACGCGGCCTTTTGGTTTCGTCCCGAAGCCGACGCGCAGATAGTCCGGGTGCTGGCGGTGTTCTTTGGTGCGCAGGATCATATCCGGCATATGATGGTGCGTATTTTGGACCGCAAAGCGTCGCAGTAACTAACCCAATGACACCAGATGATTGTCCCATTGCAGTGATGGCACATCCCGGCTGCGCTGGGTTGCGAGATCGACCAACTGACCGGTGCCAGTAGTGATGATAACGCCCTGTGGCGTCGCAGCAGCCCCGCAGGCATCGGTCAGTTCCACTTGGTCAAACAACGCGAGCGTTTTTGTATCATAGCGCTGCACCCGCCCGCCACGCGGGGAAGTTGCGATGATGTGCATGCCGTCACCGGTGAAGGTGATGCTGCCGACATAGCCTTGCATCTGACGCTCGGATGTCAGGGCCAATCGCAAAGAGGCACCCCTTTGATGCACACCCACCAATGGTGGGACAGCGGCATCGCCTTGCCATTGCATGCCCAAGGCAACGGTTCCGTCCTGCGCGACCGACAAATGCCGGATAGAGTTTTTGTGGTGGATTTGGTCGAGTTCCACCGTCTCAGCCAACTCTCCGTTGGTAATATAGGCAAGGTTAGGCCGCATGGTCGGGATGTTCAGCTTTGTCCGCCCACTGTCAGGATGCGTGTCGATCCCGCCATTGGCCACGACAAGCACATCGCTGTCGGGCAAGCGTTTGATGTCGTGCGGGCCGATCCCGCCGCTGGCGAACTCACCTGCACGGGCAAATCCGGCGGCGGCATCCCAGACCCCAACACGGCCCGCGCCTGTGTCGTAGTCATTTTCTGTTGTGTAGAGCCACGCGCCATCCTGGCTAAAGACACCATGCCCGTAGAAATGGCGGCCCTGTGGCGCATCAAGTGTGGCCCTTGGCTGTCCTGTGCTGCAGTCAATCACTTGGGCAAAACGCCCAGGGCGGCGGGCAAAGGCCACGGCAAGCGGTCTTGTTGGATGGGCCGCCGCCGCGTGCCCACGAGCGGGCAGAGGGATCTGAAAGAGCACCTGCATCGCGTCGCTGATGCCACAGAGTACATAGGTCCCATCATCGCGCAGGGCCGCTGACAAAAGGGCCGGCGCGCCCACATCGGCCCAGCTTGGCACGGGCGCGAGTCCGGTTGCCAGAAGCCCCGCAATGAACTGCCGCCGGTTCGCCATTTCAATCGCCGTCGAGGGCGTTGAAGCCAGACGCCACCCCAAGGCTTGGCCCCAATTCGTTTTCGGCGATGGCGCGGATTTCTTCCACGCGGCTGCGGATCGCCTCCACCTTGATGCGTGACACGGCGTCCGCGACACCGGCGAAAGCCGGATCATCGAGGGCCGCGATCTGTGTCAGCGCGCGCGTGAAGGCGGCATTCAGGCTCTCCTGCAACGCGGGATCATCCGCAGAAAGACGGCTGCCAAGGTCGGCAAGGCTTTCAAGTGCGACCGTCACATGCCGCGCGGAGCGGCCAGAGCGCCAGGCCTCGGCCCGGCGGGGGCGAGGCTGGTCAAACGTGCCCAAGGGGCGGCCCAGCCGTGCTTCGGATGTGAGTTGCAGGCCGGTTGTGAGCGCTTTGAAAAGCTCTTGCATCGCTTCCAGATCAGTCCGGTAGAGGCCATCAGCCGATGGGTTGGTTAGCAGCGCTGCGTAACCATCGGCCCAATCGGTGGCGATGTCTTGCGTCAGATTGGCGATATCTGCGGCGACCGTTTGCACAAGCTGGCACCGGTAATCGGCGTCGCCTGCGGTGCTGATGGTCTCGTCATAGAGCAGGAACTCCATCGCGTAGAACCCGCGCGCGGCGATGGACATGTCGCGATAGGCATCGGCACTGTCTGCGATGGGGTCTTCGTCGCGGATCAGGGCGCCAAGCGCCTTGGGCGTCGCACTCCGGCTGTCGGGCCAAAAGGAAATTGCAAATGCGCGGTCGTCGGTCTCGGATGGACCAAAGCGCATGTGGCTGGCGGCGATCCAGGCATCAAAAGCGGCGCCATAGGCCATGCGCAACGGGTTGGAGGTTGCCGCGCAATCCGTCGCGGCGGCATCCGACAGGGCCTTCCCTGCCTCTGCCAAAGCAGCGTAGCGGGGCAGGACGTGATTGTTGACGATGTCAGCGGTGATGCTCTGGGCCGCCACAAAGCAGGGCAGGATGGCAAGAATGCTTGCGGTGATCAGGTGTTTCATAGGCTTTCCACGAACCGGATCAGCGCGTCCCGGTCTTCTTTCGACATCTCGATAACCGCATCGCGCTGCGCCTGCGCCTCGCCACCATGCCAAAGGATCGCCTCCAAGAGGGACCGCGCGCGACCGTCATGCAGGAAATAGGTGTGGCCGCTGACCTGTTCGGTCAGGCCGATGCCCCAAAGCGGCGGGGTGCGCCATTCATAGCCGTTTGCCATGGCCTCTGGCCGGTGATCAGCCAACCCTTCGCCCATATCGTGCAGCAGCATGTCCGTGTAGGGCCAGATCAGTTGAAAGCTCTGTTCGGGCTGGTTTTCCAGCCGGTGGGTCACATAGCTGGGCGTATGGCAGGCGGCGCAGCCGGTGGTGTGGAAGACTTCCTTGCCACGCAGCACCTCTGGATCGTCTACATCGCGGCGGGCAGGCACGGCGAGGTTGCGGCTGTAGAACGCAACGAGGTCGAGCATTTCGGCGTCAACCTCATGCACGCGCTCGTCTCCATCGCCATGGATCGCATTCTGACAGGCGGTTTGTGTGGGCATGCACTCACCGGCACCACCCGGATTGATGGGGGAGGAGATGCCGATATCCCCTGCAAACGCATCCGCCGTTTGCTGGCGGATCGTTGGGGTTCCCGCTTTCAGCCCGAACCGGCCCAGCATGTATCGGTCAAATTCCTTGGACCAGACGATATTGGGGCGCCCGGAAATGCCATCGCCATCCAGATCACCCGGGTCGGCATTGGCAAGGATATCCGCCGCAGGGATCGCCTCTAGCAAGCCAAGGCCGATCATCTGCGGCGCGATACGCGGACTGAGCATGATGTCAGGATGCAGCGGCCCGTAACTCAGGTTGGTCAGCGTGTAATCTGGGCGGCGGAGAGATACGGTTTCCCCCTCCGACAATGTGATGACTTCTTCGGTGTAGGTAATCGCAATCTGCGCTTCGGCTGCGTGGCCCTGAATCGAGAAATCCTGGATCTGGTTGCCGTAATTGGGGTCGGGCAAGGTGGCCAGATACGCCTCTAGCTCATCTGTCTTTTCCTGGTAACTGCCGGGGATGGAGACGCGCATGAGCATCGAAATCGCGTTGTCATCACCGGGCTCAGGCGGGTGCCCGCGCCCGTCCTTGAGGTGGCAACGCTGGCAAGACCGGGCGTTAAAGAGTGGACCAAGCCCATCTGACGCAAGCGTAGAGGCGGGCGATGACACCCACAGCTTGCGGAAAAGACCGTTGCCGACCTTAAAGGTCAGCTCGTCCTCGAACGCGATGTTGCCGGACGGTTGCGAAAACGCATCGGCGTTGGGCCGCACGCGTACGGTAGCGGCGCCGGCAGTGTTTTCCTCAAACTGACTAGGGGTAGAGAAATCTGTGGGGGGTGCGGTTACGGCTGCGATTCGCGCGGCTTCTTCGTCGGTTCGGGGGATGATTTGCAGATGAGGCTCGGAGAATATGTCCGCCTGGGCAAGATTAGCCGTGAAAATGGCCACAATCGTTGCGGTTTTTGAGGCGTGTCGCACGGTTAGACCTTCACATTTCGTTAATTCCTTATAAATATGGTCAGGAAATAAGCGCAATACGCGATTGGCACCTGCGTCAATAAAGGCACCTGAACATGCACTCTGTCGCCATCCTTGCCGAACCGGTGGTCGCAAAGCGACCGGCAGCACTTTTGCCCGGTAAATGGCGTGGTGTATTGAACGCCCTGCGTGTGGTCGCATTGGATTGCAGGGCTGCCGCACGCACTGACCTTTTCGAGGCTTGCGCGCTGATCTCAAACAAACAAAACACGGCACAAGACGCGTTTGCGCAGGCTCTATTGAAGTGCATCAGCGATGTGGTTGGCAGCAAACCCGTGTTTTTCAGGCCTGGCACTGTCGAGCTGTCTTTTGATGAATCCTGGCTCATGCGGGCAATAATGGCGGCGGCTGAAGATGACCGGGACAGCCTGGCATTCCTGATCCGCTCTCGCGTACCAAAAATCCACCAGCGCCATATCAGTTTCCTGATCAACGGAATTTCCGAGCAGTTTTCTCAGGTTTAGAATAATTCTAAAAAGTTCTTGCCTTCAGCAAAATGCAGGTTATGTAAGGCGTCAAGCGAGCCAGCCTGACGCCAGCCAGCAAAATTTTTGCACCCGGAGTAACACGATGACACAGACAGCGATGGCGCTGAATTCTGATGCGAAAACAGCGATTGCCGAGGCTTTGAACCAGTCGGTGGCAGAGACTGCTGTGACAACTATGCTTGCACAGAACTTTCATTGGAACGTCAAAGGCATGGCGTTTGGCCCGCTGCACGATCTGTTCCAGAAGATTTACGAAGATCATTTCGAAGGTCAGGATGATCTGGCAGAGCGTATTCGCGCGATTGACATGCATGCCGAAGGGACCTTGGCGGGCATGATCAAGCGGTCAAAGATTGCAGAGCATAACGGGCATGCGACAGACAAAGAGATGATCAAGATCATGCAAGATGCGCAGGAAACACTGGCAGCGACGCTTGCTGGCTGCGGTGAATTGGCCGCCAAGCATGGCGATACACTGACCGAGGATTTGTGCATCGCGCGCGGTCAGACGCATGAGAAGTTCGCATGGTTCCTGCGGTCGCATTTGGCCTGAGACCAGCAACCAATTGCTAGGAAGAGCGGGCCTTCGCGGCCCGTTTTTTTCAGTTAGCCGCGTCCTTCAATCCTGATGCTGAAACTGCGCTGCGCACCTGGCGGCGGTGGCGGGAATGGTGCTGCGCGCTGGATGACCTGCATCGCCGCACGGTCGAGGCGCGCAGAGCCAGAGCTTTGTGCAATCGACACACCGGCAAGCGCACCATTTCCTGAAATTGAAAAGCGAACGACAGCAATACCACTTGCACGTACACGCGGCTGTCCAATCCGCGTAATGCGCTGCATCACCTCACCAGGATAGTTGTTGGCCGCGGCATTCCCAGCTGACGCGGCCTGCCCGGTATTACCTGATTGTTGCGGCGCTGTTGCGCGCGTATTGCCGGTGGCGCTGCCTGCGGTGGCGTTTTGCTGGCTGTTGCCGGGCGGTGGTTGCACCGGCCTTTCTGGGCGCGCCACGGGGCGTTGTGACGTCTCAACAGCGCTTTCGGTCGTGGCTGTGACTGTTTCGGGCGCGGCTGGGGTCAGTGTTTCGGGCTGCGCAGTGGGCTGCGGTGTCAGCGTGGGGATGGTTGGTGCCGTTGCGGAGAGAGGCACGGCAGCGATGGCAGAGGTCGTCGGTGCCACCGTCTGGGTCGGGGTGACCGGGGCGGCCTCTGCAAGCGGTGGCGTTTCTGCGACAAGCGCCGGGTCGGGTGTTTGTGGCGCTTGCGTGCCCTGAACAAGATCGGCAAAGCTGTTGCCCAATCTTGCGTTGATCGCACCCGTCGCGCCGCCTGCGATTTCGACTGTTTGCTCTTCGTAAAAGGCGGCCATAAGGCCAATATGCAAGGCGGCGGACACAAAAATGACCCCTGCTTTGACAAAGGCGGAGGAGCGGATCATTGCAGCGCCCGTTCAGTCACGATGATCACGGATTGCGCGCCGCCTTCACGTAGATTACGCGACACTTCCACAAGCCGATCTGCCGCGAGCGCGCGGTCAGGGACGATGCGGACTTCCGCCAATTGGTCTTCTGCCCTGTCCTGCAAAAACGCTACCACATCGGGCAGCGCCGTGCCGCGATAGCTGAGGTCGCCAGCGGCGTTGATCACCAGTGCGTCGGGCGGTTCTCGACCGTCGAGCGCGCTGGTTTCAACCAGCTCAAGCTCTCGGTCAAGCGGTTGTGCAAGGGTCCCTGCCACCAGAAAGAAGATCAGCATCAGAAAAACAATGTTGATCAGCGCGATTGTCGGCTCTGCCTTCTTTTTGCGCGTGATCTGCCGCATCAGGACGACCCCAGAACAGCGACATCGAGGTCCGGGAAAGCACGCAGTGCGACCAGAAGATCGGTCAGACGCTGTGCGGTGACATCTGTTTGCAGGGCCACCAGCAGAGTCTGTCCCGCCTGCGATTCAAGCACAAGCCCGTCCAACCGCTGCGTCTGGCCGTTGACCGTCAGCCGGTCGGGATAGAGCTGCAGGAAGATTGGCGGCGTTCCGGGTGCCGCACTCCCGGCGGAGGCGGCACTTAGCTCCACTTCTGCGAATTTTGAGAAAGTTGATGTCAGCATGAAAAACAGCAAAAGCAGGAAGATGACGTCAACAAGTGGCGTCATCGAAACCGCCCGCTTTTGCCGCTTTGCTTTAAGCATGGGCCGCTTGAAGGGTCACAGCACCCCGTCCCGCCCTTGGCCGCAGGATCGTCTGGATCGCCTGATCCGCCACGCCGCGTTCTGCATCCATGCGGGATTCAAGCCATGAATGCAGGATGGATGTCGGCATCGCAACAGCCAGCCCTGCTGCGGTGGTCATCAGGGCCACCCAGATGCCCCCAGCAAGGATTGATGGGTCCACCTGAGAGCCTGCATCTTGCAGCGCTTGAAACGCCTCGATCATCCCCAGCACCGTCCCGAAAAGGCCCAGAAGCGGCGCGAGTTGCGCGACATTATCGAGGATGCGCAGCCCGCGTTCGAGACGGGCAAAGCGTGCCTCAGCTTCGCTGATTAGCCTACCAGTATCATCGCTCCCGGCGCTTAACGCCATTTCGACGACAGGTACAAGATAACTGGTTGAGCGGCTCAGATAGGCATTCGTGCCCGTCTCATCGCCCGCATCCCACGCCTGCACAGCTTGCATCAGCGCGCGGTGCCGTCCGACACCGGCCACCCGGAATTGCCAGAGTTTGTAAAGCGCGATGGCCAGAACCGCGATTGACGTCACCATCAGAATGACAATGACGGGTCCGCCAAGGTCAACGATCTGGCTGAGTATCTGGAAAATATCGTTCACCCCAGCAACTCCACATCCGTACGGCTCGTCAGTGTCAGGCCGGTGGCACAGGCGGTGTTCTCAGCGCTGCCGATCTGGCAGGCATTGACCCCGTTAAACAGAAGCTGTCCCAGATTTGCGCATTCAAGCTGCGGCAAAACGAACTGTCTGACCCGCGGCGCGCGCGCCGGGATTTCCCCAAAATCAAAAAGTGTTAGGCGATCCACTGCACCTTCTGTAGTAAAAAGCACCGTCTCAAAAACGAGCTTTTCGATACCGTCCGCATGTGTCGTTGAGGCAACGAAGGTAAGCTGGCAGCCCCCCTCGACAGGTTGAAGCGTGTTCAGATCAATCGTGATACCTGCGCCGCCGGTTTCATCGGCGTTGGCGATACTGGCCGCAAAGAATAAGGCCAAAGCGATGAGTAGGCCGCGCATCCATCTCTCCTTGTCTCGATTACCTGACTATTATTGTAGGTTTTTAGGGAAGGCCAGAGAATGGGTTAAAAAAGATTTAATGCGGGAGAGCAAAACACTGCGATGCGACAACGTCAGGGTTCGGGAACTACCTGACGAAACGCGCCAAATGATGATCTGCGGTCGTGGCGCGAGATAACGTCGCACATGCATGTGTGGACATCGCTGCGCGCGCCGCTTAACCATTGCCCCAGCCAGGTTGTATGTCGTGCATGTCGTGGCCTGATCCGGAGCTGCAGCAAACGACACCGTCAAGCTACTGATCCACGTAATCTGAGCAGGCGGATATGACCAGAAACCTTCTCCCGACGCTGCGCGTTGCCCTTGCCCTTTTTGGGGGCTTCATTCTTGCAGTAGCTGTGGCCGCGGCGGGGGCGCATCTGTTTGTCACACAAGGCGGCACATCGACGTCGGATGCATTTTTTTGGGGTGCCTACATCGCGTTTGTTGTCTACGTCGCGGCAATGATCTGGGTTTTTGCGGCCCGGGATTTGCGGCTGGTGACACTGGTTTTTGCGGGCACCATTCTGCTGTCGGGACTGATTGTGCGGCTGGCGGGTGGGGACGCCAATTTTGGTTATGGCGCTGCCTTGGGCCAAGCGATGTTGCTGATCGTGCTATTGTGGAGCCTTTGGATTGGCTTTGCAGCTTTTGCCCTTTCACAAGTCAAGCACTGGCAGGCCATTATGGGGCGGCGCGATCTGCCAGCCGTGACCGCACGGGCAGCGCGCTGGCTTGGTTGGACCCTGCTAAGTCTATCGGTCGTGGTGGCTTTGCTGCGCGATGGTTGGGGGTTTGGGCTGTTGCTGTGGCCGATGGCAGCATTCTTTGTAGCACTGGCTGTGTCTTTCACCGTTGCTTATGCGCCGCAAATGCTCGCCCGGCTGGGACAGACCATCTACAGCCTCACCGTCATTGAGGGAAAACCGGCACAATGAAGCAGGGTTTTCGCGACAGCATGGATTGGGTGCATACCTGGTCAGGTGTGATCCTGGGCGTGATCATGTTTGTGATCTTCTTCATGGGCACGCTGAGCGTCTTCAAGGACGAAACGGATCAGTGGTTGCTGCCCCAGGCGCGCCATGTTGGTGCGCCCCCTGATGTGAGTTTGGACCTCATGTATGATACCGCGCTAGGGATCACCGGGCTGCATCCGCATTTTATTGTGCTGAGTGCCCCGACAGAGCGTGCACCGATACCCACCGTGACCGTCGCACCCGAGGAAGGGCGCACGTGGATCTACTTTCTCGATCCTGAAACGTACGAGGTGATCGCACCGCTTGATTCTGCGGCGGCAAGCCAGTTCTTCTACCCGATGCATTACCGGCTGCACATTCCCGGCGGCAGGTGGATTGTCGGTGCCGTCTCAATGTTTCTGATGCTCGCCCTGATTTCGGGGATCGTGATCCACCGAAAGATTTTCGTTGATTTCTTCACTTATCGACGTGGGAAAAAGCTGCCACGTCTGTCGCTCGATCTTCATAACCTGACCTCGGTGCTGGCTTTACCGTTTCATCTGGCAATCACGGTCACGGGCATACTGATCTTTGCCTCGCTGTACCTTCAGCCATCGCTTTCGGCGCTTTATCCGGGCGAAGAGGAGCCGCGCGCGCGGCTGAGTGAAGAAGCTTTTGCCTATGCGTCACGAGAGACCAGCGGCGAGACGAACCTGCGGGTCAGTTCAATCGACGCCATGCTGATCCGCGCGCAACCTTACTGGGATGGTGAGCCGTTGAGCGACGTTTTTCTGGACCACCCGCATGATGAAGATGGATCGGTCAGGTTAAGGCGGCTGGGCGAGGGTATGGTCGCCGATGAACGCGCACCGGTCCTGTTTGACGCAGATACAGGACAGATTATCGCTGAACCTGCTGTCACATCTGCCGGTGCGGTGCAGAGCTTTATCGTCGGCATGCATGAAATCCATTTTGATCATTTCCTGCTGCGATGGCTTTACTTCTTTGGCGGGGTCGCAGGATCCATCATGATCGCGACCGGTTACATCTACTGGCTGGAAACGCGCAGGCTGAAGCATGCGCGCGGCGCACGCAACGGTGTGCCGGTGGTTGAGGCGCTGACGATCTGGGGTGTGATGGGTCTGTTGACGGCGACGTCCGCCTATTTCGTCGTGAACCAGCTCTTGCCGCGCGGCGATTGGCGATTTCTGGGAATTGAACGGATTTTCCTAGAGATTGTGATCTTCTACCTGATCTGGCTGGCAGCACTCCCACATGGTGCGTTTCGGCAGCGCAAAGCATGGTTTGATCAGGCTGTTCTACTGGCGGTCCTATGTACCTTGGCCCCGCTTCTGAATTGGATCGTGACGGGCGATCACCTGCTGCGCACGATCTGGACAGGACAATGGGCTATCGCAATCATTGATCTTATCTTGTTTGGCACCGCAGCCACAGCCACCTATGCCGCACGACGATTGCAGGTGAATTGGGCCGCAGAGGCGCAGGCAGGAAACCGGAGGGTTGTTGTCACCCCAGCCCGGAAGGATTCCGTACCAGAACCAATGGCAGTTGCGGGCGAGTAGAGCGGCCTAGAACGTGTATTCAGCAAAGACACCGATTTGTCGGCGGTCGCCCAGGCTGAACGCATATGTGCCAGCACCATCGGGATCATCATTATCAGCTGCAACGAAGCGGCGGCTGGTAACGTATTTTTCGTCAAACAGGTTGTTGGCGTAAACACCAACCCTGAGACCGTTGCCCGCATCATAGTTCAGCCGCGCATTTGTGATGGTGCGTTCGTCGCTTTTCTCATTGGCGTTGTTTTCGGGATCAAGGAAGCCTTCATCAGTGTAGTTGATGTCCATCCCGAAGCTCACGCCGTTGTCCCAGCGATACTCACCACCCAGCTTTGCCGTCGTTTCGGGCTCCCCAAAGCTGTTCCCGTCAAACGATACGCCGTTGCTCTCAAAATCGACGAATTCGGATCTGTTGAAACCCAACCCGCCAAATACTGACAATTGATCGGTCGGCCTAGCCTCAACGCTGAGTTCAAAACCATAAAGCTCGGATTCGCCGGCATTGCGCGTTTCGGTAACGGGCTGTCCAAAGAACGTGCGCCCAGTGCGCACATTGACCTGCTGGTCCTCGTAATTGGTGAAGTAGACATTGCCGCCCACGATCAGTGTCTCGTCTCGGAAAGTCCCGCGATAGGCAACTTCGTAGTTCGTGGTGAATTCGGGATCAAAATCGAATGTCGTTCCGTCAATGGCTGTGCCCGATCCGCCAGAGCGATAGCCCCGCTGGACGGTGAAACTAACCGATTGCGCCGCGGTCAGGTCATAGGTGATGCCCAACTTCGGAAGGAACGCATCGAATTCAGTATCGTTCGATGACGACTCATCCTGCAAAAGTGGGCAAATCTGGTCAAGCGGCGGGGGCAAAACGGGCTGGTCGCAGGCAGGGACATCAAAGACGGTTTCACTGCTGCTATCCGAAGATTCGCGGTCATAGCGGCCGCCCACCGTCAACGTCAGATTGGGTGAGACCACATCCAGCGGGATATCAGCCTCACCAAAGATCGCAAAGTTGCTTTCAGAATCGTCGCGTGAAGTAATTTGCGCGCCCGGCACACCAATGGGTGTGCCGATATCGGGGACTGCAGCCCCGACATCACCCGATGTGACGCTGCGCCATTCATTATCGATCTCGGTGTAAAAGAGCCCAACAACACCGGTTGCAAAGTCATTGTCAAACTTCAATTGAACGTCCTGTTCGAACACGCGATCGCTGATATCCCGTTCAAATGTCACAAGCGGCTGCGGTGTGTCGTCCCCATCCTCGTCGCGGACATAGTCGCTGTCGTAATAGCTTGTTTCAGTCTCCAGCCGCAGCGTGTCGCTGATATCGTAGGCAAGCCGCAAGCTCGTGATGCTCAGGTCGTTGCCTTCGACGCGTGGGAAGTCGTTTGTCACCTCCTCATCAGGATAAAAGCCCGGCGGCAGCTCATCTGCACTGTCGACCCGGTTGTTGACGATGAATTCGCCACGGGTGAAGTCGCTGTCGGTATGGCTGAAGATCATCTCAAAGTTGTCACTTGGTGCCCATAGCAGCTTGGCCCGATATGTGCGGCCTTCTTCGGGCGTCGCGGGTTCATCAAGCGTCGTATTCTCGATAAAATTGTCGTCCTCGATCCCTTCAGCGGTAAAGCGGAGGGCGAAATCTTCACCCAGCGGTGTATTGGCCATCAGCGCCAGCCGCCGCCGGTCTTCGTTACCGACATCGGCACGCAGGCGGTATTCGGGCGAGAAGATCGGATCATTTGACCGGACAATCACCGCACCAGCAAGCGCGTTGCGGCCCTGCTGTGTTGATTGAGGCCCACGCAGCACCTCGACCTGATCGATGTCCCACGCGCTGAAAGGGCCACCAAAAAATGCCTGGTTCGATGGCAGCGCGACCCCGTCAACCTGTGTAGATATGACCAGTCCATCGCCTGCGCCAACACCACGCTGATCGATCCCGCGGATGACGAAGCCGCCAAACCCCGGGGATGTCGAGGCGCCGATGGTGCGGTCAAGAACCTCTTCCACGCTGGTCTCACCTCGGTCCTCTATCTCTTCTCCGGTTTCAACCGAGGCGGATGTCGGGCTGTCTTGCAACGTGCGATCCTGCAATTCGCCTTGTAGAACAAGTGTTCCGAGATCGAACGGATCATCTGCCGCTTGCGCAAGCGCACCGGCGGCCAGGAATGCCAATGAAGAGACGGAAACTGAGAGAGTGATGAGAGAGCGCATATCTGACTTGCCAAAAAGTTCGTGGGTTTGGCTGGTCTTGGAAACCTCATGTTGAGGGTTTTTCACTAGCTCGTTGTTATGTGATACAGGTCTGGTTGGAATGCAAGCGACCCCGCCGATGGCAGTTGGTGGCGGAAAGTGACGTTGGTGCGCCTGACCAGACTATTCAGAATGACTTGGCATAACTCTGACTGGTGATCTTCTCCCCGGTGGGCTATGCATTAGCCAGCACGCGGAACAGCAAGCCACAGACCCTAAGAAAAGACGACGGCGTGATCTGGTGCATTTTCAACCTATCGAATTGCGTTTTCAGACAGTGACGGGTGTAGCGGTGGCACCTGCGCGCGCATCATCTCAAATCAACTTATTCTGAGGATCGGCCATGAAAGTGAGCACTGAAATAGACGGATTAGCCTTTGCGGCGATGCATGGTATGATGCTGCATGAGGCGCAAGAACACGGTTTGCCGGTACTGGAACAGACCGACAGCCACCTAAAAATCCAATCCGACTATGGTGCATTTGCAATTACTGATTTGGCTAAGAACGGTTTGCGACTTGAGGTTGAAGCAACGCGCACCAATGACTTACACGTTCTGCGCGATAGCCTGGTCGAACATATCGCACATTACCTGCCCGAAATCGCGACAAAGATAGCATGGTCCGATACGATCACCGATGGTGCCACACCACCAAATTTTCAGTTTGCCGAGGTGCTTTCTTCATTCCAGTTAAGCGCATGTTTTCAACGCCTGACATTGCGGTTGGAAACGGCAGAGCATTTTGATGATCGCGGCATTCACTTTCGATTTATCTTACCAGATCCAGCCAACACAAAGCCTGAATGGCCAAAGTTGGCTGCCAATGGCGCAACCCGCTGGCCGGTTGGCGATAAGGAGCTGCATCGGCCAATCTACACGGTCCGGGCGCAACGCGATGCGGAGATTGATGTTGATGTCTTTCAGCACAAAGGCGGTCTGGCATCTGAGTGGTCCAGAAACGTGAAGCGCGGTGAAAAGGTCGCGCTGATCGGACCCGGCGGTGGTGGTGTACTGACACAGAGCGTTGTTGTCCTGGCGGGTGATGAAACAGCCTATCCGGCGATATCGCGTATTTTGGACAGCCTGGATCAGGATGCCACTGCCAATGTCGTGTTGTTGTCGCAGCAAGGCTATAACGACTATCCGATACCCGAACGACCCAACACAATGCTGCGTTGGGTGGCACCTATTAGCTTTGTCAGACATGTGGAGCAGGCGATTACCGCAGCACCGGATTGCTATGCCTGGATTGCAGCGGAAAGTAATCCCGTAACGCAGATTCGCGAAAGCGAGGCCTTTCGCAGCCTGCCGAAAACCCATCGTTTGGCTGCCGTCTACTGGACGGCCGGGAAGGGGTCGCCATAGATCGTCGCTGGTGAAAATCCAAAGTCTGCCAACTCTTTCCCTTGCTCTGCAGCGATATGGATTCTCCGCTAGTATTCGGCGCGTTCGCTGCCATGTACCTCAAACAAAACAATTTTCTTCCTGATAAGTGTTTTCAGTTTTACCCATCATGAAATAGTGGTACCCGCAACGTGCCAGGTTCAGAGCACCGCCCAGCTTTCACAATAATTCTTTTTGGGAGCTGCCGATGCATACCTTTCGTGCGCGCCTTTTGTGCGCGACGTCCCTTTTTGCGTTAAACAGTTTTGCAACACTGACGTTTGCGCAAACAGCGGACGAAGATACAACCTTCCTCGGGACCTTGATCTTTGGTGAATTACTGACCCGCACGACGCAGGACAGCCCAACATCCGCAATTGTAGAGACCGGCGAAGACCTCGAAGAGCGCGGTGATGTTGATCTTTATAATGCAATCGAACGGGCCCCGAATGTTAGCACGACTTTTGGCAATAAAGGATTTGTGCTTCGCGGAATCCAGGCAAATGGCGCTGTCAGCAATGTGCAGTTGAACGGGACGCTTGTGTCAGTTCAGGTGGATGGTGTTGCACTGAACAATTACCAATCCACGTTCTTTGGTCCTTATTCTACGTGGGATCTTGACCAGTACGAAATCCTGCGCGGGCCACAATCGACCCAACAGGGCCGCAATGCGCTTGCAGGCGCCATTATCATTGAAACCCGCGACCCGGCATTCTTTCCCGAATACCGTTTGCGTGTTGAAGGCGGATCGCGCGACACCCAACGCCTTGCTCTGGCACTAAACCAACCATTAGGGGATACGGTTGCCGTCCGGGTGACGGGTGAGACGAAGGCGACAGATGGCTATGTGACAAGTAGGCCACTTGATGACGATGAATATGACGCTCGTGAATACGAGGCATATCGCGCCAAACTGCGGTGGCAACCATCTGAAAATTTTGACTCCGTAATTGAATACAGTTTCACCGACTCAAGCGGAGGCGAGGATTATGTTCTTGATAGCGAATTCCCCGATCAGCGTGTGACCGATCAGACAGCGGATGCCTTCGAAGGCTCAGTGCATCAATCCTTGGGATTTTCAACGACCTATCAGATTGGCGCTGGCTTGACGCTTGAGACTGAAACATCGCTTTACGAACAGGATTATGAACGGGTTGAGGGGTTTGCCCTTCCACTGGGTGCTGGAGAATCGCTGATTGAGATCGACGGCGGCAGCGAAACTTTTGAGCAGGACATTCAGCTGAAGTTTGAAAGTGGCCGATATCAGGGTGTCGTGGGGCTGTTCTACACCGAAACCAGCGACCGCCGACCGGTGTTTAGCACATTCGATCTGGGTGGTTTGAACCCGATGCTTGCGGGCGTATCTGATACAGTTGACGATCAGTTTGATACTGAGGTTACGAACATTGCCATCTATGGAGAAACTGATGTCGACATCGGCAGCATCGCCTCCGGTTTTACGATCACCGCAGGCGTACGTCTGGATGCAGAAGAGTTTACGTATACCCAAGCGGTGGATTTCGGACCTACCTTAAATACGGTCGCCATGATCCCGGATGTGCCTGAAAACAGCGACAGTGAGCAGTTTCGCGCTTTCCTGCCAAAACTGGGCGTGACCTATGACTTTACCGAAGATCAAGCTGTGAGCGCCACCGTCCAGCGCGGCTACCGCGCGGGTGGCGTGTCTTCAAATTTTGTCACCGCGGAGCTATCGGAATATGATCCTGAATTCGCAACGAACTACGAAGTTGCCTATCGTGGATCATTTCAAAATGATCGCGTCAGCATCGCCGGGAATGTTTTCTTCACACAATGGGAGGACATGCAGATCTCGGTGCCTGGGACGCCAACAGGAACGGCGCTGGACCCACTTTTCAATTTTGATACCGCCAATGCCGCCGAGTCAGAGCTTTATGGTTTTGAATTGAGCGTCGAGGCTGACCCGAGTGATCGTTTATCTGTCTTTGGCAGTGTTGGTTACACCCAGACGGAGTTCATCACCTTCGTCAGTGGTACGGATGATTTCAGCGGCAACGCGTTTCCTTTCGCGCCTGATTGGTCAGCAACACTTGGTGGGCGCTACACATGGGCAAATGGCTTTGCGTTGGGGTTGGACACCTCTTACAAAGCAGCGTCTTTTCAGGATAATGCAAACAGCTACAAAGATGACGACCGCTGGTTGGTGAATGTCCAGGCGGCATATGATGTGACCGACAGCATCACGGCGGGTGTCTATGTGCGCAACCTTTTTGACGAGGATTATGCCACGTCAAGGTTCGAACAGGCCGGCGCCCCCACGATCATCCGAACTGGAGAACCACAAACGATAGGGGCCTATCTGCAAGCTGAATTCTGATCCGTTCCGCAAGAAAGCTGCGGCGTGATTGGCACCGCAGCTTTCCGTTTCTTCAATCAAACAAAGCTGAACATATCGGCGTCCAGATCAGACACATGCGTTCGGTTGAGCGTGAGGCTATCATCATCTGAGAACTGGAAAACGACATTCCGGCCGTCCTGATTGGCGATTGCCATGAGGTCATCGAAGGTTTCGACACCTGTAACATCAATCGCGATCTGGTCGGAAGGCAGGCTGAAGAACCAGAAGTCAAAACCAGTGTCAAAGTCCTGGATTGTGTCGTTGCCCTCGGCGAAGACAAAAGTATCCACACCGAAGCCGCCACGCATCACGTCATTGCCCGCGCCGCCATCCAGAAGGTCGTTGCCAAAGCCACCGCTTAGCCGATCACTTCCGGCTCCACCCAGTAGATCATCGTTACCGAAGCCACCGCGCAGATGGTCATCTCCACCACCGCCAGAGACGATGTCGTCACCGAAACGTCCACTGATCCGATCATCATCGGCACCGCCACGCAGGAGATCATCGTCGAACGTCCCACGGTAGCGATCCTCCGACGCGGCAGGGTCATCAGCAACCGTGAAATTGAATGTCGATGTATCGCCCTCTGCGAACCCTTCGAAGCCTTGAGCTTCCTGATCCACAAAGGCGCCATCGGAGATTTCAATCGCATAGCGCGCGTCTGGCTCCAGATGCTCCGGTGGTGTGACGATGACGGTGTCCCCATCAAAGCTGACAAGGCGTTCGTCGGTCACATCGATCTGCGTCCGAGCGCCGCTGTCGCGGTTGACGAGTGTGATGAAGCCCTCGCCAGCCTCCACGACTTCGGTGAATGTGAGCGTCAGCGCTGCATCATTGCTCACATCCCGCCCGTTATCCGACGGAACGGCACTTTTGAGGAACGGCGCGGGGTCCGCGTCGAAATTCACCTGCTGCGGGAAATAGACCGACCCGTCAGAGGCATAGCCCAAGCGCCCGTCGGAGTTTGAGCCCCAGGTGAACACCTCGTCCGTATCGGAGACCGCGATGATCGAGTTGGGTCCCGTCTGAATTTCCACGATGTTGATATCGTCGAGTTCAGCGATCTTGGTTGGCAGGAAGCTGATGTCGCTTTCCACTGCCGGATCACCGTCGAGGCCACCGGTTGGCCCCTCATCATTCGGACCCCAGGCATAGACATCGCCGTCTTCGGTCAGGGCAATGGCCCAACGGGCTCCGCCTTTGACATCGATCACGTTGTCGGGCAAGCCCGTCAGTTCGACTGGGGTGGCGACATCTGCTGGATCGGGCGTGAACGTCCCGTCGCCATTGTCGGTCCCTTGCAAAAGTTGCCCCTTGTCGCTTTGGCCCCAGCCAAAGACACGCCCATCTTCGGTGACTGCGAAGGAGGTTTTGCCATCCGCCGTTACGGCGAGGATGTTTTCAGGCAGACCTTCCACAAGCACGGGGTCGATCACCCGGCGGTCATCGGAGGGGCTGACCTGGTTGTCGGTGTTGCTGCCGAAGGCAAAAACCTCCCCATCGGCGGTCAGGGCCAGCGTATGGGAGGTGCCTGAAGACACTGCGACCACGGTTTCATTGGCAAGCGCTTCGACGGCAGTTGGGACAAGACGCTCCTCTTGATCGCCGGTCCCAATCTGCCCGTTGGTATTGCTGCCCCAGGCGTAAAGCGTGCCATCGGCTCCAAGCGCATAGGACACGCCGTTCCCATTCTCGATCCCGATGACTTCAACATCATCCAAGGCGTCGATCTTGACCGCCGATTGGCGGCTTTCCTCATCGCCCAGCCCCAGCGGCCCGCGATTGTTGAAACCAAAGGCGTAGACGTCACCTTCATCCGTCAGGAAAGTCGTGTGCAGCATACCCGCAGAAACGGACGTGATCGTCGCGTCGAAACCCTCCGGCAGTTCAACCGGTAAAGGTGCTTTGACGTCGAACCCGACGCTGCCGTTGCCCAACTGGCTCACGATGTTTTCGCCAGAGCTGTAAAGCACGCCATCTTGCAGAAAGACCGAGAAGTGGTTGCCCGCGCCAACCGTGCTGGGCACGACTTGGGCCATGCCCTCATAGTCCTCCACGGAGCGCGGGCGGATCAGTTGACCGTCGAACTGATCAGACCCGAAAATGACAGTCTCGCCCGCGTCAAAGAAATCGCCATCGCCATTCAGGTTGGTCAGCTTCAGAACGCTCGCGTCACCGTCAAAGCTGTTGGCGGTCAGGATCAGATCGCCATCGCCGTCCGTTGCGATTGAAAACCCGATATCGGCAGGGATGTCGTCCGGCATCAAACTGGCATTCCACACCTCGACAGCCTCAAAAACGCTGTCGATCTGACCGGACCCATCCAGATCGTTAAGACGGTAAATCTTCAAAAGCTCATCGCCATCGGGAAACCAGGTCAGTGTATAGAGTGAGCCGTCGACTGCGACAGCACTTGAGATATCGACAGGCGCGCCAAAGCTCATCTCATCGGAGATAAACTCCGTCACTTCATCGGCCTGAATGCTGCCGTCACCGTTGATATCCTCGATCCGATAGATCACGTCCGTTGCCGTACCCGCCAGATCGTTTAGATAGGCGACATTCCCATCAAAACTGAGGTCAAACGGCACTGCAGTCTCGACAATGCTCTGGACATCCAGCCAAACGGTGGCTTCACCAGAGTCATTGGCATCGCCGTCGCCGTTCAGATCAACGGTGCGATAGATCGCGTCCTGCGGTGCCGAACTCGTTCCGGCATTGGAAATATAGATCGCGCCATCGGCACCTTCGGCGATCCCGTTCGGTGTGACGGTGGAGAGGCCCGCCGCATTGTCGGCGGAGAACCAGATCGCGGCCTCGCCCGCGTCTTGTGCGTCGCCATCGGCGTTCAGGTCGGTGAGCCGGTAAACACTGTCAGTGCTGCCATCGCCGATATACACCGATTTGTCCTGCGCCTGATGGACGGTGAAGACGTTGTTTGTTGGATCTACAAGGCCGCTTTCATTCGCGGCGTCGAAGAAAACACGTGCCTCCTCGGCCCCGGCGGCGTTGCCATCACCATCAAGATCCTGCAGCAGTAGAACCTGATCCCTGCGTTGATCGGCAACAAGAATGCCGTTTATTGTGCGTTCAGATATACGTGCCATTTGGCCCCCCAATTCACCTGAAAGAGAGAGCCTGGCGCGCCGCTGGGGACTCAAGAAATGCGATTATCGATGCGATGCATCTGGCGGTCTTTTGGCGGATGTTTAGGCGAAGGTGAAGCCCAATTCAGCGCTATGCACCGATTTGGGTTTCCAAACAGCTGACTGTTCCATAAATGGTGGACTTCGCTTAACATCAGATCAGGTTAAAGGCCTGATCTATCCGTCAAAAATTCACTCCAAGCCGTAGATGCGCGCGATATCTTCCAGCATCAGATTGGCCGCGATGATCCCGCCGGCCGTGTTCCAGATCGGATCGCTGACCTCGTGCACGCGCCCGGCCTTGACTGCGGATAGTGACTGCCACAGGGGATCGGACATCGCATCATCGCGTGCCGCGACACCTTCGCCATCGCCGGTGTCCCAGGTGAAGTGGAAAATCCGGTCGCCATCCATATCGGGAATACTCTCCTTGCCGGTCCGAATGGCGAATTCATCGACGTTCTGGATATCGGGGCGATCAAAGCCAACGGCGCCGAGGATGAAGCCCGAGAAGCTATCAAGCTGGTAGATACGGATCTGCGTCGGCAGGAAGCGGATCACACTGACCTTTTCGTCTGTAATATCGCCCAGTTTCTCTGCCAATGCCGCCACATTGTCCTCAAAGGCCGAAAGTGCGGCGGTGCCTTCCTCGTCGCGACCAAGCGCGCTGGCGTAGAGCTCAAAGTTCCGGCGCCAATCCCCGCGCAGCCGCTCGGATACGACCGTCGGCGCAATGGCAGACAATTGCGGATAGATATCCTCGTGCCGTTGCTTGTTGGCCAGGATCAGGTCAGGTTCCAGCGCCGCGACAAGCTCAAGATTGATTGCGCTCTCCTTGCCCACATTCATGGCGTCGCCCATCGCGTCCGTGATGTGCGGATACCACGGGTCACCCAGCCAGGATTGCGACGCACCGACCGGTGTGACGCCAATGGCCAGAACAGCCTCCGTCCCCTCGTTGGTGAGAACAACGACCCGTTGCGGGTCATCGGGGACATCTGTTTCACCCATCGCGTGGGAAATCGTGTCTGCAAACAGGGTGGTTGGCACAAGCAATAATGCGGCCAAGATCGAGCGCAACATCGCGGTCTCCTTTCAAAACTATCGAATGATGGAAGGCGGTGGCGGCGGCTGCGCAATCCTGCTAGCTAAACTTGAGTGAAATTGTAAGGAACGTCAATTGCCACCCTTTCGGCTGATGCTTTTATTGAGTTTCACGCTCATCGTAGCGATGATTGCTAGCCTCCACCTTGGTCTGCGGCTCTATTCACCTGCGCAGGTCTGGGGAGCCCTTCTTTCACCTGATGAAGGTGAGGTTGCTCTGATTGTCAGCGGTTTGCGTCTCCCAAGAACACTGGCCGCATGTGGCGTTGGTGCGGCTTTGGCTGTCTGCGGGTTGCTAATGCAATCGATCCTGCGCAATCCGCTGGCCGATCCCGGACTGCTGGGCGTGAATGCGGGGGCAAGCTTTGCCGTTGTTCTGGGCTTTGGTGTCTTCGGGGTGACATCTTTCGGTATCCTGTCCGCACTGGCCCTTGTCGGGGCAGCGATGGCAACAGGTGTTCTTTATCTCATTTTGGCGTTGGCGGGGGGGCGTATGACCCCGGTGACACTGGTGCTCGCCGGGGTGACGCTGGCCGCGCTCCTCTCCGCATTGACGCAAGTGTTGATCGTCACCGACGAAGGCACGATGGAGGCTTTGTTGTTCTGGCTCGCGGGCGGCTTTGCAGATCGGGACCAACAGACATTGTGGTACGCGCTGCCCGTGATTTGCGTGGGCCTATTGATGGCGGCCCCCATGGCGCAAGGGCTGCAGGCGCTACAGATTGGCGACAGCGCAGCACAAGCCATCGGCGTGAATGTCGCCCGCCTGCGGATCGGTGCCCTCGCAGTGGCAACCCTTCTTGCGGCCATCTGCGTCACAGTCGCGGGACCCGTTGGCTTTGTCGGGCTGGTGGCCCCGCACCTTGCGCGCCTGACGGGAGTGCCGGGTTATGGTTGGCAGATCAGCTTTGCGGCACTGATTGGTGGTACCCTTGCCGTCTCAGCCGATATCGCGGCCCGCCTGATTGTGGCACCGCAGGAGGCACCGGTCACTGCCTTGTTGGCACTGGTCGGAGCGCCGATCCTGATTGGGCTTGTCAGGCGCCAGGGCGCGCGGTTCGCATGATCTTGCGGACAGCAGGCCCCTTTGCATTTCTGGCCTTGCTCAGCATTGCCGCTATCGGCGTCGGCTCTTCCTGGATGCCACCCGACCGTGTGATCGCCGCGCTTTTCGGCCAGGGCGCGCGGATGGATGAGGTGATCATCTGGACCCTGCGCATGCCGCGTGTGTTGCTTGCCATGCTCGCCGGGGCGGCCTTGGCGCTGGCGGGCCTCTTGTTGCAACGTATCGTGCGGAATCCCATCGCATCGCCGTCGGTTCTTGGCCTCGTCGACGGGGCAGCGGTTGGAGTTGTCCTGTTCCTCTTTATCTTCTCGAATGAAGCGAATGCACTTGTGGTTTCAATCCACTGGCTGCCTTTGGCTGCGACGCTGGGAGCATTCGGCTTTGCGACCCTTGTAGCTGCCGTTGCGGCCAGGGATCTGACACAACCCGCGCGGCTGATCCTCTATGGTATTGCAGCGGCGGCACTTGCAAAAGCACTTGTCACCGTTCTGATCGTTCTTGGCCCCGTCTACCGCGCGAGCCAGGCGCTGATCTGGCTTGCCGGATCGGTCCATGCCGCACATTGGGAGGATGTGGCGATCCTTGCCGCCTTATTCTGCCTGACGATCCCGCTGCTCATCGCTATCGCCCGCCCGATGGATCAGATGCTGCTGGATGACCAAAGCGCAGGTTCTACCGGGCTGGCGCTGAATCGGACAAAACTGCTGGCCCTTGCTTTGACGGTCATCCTGACGGCGGCGGCCGTGTCATTTGCCGGGGGCCTCGCGTTTGTCGGGCTCTTGTCACCGCATATTGCCCGCGCGCTGGTTGGGCTCAGGATGGCGGCCCTGCTGGTTGTGACCCCGGTGATCGGCAGCGCCATCGTGCTCGGCGCGGACATTCTGGCGCGAACAATTGCCGCACCGCTTGAACTGCCCACAGGCGCGATCACCGCGCTGGTCGGCGCGCCTTACTTCTTTTGGTTATTACTTAAGGAGGTTCGCAATGGCTGACGACAACCTGTCGCTCTCGGATATCTCATTTGCCTATGCCAAAACACCCGTTCTGCATGGCATATCAACAACGTTTACCAAAGGCCGTTTGACAGCGATCTGCGGGCCAAATGGCTGCGGGAAATCGACGCTTTTGAATATTGCTGCGGCCCAGATGACGCCATTGCAGGGGCAAGTTCAGTTGGGTCAGCAACCGTTGAATCGCATGCCGCCCAAGGTGAGGGCACGACATATAGCGATGCTGCCGCAAACACCGCATGCACCATCGGAAATGAACGTCCGTGATCTGGCCGCATTGGGTCGTTATGCCTATCGGGGCGCCTTGTCTGGCTTGTCGGTTGAGGATCAAAACGCCGTCGACTGTGCGTTGCAGGCCACGAACATGGCTGCGTTGGCAGATCAACCGCTTGCCGCCCTGTCAGGTGGGCAGAAACAGCGGGCTTGGATATCCATGACGCTGGCCCAATCGGCCCCGTG
Source organism: Cognatiyoonia sp. IB215182 (assembly GCF_033963905.1). Classification (NCBI taxonomy): domain Bacteria; kingdom Pseudomonadati; phylum Pseudomonadota; class Alphaproteobacteria; order Rhodobacterales; family Paracoccaceae; genus Cognatiyoonia; species Cognatiyoonia sp. IB215182. The sequence goes on from NZ_JAXBMB010000011.1 coordinate 124,123, forward strand.
GTTGCTCCTAGATGAGCCGACCAACCACCTGGACGTTACACATGCGGTCGAGGTGATGGAACTTCTGAGCGACTTGGTCGCGCGGGAAGGAAAGACGGTCGTAGTTGTCATGCATGACCTCAACCTGATGGCGCGGTTTTCCGATGATGTCGTGCTGATGGATCAGGGACGCATTGTTGCCGAGGGTTGCTTTGCAGCAGCAGTAGACGAAGAGCGCCTATCGAATATCTATTGCCGCCCAATTACGTTTGGGCAGCTAGAAGGAAGAGAGCGGCCATTCATCGTCGTCGAATAGCGTTCGACACCGCCGTGAATGCTGCCACCAACCTTGAATTAATGATGCCTGAAACTGATCGACAAAGCTTTGATCTGGCTAAATCTTGCTGGCTCAGACCAAGCTGACTTCGCATATGCGGCTGCGATCCGGACGACGGCGGATCCCGGAGACCAAGATTTCGATCTACGCAAGTACGATGCCGCTGTGCTGGCCAAAAACTGTCGTAACCTTAAGATCGATCTGAGAGAGTTCAGGTCGCCAATTCTTTCGCAGCTTGTTGGAACCAAACGACAGTTTGCGCATGATGTGCCTCGCCCCAACGATCTATGAACTGTTGTGTTTGGAAGTGCCGATGATCGTTCAAGGCTTCAAGCCGTTCGGCCACATAGGTCTGCGTCAGTAGAATGTCGCATTTCACTATGATGCAGTGCTTCCACTCTTCATATGTTTTTGGGATGAAAGACATGTCTGTCCCTTTCGTCATTTTTTCGAACAAGGAGCAATTGTTTGAGTGCCGTTAAGAGCGGAATTTCGACCAGCATACCTGAGACGATGACCGCTAGAACCAAAGGCTGATCCGGCATCGCTAGCGCCGTAAAGGCAAGCTTAAAGGCCGAATTGCTCACCTTGCTGGACGCATCAGATCAAGAGCACGCACGCTTGATCAGATTGATCGAAGCGCACGACGAAGAACTGAAAGCGCAGCGGGCCTTTATCGAAGAACTCTCGGAACAGCTCAAAAATTTGCAAAGCGCGTTCGCTCAGCTGTCGCGGATTTGAAAGGATGGTTGCACGACGGACCAGGCCTTTAGACGGCTGACGGCTTCCAAAAGCCTCAGCAAACACGATAAAGCTGTTCGAACTGCGATCCAGGCGCCAAGCCTGCGGAGTTAATAACCATGACGCTCATGCAATGAACGGTCCGTCATTTGGTTGCGATGTGATGGTGCAGCAGTCTAGGTCACTACGCTCATACGCTCGCCGTCCAAAACCTGTACCGCCCCTGTCCCGTGATCTCGCGGATGATCCCGGCCTGCGTCATCCTGTTGAGGTTGCGCTGGATAGCAGCGCGGCTGGCGCCGGTTTGCTTTTCGGCCATGGGCGCGCTGATCAGGGGCCAGTCGCGCAACAGCCGGATCAGTTGCGGTGGCGTCCGCCCCGTCAGGTCGGCGCAGGCTGCTTGTACTTGCATCTCCCAGGCCCGGACCCCATCCAGCACGCGCAGGGCCGCCCGTGTCGCATGATCAGCCCCGGCGATCCAGCGCCGCAAGCGTTCCTGTGGTGTGCCGGTGCCGCGCAGGCCCCCTGCCCCGCCAAGCGCCAGCGGCAAGAACAGCGCATCCTCGGTGCCACCCTCCTGCAAGGCAAACCGCGCCGCCACCACCGCCGCCTCCATCAGCGGCAAGGGTGCGGCGCCCCCCAATGCGTGCCCCGTTGACAACCCCACGATCGGCCAAAGGTGGAACCCAAGCGCCGCCCGGCTGATCGGATGCAGCTTGGCGCCCTGCCCCATCACCTCATGCCAATCGGCGATCTGATCGGCGAGACGCGCGTCATCGGATTGCCGTCCCAGAAACGCGGCCAGATCATCTTGCGGGGCCAAGCCGCCTTGCAGGCGCCGCGCGGCCCAGCCGGCACGTGCCAGGGCCTGGGCATCCTCCGTATCGCCCGCCAACCGTAATGCGAGCCACAAAGCCAGCCGCTCCGCCGGCACCCGGTCACCAGCGAGCCAGCTCAGATCCGCCGCCTCAATGAGCGCCAGCCGATGCCGCCACCCCGCTGGTCCGGCCTGCAGCCGCGCCGCCAGCATGCCAACGCGCAATGCCAGATCTGCCAGCGGTCGCGCTAACGCCGCCTCGGCCGCTATCCATGCATCCACATCCACCAGCGGCGTCTGATCCGCGCGCGGCCCCGGCGGATCATGCGACTGCAGCACCGCATGATCCGGCCCGGGCAGAAACCACAGATCCTCCTCATCCACCGGATCAGGGTCGAACACATCCCGATCCGGCGGTTGCGCGCTTTCATCTTCGATGAAAGAAATTTTGCGTGGATCTGCCATAATGTGCATTATGAGGCGATTTTGCAAATTACCCAAGTGATTTCACCTTTAGGATAAGTACACGTGATAAGTTCCAGTTATCATGTCTCTTGATTTTGGTGCTAAATCCGACGAAAAATGGCGTCATGTATCGCTCAGCACATCCCACGGTTCCTACCAAAAGGACGATCAAGCACATCTGGTGGGGCATGCCATGACCGCCCCACTCGCCGCGTACATACCCGGCCAAACCGGCCTCTCGGACGCGGATCAGGACGCGCTGACCGATCTCTATATCCGCGGCACACCCGCCAATACACTGCGCGCCTATGAACGCGATCTGATCTATCTGACCGCCTGGAAGGCCGCTGCCTTCGCTGCACCGCTCAACTGGCCCGAAGGTGAGGCCGTCGCGCTCCGCTTCATTATTGATCACAGCCGCGACCTGACCGAGGCAGATCCGCAGGACCCCGCCCTGACCGCGGCTGATGCTCTCATCACGCAAGGCTTGCGCAAAAGCCATGCCTGCCCTGCCCCATCGACGCTTGATCGCCGCATTGCCTCCTGGCGGGCCTTTCACCGTATGAAGAACCTCGCGTCCCCCTTTGACGCGCCGCTGGTCCGACAGGCCCGCGCCAAGGCACGGCGGGCCGCCGCGAAACCCAAAGCGCCCAAATCCGCCAACCCGATCACGCGTGAGGTGCTGGAGGCGGTGCTCGCCACTTGCGACCACTCCCTGCGCGGTCTCCGCGACCGCGCCATCCTGATGCTCGGCTGGGCCTCAGGCGGGCGCCGCCGATCCGAGATTGCGGGACTGATGCGCCAGGATATCGACCTGAAGGATTACGCCAAGGACGGGATCATCTGGATCAACCTGGTTGAGACCAAAACCACGCAGAGCGGCAAGACACCTAAGCTGGTGTTGAAAGGCCGCGCCGCCCAGGCGCTCGCTTTCTGGGTCGAGATGGGCGACATCAATGACGGCCCCCTCTTCCGCCCCATCACCCGGAACGACGATCCGTTGGAGCGCGCCCTCTCGCCAGATGGCATCTATCAGATCGTGCAAAAGCGCGTCACGCAGGCAGGCTTCCCAAAAGGCTTTGCCACACCCCACGGCCTACGCTCCGGCTTCCTGACCCAGGCGGCGCTCGACGGCGCGCCAATCCAGGCCGCCATGCGCCTGTCTCTCCACCGCTCGCTCGCCCAGGCGCAGCAATACTACGACGACGTCGAAATCACCGAGAATCCAGCGACGGATCTGCTGGGGTGACGCTCATGTTCAACGAAATTGACTTTTGTTGAACACGTGGTTATGTTCAACAAAATATAAAACTGTTGAACAACCATGCTCGACCGCCACTCGTCCACCGCACATGCGGCCTATCACGACCTGTTGGCCTCGCTTAAAAACGAGGTAGCGACAGAGGTGCGCGGCACGCCGACCAAGGCGATCCGGGGCGGCAAAGCCTATTGGTACGACACATTTCGGGTCGGGACGGATGTGCGCAAGACCTATATCGGTGAGGACACGCCGGAACTTGCCACACGATTGGGTCAACTGCTGCATCTGAAAGCGCAGGCGGGGACCAGGCAGGAGAATCGCACGCGCCTGATCCGTATCCTGCGAGCCGAAGGCTTTATGCGGATCGATGCCGCCACAGGCAGTCTGATAGCAGCGATGGCGAAAGCATGTGTCTTTCGGCTGGGCGGGACAATTGTCGGCACACATGCATTCCGGCTGTATGAGGGTGAACTGGGCCTGCGCTATCGTTTTGACGATGCCGCCCAGACTCGCGACATGGACATCGCGGGTTTTGAGCGCCTGTCACTGGCGCTGGAGGATGTGGTGTCTCCGCGTTTGCAGGATGTCTTTCGCGACTTTTCCTTTGAACCTGTGCCCGACCTGAAACCTGGCAATGTCTGGCGCTGGAAACAGACACGGAACGAGCTGATGGTGGAGTTTCTGACACCGTCGTTTGACGCCGATGAAACGATCAGACCTCTTGCCGCACTGGGTGTCGATGCGCAATCGCTGCATCATATGAACTATCTGATCCAGCAACCAATCCTTGCAGCTGTGCCCTACCGCAGCGGCGTGCTGGTGCAGATCCCACAGCCCGAACGCTTTGCCATTCACAAACTGATCGTGGCGGATCGCAGGAAAGGCGGGCCAGATGCGATCAAGTCGACGAAGGACCGCGCGCAAGCCGCGTTTCTGATCAGGGCGCTGGCCGAGGACCGTCCCGATGAATTGCGTGAGGCCTATCAGATCGCACGCGAGACCGGCCCGCGTTGGACGATGCGGCTGGACAATACACTGGAAAAAATGCCAGCGACGCGCGCGATCTTGGCGGGGCTTTAGACCACCCAAAACCCATGGGTTACCCTCAATCCTTGAGCGCGGCGCGGTAACCCGCGGGTTACCGCGATACGAGGGTCAAAGTGCGGTAACCCGCGGGTTACCGTCGCGCAAAGTCCGTTGAAACGCCTTAATCGCCTCTTCCAGCTGCGCCTTTGGAATGCCCGCAAAATCGTCCTCGCACATGATGCGGCACTCACCCTTCCGTGCCGTGATCTTCATATCGCCCACATGGAATTCGCGCTTTTCCTTGCGTTCCTTTGTGACCTTTGGCGCCGCCTTCTTTGTGGTGCCAGACAGAAACGCGGACAGCACTGCGTTCTGTTCATCCGCACTTGATGTCTCGCGCAGCCGCGCCCGCAATTCCGCCGCATCGCCCAGAGATTTCAGGCTACGTGCCACATCCACACCCAGGTTGCGCGACACGGACTTGGGCCATTTCAAATCATCTTCAAGCGCGGTCAACAGGAACACGAAATTGCGGATATAAGACCGCTTCATCTTGTGCAGCGCATTGTAAAGACGCGCGACCATCTGATCAGGATCAATCTCATCCGTGCCCTGATCCTGTGCGGCCAGAATGGCGACCTGCGCCATCTCCGCAAAGCTCAAATCCTCGCGCACCACGTTTTCTTCGACCATATCGATGTAACGGGCCAGCCGGTCACCCTGCCCTTCATCAATACGTGCAATCGCCACGGCGAAGCGCGCATCACCTGTTTCCGCATAAAGCTGCGTCAGCGCGGTAAAGCGCCGCCAGCCTTTCTTAAGCTGCAATTGCCCCGCCGCATCGCGGTAAAGCTCAATCGGCTCTTTCTGACCACGTTCCTTGATCGACGCTTTCAGCTCTTCCATCTCGGTCGATGCTGCAACAGCCTCCAGGTCCAGACGATCGCGCGGCAGATCAGTGGTCGCGATATCTGCCAGCGGCACCGATGTCAGTACCCTGCCCTCGGCCTGTGCGGCGCGATACGCCTTTGCATCTGTCGCGTTCTGCCGACGCTGTTCCACCTTGGCCTCTGTCGCCTCTTGCAGATTCTCGGCGGCATCCCGGACGGCAGCCCCCATCGGCCCCACGCTGCGTTCGCGTTTCTTTGGCGTTGGGGCCGCATCAAGCGCGTCAAATCCAAACTTGTTCTTCGATGTCATTGCGCTGCCTCCATCTGTTGATCAGCTTCAACCCAAGACTTCAGCACGGTTGTTATGAATTCATTATAGGCCCGGTCGAAACTTTGCCGCGCCCGTTTCCATGTCTCGCGGGTCATCTGGCGGTAATCCTGCTCATAGACGCTCATCTGAAAGCGGCCCGATTGTTCGATGGCGCGGGTCATTTCAACCGGGTTCAGGCAGACATCCGCACCAAAGACATTGCGAAACGCCTCCATCATCGCGACGTGGAGCGGGTTGGTCGTTTCAAACCTTGTCATCAGCAGCCGCACATCCATAAAGGTCTTGGGCAGTTTCAGCCCGGCATCCGCAGCCAGACTGCCGAATCCTTCAGAGATATCAGCCATCGCATCGCCAAGCTGGCCCAGATAGCTGGTCGTGCTGTCATATTCCCAATAGCCGGGGCCTGACGGGATATAAAGGATATCAGATGCAAAGGCCGCGTTCAGCGACTGGTAACCGATGGCGGGCGGACAATCGAAGATAATCAGGTCGTATTGATCGTCGGGTAATTCGTCCAGATAACGCGCAACACAGCCGAAAAAGCTCCAAGCTTTGTGCAGGCTGCGATACTGGGCGCTTGCGAATTCGACAAAGGCCGCGTTGGCGCAGGACGGGATGATGTCGATGGTCGGCCAGCAGGTGGGTTGGATGAAATCCTGGAACCGCTGCGCGCCGATGGATTGGACATCCTCGGGAAGTTCGTTTGAGGAAGGGTAGGGGCAGTCATCGGGGTCATCATAGCTTTCGGTGATCCGATCCGCCTCGCGACATAAATCACGGCACATGATGCCCCAGACCGTGTTCCATTCCTTGACTTCGACCAAACCCATCGAATGGGTCAGCGTCGCCTGCGGATCGAAGTCGATGCAAAGCACGCGGTATCCGTCAAGCGCGGCCGCGTTGGCGAGATGCTGGGCGACGACGGTCTTGCCAACGCCACCTTTGAAGTTGCTGACTGCCACACGGACGGCCCGGCCTTTGGGCCGTTGTGGCAGTAAGGATTTGCCCCGGAACCGGATACGGCGGCGGAGTTCATTGATCTCCTCCAGCGTGAACCACCGCTGGCGCCCGTCATCTTCTGTCTCACCCTGGGGCAGGGAAGGGTCGTCGGCTAGCTTCTTGCGCAGGGTGTCCGCAGGGACATCGAACATGAACTGGCTGATCTCCCAGATCGAGAAGGGGCGCAGGGTTTTGACCTCACCCGGTGAAAACGTGGCCCGGCGCACGGCGGCCTGCTGTGACAGGCTGCGTTCATTCATGGATTGGAGGTCGGAATGGGTTCTCATGTCATCGCTCTTGTTTTTTGCCATTGCATCGTCAATAACGGGATTTAAGAAAACTGCAAAACTGAATTTTCGAAAATCGTGTTTCTGGTGGAATAACAGCCATCGCCGCGAAAATCATCCGGGAACTAGAGTATATTTGGTGACACCAATTGGCGCTACCGCAGCTTTTGGTGACATGAACGCCCAAATATGGTGACATGCTACATGTCCCCCTTATCCAATTAAACCATTTTCTTTTTAAAATTGATGTTTTAGCGATTTTTCGTGTTTTTACGGATTAGTTGACAGAAAACGGGATTTCGTGTCTTGCTTGATCATAAGCAGAATCGGCAACAATAGCCGACAGTTGAGGCAAGACAGTGAGAGTTCCGGGATGGAAGTAAAGCGGCTAACTGGCGTGAAAGCCAGTTCTATGAAGTATGATATACTCACGGCATTATCGGTCGCCGGGTTGCATCTTGGCGTCAGACATCAGATTTCGATCGCACGCCTCGTTTTGCTGATCACCGCGCGTTACAATTGGCGGCAGGACGAGTTTTGTGTGGGTCAGCGTGATCTGGCGCGGATGTGGAATGTGACCGAGCGCACGGTCAAGCGCGAGATCAAGTTCTGGCAGGATCAACAATGGCTCATTTGTAAACGACAAGGGGTGCGGGGCAGGGTAGGGGCCTACCGACTGAACTATCCTGAAATCTACCAAATGTCAGAGCCTTATTGGTCACGGGTCGGATCAGATTTCAACGAGCGCATGGCCGCGACGCATCCGGTCAAGACTACAACAATTGTGTCCGTGGATTTTCGAAAGGATGATAAACGAACACAAGCATCATCTGTCTTGCCGGACGGCCCCGAGAAGTGGCGTGCAGCATGTCAAAGAATGCGTAACCTGCACCCGGCGCATTATCAAAACTGGATTGCAGGATTGGCGTTCCAGTCCGATGAAGAGGGTACACTGACTCTGGCATCCGCCAATCGATTTGTCGCTCACTATGTTCAAAATCACCTCATGCCGCTTCTTACAGAAGCGGTTGAGGCCTGTCTCGGCCCCCGCCGGCGGATCATCATTGAGGTATGCCGGTGACGCCGTTTGCGAAAAGAAGTAAAGGGAACATTCGATTTGCAGTAGTGTGAGAAACGGCGCAGCGACGTAGCCCGACTCTTAGGAAATGGATTCCTTTTTATGTCCGATAATGCAAACTTATTGGACATAACATGAAGCGGCAAGGTGGGGCGGTTTGCACATGATATTGTGGACTAAAGCGCCGTGAGAGACTAGTGTTGTGGCATGACATATCAGTCGACAGTCATCCAAGACGACCTGAACAGCCTACCGCAGCTACCAGCATGGGTCACCTCCAGACGTGCGGAAACCCTTGAAACTGTGGCCTTTCGGTCAGGGGCAGCGCTGACAGTGCTGGACCAGATGATCGGTGATCCCAGGGATGGTGTCCCCGTGAAACTGCTCGCCAACCGGCTGGCGCTGAGCGCGGCGACGTCGATCTCGAAATTGGAAGGACGGCTGGCGCGAGAGGCGGATATCCGGGACGCCTATCATCTGACTCCTCCGGGGGAGGCCAGAGGGCCGGATGGCGATCTGCTGACCTTCTGGCGCGACGCTGTGGGCCTCCGGGCGAGCGGGATGGGTGACATCAACGATCTGGTTGGCAATGACTTTGCGGGGGAGGTGGGCGTCTGGATCGATGCGGGTTTGGAGCGTGCAAGGACCCATGGGCCGCTGGCGGGTTGCGTGGCCGTCCTATGCGCTGTGCTCGACGCTCAAGATCGGGCGGAGCGGATCGCCTGCCTGCTCTCGGACATCGTCCTGGCGCGGGCGCTGAACTGGAAGATGGCGCAACCGGTCACTGCGCAGCGGCTCACCAAGGGAATGCTGCGCGACCTGACCACAGAAGGGCAGGGGGCCGAACTGGCGGTCCAAGTGCGGATTCTGGACAGCATTAAAGAGACGATCCGATTGGCGCGGGACCTGGCCCGCCGCGCCGAAGCGCTTCGCTCCGTCGCCCCAAAACTGCGCGCGAAAGGATCGGACGCCGCGGTCAATCTGTTTCTAACCGAGGACGCGGTAGCCCCGGCCTCGATGCTGTCACCACTTATCTGGGGCACTTCGATCCCTATGACCTCACGCGCCGCGCGGCGGTTCTGCGATCGGCTGGTCGAGTTGGGTGTCGCTCGGGAACTGACCGGGCGGCCGACCTTCCGACTGTATGGGATTGTGCCATGAGTGTCGCCACCAGGAAACGGATACCAGCAGACGAGGGCGACACAGACTTCGATCGGGAGCTGGACGACCTGCCACAAGCGCTGCGCTGGCGCGAGTGGATGGGGCGGATCGAGGCCGTGCTCTTTGCTAGTGCGACGCCGGTTGGTCGCGAGGACCTGGCCCGCGTGGTGGGGCAGGGGGCCTCGATGGAGATGCTAATTGACGACATCCAGGCAGAGTTAACGGGGCGTCCCTATGAGCTGGCACATGTTGCCGGCGGATGGATGTTCCGAACGAAGGCCCAGTTCGCTGACGCCATTAAGGCGGCGGCCGATCTTGGCGAGCAGTCGCTGGCCTTCACCGAGATGGAGATGGGTGTGCTTTGCGCCATCGCCTATCACCAGCCGATCGACCGGGCCGGCCTCGCCGATATCTTCGGCAAGGAAGTCAGCCGCGATCTGCTGTCCCGACTGCGCTACAAGGACCTGATCGCCTCTGGGCCACGCTCGCCGCGGCCGGGTGCGCCGCATACCTTCGTGACAACGGAGACCTTTCTTGTGACGTTTGATCTACGGAGCTTACGGGACTTGCCGGAGCTTGAGCTCAGGGTTGACGAGATGGGCAATTAGCGTCGGGCAGGGCAGGAAGAAGACGTACCCACGGTGTTGAGTCCAGCTAAGAATTCAGGCGGAGAAAAACTGCTATGTGCGACGTCACATCTCTAAGACCTCCTGTGTTTACCAATCCCAAAGACAGAGCGTGAACGCCTTGCGTGGGTCTTGCTCCTACCCCTCGCCCCAGCTGCGATTGCTCCTTCACTCGGTTGCGCATATTGGTCTCTTGCACGCGCGGGACCCGGACCTCGATATCGGAACTATTGAGCTCGTCGTTTCAGCAGGTGCCAAACCGAACGCAGCTGCCCGACTTTCGGGAGGCCGTCGCACGGTCATAGTCAGTCTGGGTCTGCTCCGGACGCTCTGGCAGTTTCTCACGGCTGCCGCGCATCACCCCGATGTGCTTTCGCGCGCGCATCCGCTGCACGACACGGAAATTCAGTGGCGAGACGTCCTTCGGGATCAGCTTTTGCCCTTTGAAGACTGGTCGATGACCGAGGATCGGGCGGAGTATTTCGTCGACATATTGATGCAGATGTTCGACTACGTGATTTGTCATGAGCTCGCCCACCTTCTGAGGGGCCACATCGACCTTCTCTTCCCGGGCCAGAACTTCGGCTTCGTCGACGAGGCCGCGATGTACCTCGACGCAAGTCCCGCTCATGCCTCCGAGGTCTTGCAAGACATCGAATTCGACGCGGACGCGAACGGTCTCAATCAGATGCTCCTCAGCATGGATGAGAAATTTCCCTTTGCCGTCGACTGGACGGCCGAGGATGGTCTCGAATACGCCTTCCAGCTCGCGTTCGGGCCTATGCCCAAAGACCTGAGTGCACGGCATTGGCACCTATCACCGGTTGATCATAGCCCAAACCGCACATCGACACGCGAGTGCACTTAATTCACTTGTTGCATTTATTGCATTTATGCCTATATTGCACGTTGTAGGATAGGAGACCACTCATGAACATGATGGCACATCGACAATTGCCGCCGAGCGCTCAGGAGGCCGCAGTCGCGCGCGCATCTGGACAGCTGTTGTCGCGCTACGCACGCGACAAGGCACCGCTCAAACTGCGCGTTACGGATGGAGAGCAGGCCGAACCTATCGAACTACCGGCTGGTGCAGTTGCTCTTCTCATGGACATCCTGGAAGCTATGGCAGCGGGGCAAGGCATCACGATTATGCCCGAGAATGCCGAACTAACGACCGTTCAGGCCGCGGAAGTGTTGAATGTGTCTCGTCCGTTCCTGATCAAGCTTCTGGACGAACAAAAAATTCCGCACCGGAAGGTGGGAAAGCATCGTCGTATCCGCATGGAAGATATGATGGCTTACAAAGCTTCTATTGATGCTGAACGTGAAAGCGTACTCGACCAACTGGCCGCCGAGGCTCAAGAACAAGATATGGGTTACAACACCCCATGAGCCATTACACGGCTCTGCTTGATGCCAATATCCTTTACCCGGCTCCGTTGCGCGACGTAGTCATGCAACTCGCAGTGACAGATATCTTCAAGGCTAAGTGGTCTGCGGATATCCATCGCGAATGGATCGATGCACTAATGCGCAATGAACCTCATCGTGACCTTGCCGCACTTGAGCGCACAAGGGACCTAATGAACCAGGCGACGCGAGATTGCCTCGTGACCGGTTACCAAACCCTAGTCGCATCACTTGACCTTCCTGACCCAGATGATCGACACGTGCTAGCCGCTGCCATTGTCGGCCGATGTGATGTGATCGTCACGCAGAACTTAAAGGACTTTCCTAACGCTGCTATAGAACCATTCGGTATCGAGGCCCAGCATCCAGATGACTTCCTGAGCAACCATCTTGCCCTTGCGCCTGGTCTGTTTTGCTCAGCGCTACGGAAGGTTCGAGCTCGCCTTCAGAACCCACCATACTCAGCTGAGGATTACCTCGCGATACTCACGCAACAGGGATTGGTCGCAACGGCTGCGGAGTTGGAGCAATTCAGTGAGCTGCTTTGATCCTAGGCCAAATTCTGGCAACGCAGGACCATGCAAGGGCAAGAGACGTATCGCTCGATTTCATTTCACGAGCGTTGCCTATGTCACAGCAGTAGGAATACAGTGTCCGCAGAAACGCTCACAGAACTTTATTGAGCAAATAGAAGTATATAAGTCGCTCGTTTAAGGAGCTAAAATGTCGTCAGGGAGTTTTGAGAACCTGCCAATCAATAACGTACAATTGGACACGAGCAATCCAAGAATTCGCAGATTTCTTGAAATCTACGATCAGAACAAAATTGGCGAAAGCCAAATAGGTCTCGCTTTGAATGCACCTTCAAGCGATGCGCCTTCTGCACTAGCGGACACAACCACTCCACAGCGCTTGCGGGAGTCCATCATCGCGAACAGAGGCATAAGGCAGCCTGTCATTGTCAATGTCATGGTAAAGTTATTCGTGAGACGATTGGTATTGTGGATAAGTTCTGACGATTGAAGAATGAGCGAAGAGGCTAAAACAGCTGCTCTGAGACGCGCTGAGATTCTCCGACCGTTGTTGGCGCGAGAGTCTGAGGGGCTGGAGATTGGTAAAGCAGTTGGATCCGCTGCTGAGCTACTTGGTGTCTCAAGAAGTACCGCATGGCGCCTATTGGCGTTGCTACGGGAGAACGACGGGCGCGCTAGTGCGTTGGTGCCAAAGCGGAGTGGACCCAAACAAGGTTTGCTTCGATTGAATGAGCAGGTCGAGAGCATCATCGATCAGGGTTTGCGGCATCGTTACCTTGTATCTGAGCGGCCAAGTTTGAGGAGGATTGTTGAAGAGATACGTGCAGAATGTTCTGCAAAAGGCTTCCAACCTCCGGCTCGCCAAACCATCAAGGCTCGGCTAGATGCTATGGATCAGCGTCACGTAGTTCTGAAGCGGAGAGGGGCCAAAGCCGCAGACCAACAGTTTGCAGCGCGGGCAGGCGCGCTTGACGTGACCAAGCCGCTCAATATCGTTCAGATTGACCATACCCTCGCCGACATTATCCTTGTCGATCACGCTGAACGCAGACCTTTGGCACGGCCATGGTTGACGCTTGCCATTGACGTTGCGACCCGCATTGTTCTTGGCGTCTATGTTAGTTTCGATGCTCCTTCGGTCCTTTCAATAGGTCTATGCCTTGCACATTGCGTCCGGCCAAAATCACTTCGAACACCTGACCAACTTGAGGAGCTGTATTGGCCGTCGGCGGGTATTCCGCATGCAATTCATGTTGACAATGGACAGGATTTTCGAAGCGAAGCTTTTCAGGATGCCTGTGCAGAATGGGGCATTTCGATCGAGTATCGACCACGTGGCAAAGCGCATTATGGGGGTCATATTGAACGGCTGATAGGCACGACTATGGGTGCAGTTCACGTACTTCCTGGTACGACGCAATCGTCACCAAAGGACAGAGGCACTTACGATAGCGTCGGTAAGTCTGCTATGACGCTAGACGAGTTTCAAGATTGGTTGAACCTTGAGATCTGTCGCTACAATAACACACGACATAGCGGTCTCGGACGAACGCCAATGGCCGCATGGGCCGATTTGAGTGGCGATGACGCCGGTCGTCAAGTTGTCGATTTTGACGCATTCCAAGTCAGTTTCCTTCCCACCGAACAGCGTCAGTTACGACGAACAGGGATTAGCCTCTTTTCCATAGGCTACTGGAGTGACGCGTTCGGGCCGTTGATCGGCCGGGGAACCGGAAAGGTTAAGGTCAAATATGACCCGCGCGATATGTCTCAGATTTGGGTCATCACAGACGATGGGCGTACAATCTCGGCCCGCTACAGAGATTTGTCGCGGCCGGTAACTTCACTATGGGAACTGCGGCGGGCTCGAGCGCTCTACCATGAGCGACATGGCGGGACCCTTTCTGAGACAATGCTGTTTCGGATTGTGGAAGAGCAGCGTCGCATTGCTTTTGCAGCCAAACAGCAAACTTTAACCGCGCGATTAGAAGGCGAGCGTCAGGCACGGTTGCCAAGTGATAAACCAAAACGCGACCCTTCACGGGAGATGTTCGCCATTGATACGAGTAACCCTGACCTTCCAACTTACCCAATAGATGATTTTGATGGATTGCGACGAAAGAATTGACCTTATACGCAGCGATCGTTGGATCGCTTTTGACCGCGCGACGATTGTCCTCAACAGACTGATATCTTTGATGGAAATGCCAAGACAATCCCGCATGCCTGGCCTCATGATTTATGGAAGTTCTGGGATCGGGAAGACGATGATCGCAAAACGAATGGCGGGGCTGTATCCTTTCCAATATGCCTCAGATGTTGGCGTAACCAAAACTCCGATTCTTCTCTTGCAAGCCCCGCCAGCACCTGATGAACGGCGCTTCTATCAGCATATTTTGGCTTCAATAGGGGCGCCTGTATGGGGTCGGAACACTGTTTCTGAGCTAGAGGTCCGGGTCCTCAATCATTTGCGTGATATGGATCTAAAGATGATCATGATCGACGAGGTTCACAACTTGTTGGCTGGCAGTTATCGGGAGCAAAGACGTTTCCTCAACATGTTGCGGTTTCTGGCCAACGATCTTTGTGCATCGCTCGTTGTCTTTGGTGTCAATGAAGCTGTGGATGCCATTAGGGGTGACGAGCAGCTGGCCCGAAGACTCGATGAGCACTTCCTTCCGCTTTGGGAAGATGATGTTGAGTTCTCACGCTTGGTTCAGACCTTGATTTCAGCCATGCAATTGGAACGAGGTTCCGGCCTAAGTGTTCAGTCACTGAGATCTATCTTGGGAGTGTCCGGTGGTGTTACGTCGCGCGTATTTACGATGGTGAAGGCCTTGGCAATCGATGCGATCGAGACGGGTGAAGAACGGATTACTGATGAAGCAATACAGACTTGGCAGCCGACCTGGGCCAAACATAGCTGGAATATCCGCCGTCAGCCGCTTCCGGCATTCTCGTGAATCTCCAACCGCTTCCCCGGCGGCCAGTTCGCCGCCCAGATGAGTTACTATCGAGTTGGATCATTCGCCTTGCGAAGGCCAATCATTGCTCGGTCGTTGAACTTTGCGGTTATCTTGGGCTCGGGCGAGATCAACCGCCAGAAACACATCAAGAGTTGGCTAGCGCAGATATCGCGAGGTTTTGTGCGATTGCCCGGCTTTCACCGGATGAATTGAATGACATGGTGTTAGTGCGACAGCACGATTTTCCCATAGAATGTATCTCTTATGAGAATTTTCAGCAGTGCCCAACC
This sequence comes from Cognatiyoonia sp. IB215182, assembly GCF_033963905.1. Taxonomy (NCBI): domain Bacteria; kingdom Pseudomonadati; phylum Pseudomonadota; class Alphaproteobacteria; order Rhodobacterales; family Paracoccaceae; genus Cognatiyoonia; species Cognatiyoonia sp. IB215182. Next base: position 139,323 of record NZ_JAXBMB010000011.1, read on the forward strand.
TGTACAAATACAGATCCCGGGCTTGCCTTGCGTCATTGGCGTCTTGCTTGGTCTATGGAATGTGAAGCGTGTGGCTCTGAGCTTTTGCCTGTATGGAAAACATCAGAAGACGATGTTCAAATTTCCGCTGCCCTTTCGCGCCGTGCGCATTTAGGTGCGCGACGGTTGAAATTTGCATATTGTCATCTAAATCGTCGGCTTAGCCGGCGAGTGGGCTTAGCGGCTGATGTTCTAGGAGTCATGGCACCGCAATTTAAGCGCTATGCGCTTTTTTCACACAGTCGAGTTCAAAGATACTCCACGCTTGCATCTCTGTATCTTGGAACGACCCGGCCATTCCTGTTTGCAGCGATTGCACTGCGGAATGACTGGTCTGCTGTAACGAGATTAGGGGCCGCATATCCTCACAGAAAGAAGATGTTGGAGCGTCTAGTGGGCTTGGCTGAAATGCCGCCAGCACAAAAGATGAAGAAAAAAGATGTGCTAAGTTCCGGTGCCTTTGGATGTCGGTTTCCGACATCTTCTAATCCGGTGTTCCTGTCGGCGGCAAAAGACGCCATTGAGCAACTTGGTGAAGGCGCTGATCCCCGTGAGCTGCTTCTGCTTGCTGACGAAGTGATAAAGCGCCGCCGCCTTGCGCCTGTGGATATCTCGTAGTTAACTTTACCAAAAACTCAAAAAGTGACCTAAGGCCAAATGAGTCCGAAGGTTTAGTTTACCACGACAATGTCGATGAACTGTTGGCCACTTTGCCAAGGCGATCTTTGTCGATCGCGGAAGCTTTTGATAGTCTGGATAACGACCCGCCGACCGATAAATCCGATAGCTGAATTGTACGCTACTTGGTGTCCACATCCTCAAATACTGACCTGGACTCATCGTCTTTCCGCTGCTTACGCGTGGGTGACGGAGACTGGTTTTCAGAGAAGATATCCCAGTCACCGGATTCTTCCTGTCCGGCCCAGTGCTCTTCCTGTTCCTGGAGGACGTCACTTATCTCTGCACGAAGACGGTCGCCAGCTTCCGCAAGAACTGCCTTAACGTCGCCACCTGCTCCTTCCTCAAGGAGTGTGTCTAGTGTCTGCAAGCCGGAGGATATAACATCGTACTGATCCTCGATATCTGCATCGATATCGATATCGCTGCGTTTGTCCCCAAGCAGATCGTCAAAGTCATTCACCACTCTTGAAGACAACAATGCTCCCAGCGAAAGGAGCGCTCTGGGTTCTACCAAAGCCAGTAGTCCATCCTCTTCAACCCACGAAAGATCAAAATAGTCTATGGCGCCGGCAACAAATTCGCGCGACAATTGTTCTCGTTGAAGATCATCCAGTGCTCCAAGGGCGAACGCTCTGGCGGCCGCTCTATTCTTTGCGCTGTAGCTCGCTCTACTTAGAGTAACCACGTTACGATCCATCAGACCATCATGGTTCTCGAATTGATACAGGACAACATCGTCGCTTGCGCGAGATGCTAGGAATTCGAATAGCAAACCGTTGGTCCGCCAGTGGTTGGGCACCTCGAGTAGACGCTTGTTCAATACACCTTCCAACGAGGTCGGGATTTTGGGCGCGTTTTGGGTGTCTGCCCCATCCTCGCAGACGAACTGGGACATCACCTTTTCTATTGGTCCACCGCGAACGATCGCTGAGGTCATGTTCGGCCGTGCATCGAGAATTCCAGTGATCGCATCCGCTATCGTGGGATGCTCAAATCCCCAGACTTGTTCTGAGGCCTCAGACATGTCCCGAGTGAATGAACCAGCCAGCTCTGGCAATCGCGGAAGCACAGCTTGCGCACCATGCCCCGTGGTTTCTTCAATGGCCTTTACGGCGTCCTCGTCTAGGTCGCTAAAGACCAATCGATTGCGATGCACATAAATCAACGCCAAAGCCGCGAATTGCTCCGGCTCCAATTCATTGATCACCTCAATAAGATGTTCCTGCGGATTGGACATAAAACCACAAAGGTCATCTTCTGTCAGCGCCAGCTGCTTTGTAAGGTCCGGGTTGCCGAGGCGTTCCGAGATGCCGGGCAGGAAGCCTTCGACGTTGGCCACCGCCTCAAGATGCTCCTTCGCTTTCCTCTTCCAAGTTTCGGTCTGTTGTCCATGTTTGATGTGGTTGTAGAGGATCTGTCGTTTCTCGCTGATTGAAAGAGCGCCAACATTAACGACAGCTGCATCTGATTTAAACAATGACAGGTTGCGTGAGCCCAGTTTATTGGCTGCGCTTAGATAGATGTAGTTACGTGAAGTGAACAGAAAACGATTGCCGCCGTTGATAGCGGCGGAAACCTTGGGGAACGCTCGTGCCCAACCTTGAATGTGGTCCGTATCCACGACGTTGGAGCCGAATGCGTCATCAATCCAGAAGAAGCGATTTTTGAAGTCAGGATTCCAATGCTCCACGAACTCTTCAGGCGAAGAAATCTGAATGACAGAGTGATCCTCTTCTTCGACCGCCATCGTTGACAAAATTGCGCCAATGGTGGACTTGCCGCTGGCGGGGTTCCCGAGCAGCAAGACAACCTTATGTTTATCTAGTACCCGGACAGCCCGGTCATGCGATGTGGTCGGGACGTAGGCTTTCAGTTTCGGCAGCCAAGCCTTCAGGATTGCCTTGGTTTGCTCAATCGCGCGCGCATCTAGAATGGTGCTCAGGTCACCCAAACCATAGACTTGCGGAACGAGTGCGCGGAGTTTGGAACTCTCCTTGATGGTAAGCGTTATCTGCTGCTTGCCCCAGACATCCGGTTTATTGACGCCAAGTTTGCGCAATTTGTTCCGGATTACCTTTGCATTGGGCGCTGAAACAGACATGTTGGTTACGACAATGTAACTATCTGCTTCACCTTCGGCGACAAGCTCCTCTAGTTTCTTGAGCTCTTGAGTAAGGTCTGAAAGTGTAAGGCTACCCCTTGGATCAGACGAGTGTTTGACTTGAACTGTTCCACGCGGAGGTGCCTTCTTGCGCGATCCTGGGATAAGGAAGATAGCATCTTGTCCACCATCTTTGGCCTCGTGGTGGATAGTAACTGACGTACTCAAGCGCTCTTCGCAAATCTGGGCAGCCATGTCTTGGAACGCTTTCCAGCCAATCGTGTGGAGGGCAAGGTCGGCGTAAGGCCCTTGGGCTTGGCTTCTTTTGAGCCTTGGTTTCCGCTTAATGGTTTTCATATGAGAGCTCGCTGCGCAAAATGTGTGTTTCTCATCCGCTACTTCGGCGTTTCTTGAGATCTTCAATGAAATCGTGGATGGCCGTCACTTCTGCCGAAAGCTCGTCATGTGTTACCTCCGCCGGGTTCAGTGCGCCTGCGGCATTGTGTAGATCGTCGGACAAACGACCCCTGGCCTTTGTGATGATGTCCACATCAGCCTCTGTCAAAATCAAGAGCTTGAACAGACTGTTCCCTTTGATCTGATTGTCGAAGCGGCCGAGCACAGGCGCTATCAAATCGGCAATGACCTGATCCCAGGCCTCACGAAGCTGCTCGATGATGCCTTTCACAAGAATGACCCGCCGTGTTTCGCTGACGGTGTCCAACTGACCTTTCAGTTCCTTCAGCTCAGTTCGCAACGCAGCGACGAGCGCTGGCGCGGTTTTGGCCTTAAGCGGCAGGTCTGCAGTGATATAGCCGGGCGTTTTGCCACGCCGTTTCACGTGCTGGAAATGAAGCGATATGTCGATGGCTTCGGCCTCGCGGATCACCTCAAACAGGAACCCCAAATCATGGGTGAAAATCACAACCTGGCGGTGCTGAGCTTCCTCAGCCAGCCGCTTCGCAACCCGTTCTCGATAGATATGATCCAACGATGACATCGGATCGTCAAAGACGATGCCCGAGTAGTCTCGCGATGTGACCAGCTCGGCCAGAAAGGCAGCGAGTGCCACGCACCGATGCTCGCCTTCGCTCAGAATCTCGCCAAGGGGCTGCCCAGGATATCCAACAAACTCGACCCTGAAGAACGACTGCGCTTTTCGATCGCGAGTCTTGTTCAACTCCATTGGGATTGTATTGAGATCGAGCTTGGTAATCTCGCGGGCAAACCTGCTGCGCAGGGCGCCTGTGACCAGAAGCTCCGATAGTTCTTTGTTCTTATTGGTCACGGAGGTGCGCGCCGTGGTTTTCGCCTTTGCTTTCAGCGCATCAATTTGTTTGAGTCGATCGATCTCGGCTTCAACATCAGCTGCAATGTTGCCAAGCATAACTCGGTCTTCCAATTCCTTTTGGTCAGCGAGCAGTTTCGTGCGATCGTCGGGATCCAGGACAGCCTCAGCCTGAGCGATACGATTGGCAAACTCTTGGGATAGAGCATCTAGCGCCGCCTTCGGATGTTCAGAATCTACGGATGCTGGTGGGCCGTTTTCAAGGAACCCCATGAGTTTGGTATTCGCAGCAGACAGCCAGTCGGTGAGTTTTACCGAAAGCTCGGGGAGAGAAAGTTCATCGTTCAAAAAGGCTCGAGCTGTGGCCACTGCCTCTTCGGAAACAAGCGTTGCGGTGAGCTCTCTCTTTCTTTCTTCCAGAGCTACGACGGCCCTTTGCTCATTGGCCTTGGTTGTGCTCTTGATGAAGGTCTCGAACGTCTCAAAGCGTTTTACAGCGTCTTCTCCGAGAGGTTGCTGGCATAGGACACAAAGGTCGTCGTCCGCCTTGGCTTCGGGAAACCGCTTCTCTGGCGCGACAACGTTGTCGGAGAATGCTCGGGCAGCCTCCCATAGCGCTCGCCAAGTATCGGACCCGATTTCGGGTAGCGGAGAAGCGTCAAACAGATTTTTGGAGGCGAGTTCGGCCGCTGCCGCAGCCTCACGATGGGCGCTCATGAGTTCGCTCAGCTGCGCAATGCTGTCGGCCGATAGGCTCGTTGTCAGGGTCCGAACCTGGTCAATAATTGCATCGACGCGTTGCTTTTGAGCTTTCAGTGCGCTGATGAGTTTTTGGGGGTCTTGAGAGAGATCGGTGCGCAGCGTCTCGAGCTTCCGCCGCTCGTCATCCTTCAGTTCACACAAAAGCTGCAGCGTAGAAAGATCCGATCTTGCGGTGAGCCCGTTGAGGAACTTTCCGGCCGCCGTCCCATCGGACAGTTGATGATTGGCGATAGCGAGAGGTGTCTTTTCTTGGATTTGGCCAATCCGCGTTTCAAGCCTGTCTTTGAGCACATCACACAAGTCACCCAGTCGCTCCAAAACCCGCATGGGGAACGGCGTATAGGCGACGTTGTTTTCGGCCTGCACATGTGTGTTCGCGCTGCGGGCGTCGAAAATACTCACCTGTGCGAGTGGTGGGACTTGCTCGGCATCAGGATACCACGTGAAGGTTGCTGACGTCGCTCCGACCCGATAGTGGATGTCTGCCGACTGGGGTGTCTCATCGGTCTCGTCGATGTTGGGATGGATCTCAAACTTGCTGTCACGGGTTCGACAGGCGTGCTTTAAGACTCGGCAGTAGCCTGACTTCCCCGAGCCATTGTCGCCATAGACGATCGTGATGCCTTGGTCCGAAAAAGCCATCTCCTGACCACCGGCTAGGGCGTTCACACCGTGAACAGAGCGCACGCTGCAGATTTTGACCGCTTGCCCTTCCGACCCCTCCACTGTGTCATCCACCTCATGTGGGAACAAGAAATCGTCGCGCTCTCCGACGCACAGAGCTTCGAGCCGATCGAGATCAATCTCATCCGTAGCCGCACCGCCAATGATTTGTCGCAGCGCGTCTCTCTGCCAGTCAGGTCGGCTCGCGGACCAGGTGACGATGTCCCGTAAGGCCCTCGATTGGGTGTAGCGTCCGGCCTCTTCAGTCTTACTCTCTTCGGTCATGATCATACTCTTGCTTCAGCCAAAAGCCTCGCAAAAGGCCGAATGTCACCCTCAACACTCGCGGCTTCCAGCGCCCGCATGTAATCGGCCCGCTGTTCGATCCGGATCACGGTCCAAGGATAGCCCGCCGCCGCCATCATCACGTTCATCAGGAAGCGCGCGATACGCCCGTTGCCGTCCAGGAACGGGTGGATGAAGACGAAGATGAAATGCCCCAGCACGATCCGGACAATGGGATCATCCTCGTCTTTGAGCAGATCGAAGAAGACCGGCATGCAGTCCCGCACCGCGTCCGCGCTCATCGGCACATGCTGGGATTGCCGGATATAGACAGGGGAAGACCGGTAGCCCGCCAGTTGTGACGCCTTTAGGATACCGGCCGTGACCGACGGAGCGAACAGCGCGCGATACCAGTCGCTCAGTTCTTGCTCGGCAACCTCACCGGCGTCCGCACCTTCGAGCACCACGCGGATGCTCTCCTTCACCCTTTGAAACGCTTCCCAATACCCCCGCGCCGCCAGGGCGTCCTTTAAGGCGCGGTCTTCTTCATCGTCCGCCGGGTTCCAGCTCCCCGAGCGGACCTTCTCAATCAGCTCTGGAGAGACACGGTACCCCTCGATCGAGAGCGAGTGATAGGCGTCGGTGACATAGAGCTCATCGATCTTCTTCAGATACGCTTCGATATCGTTGGCAATCGGTTGCGCCTTGGGAAAAACCTCGATCACGTCCGTGCGCATGCTGGCCCATTTCAAGCGGATACGATGCACGTGGGGTGATAGGATCCGACCGGCGTTTGGCACGACGATGGAATGCTCGAACGGATTGAGCTCGCGGACGTCGTGCGAGGCTGCCTTCATCGCCGAAAGGATCTCATCGGCGCCTCTCTCGGAGCCGATGCTGCGGAACGCTCCGGCAAGACGCCCAGCAGCGCGGGTATGTCCGCCCTCCAAAAGTTTGCCCAGCAGCCGTGACGCGTCCGGCATCGTGGCAAGCACAGTACGCGCCTCGGTTGGATGATTTCGAAAGAAGACCTCGGGAACGAGGATAAGGGCATCTTCTGGTGAGAACAGCCGCAGGCCGTCAACGAGGTCGAGCGTCTCGCCCGTTGCGATCGTCGCACGTGTTTCGAAAAGCGAAGTGTTGTGCGGCAGGTCCGTCTTTGAGTTTCCCCCTTTGATCGCTCTGACAAGGAGCTGCGTCGGAATTGTCGTGTCTCCGGCGTGCAGGATGAGCGATTGCTCTGGAGACAACGACCAGTCTTCCCCAAACCGATCGGTGAGATATTGCGCGCAAAATCCCCAGTAGGATGTGTACCAGGCCGTGCTTTCACCGATGTTTTCGTCGGGTCGTGACGGGATGTACCAGCCCTTCATGACTTCCTTCAGAAATCCGGCCTTCACCAGCCGCTCTCGGTGCGTGCGAGAGATGTCCTTGGAGCGAATGGCAATCGCTCCACTGGCCTGCAGGGCTTCAAGCGCCGCAAGCGAGTCTGCAAGCTTTTCTTCGGCACTCGGCATGATGCCTGGCTCCGTTCGAAGATTAGGTTATGGAGTTGTACGAGATTTAGGTATATGTGTCGAGCAACACTTAGGTTTTTGTGATGCGCGAAGTCTCGGGTACTGTGATCTGGCCGGTCTTGGCTCGATATGATGCGGGTTGATCCCATCCGTCGTGACGAAACCGACGGCCACACCCGGCGAGGCTCTCGCCCAATGGAAATATATGCATGCGAGCACAGTTCAGTGAGTTCACCTTCGGTTTTTCCCTCGTCTCGGAGTTGGCCAACACTCTGGAATGCAGGGCGGCCCCAATCTTTCCAAGCCTGATCGAGGAGGGACAACCGGGTTGCGGGTATGACGTTGTCATGGACCTCGCCGCCGTCCCCTTCTTCCTACAGTTCAAGCTTTCAGAGCATCTAAAGACCAACGCCGCCAAAGAGGCCAAGCACCCAAGCGGGCTGATCTCCGCGCCTTACAGGCGTTTCCACATCACGAGCCCCATGAAGTCCAATCAACACGCCTCACTCCTGGGTTTGGCGAGCACGGCAGAGCACGTTTATTACTGCGCCCCGGACTTCTATCGCACCGACGACCTGAACTACCTTTGGGGCAGCGGTGGCGTTGCCCACGGATCGGTCTTTGTCCGCCCCGAAGACATCGGCCCCATCCATGACGACGAACGGCATGCCGTTTGCTTTAACGGCACAACGCTCAGCAACGACGAATGCGTTCTCTTCTCAAAGCCCAAAGCTCTGACGCCGTTTTCGATCGCTAAGGCACGTGACTCGGTTCATGCGTCCCTTGCTGAGACAAAGCTGCCACTTCGCAAGCTGCTTGACCGATGGGAAGAGGATTTCGAAAAGGCCGGCCAAGTCGCGCGAAGTGTTCAAGACGAACAGGAGACGACGATCCAGAAATTGCTGGAAGAAAGGCGTCGCGCGGCTCTCGAAGACCAGGCTATCGACCAATCTGACCGCCAACTCACATTCAGAATCCAGACCTTCTACGAAGATCCCGAACCCATGGCCCTTCGAACGCGCGTTCCGGTGCCGACCGAGGCAGAAGCGGATCCAATGACAAGAAGACTACATGAGCTCAGCCGACGGGCTGCTACCGAGTTTGGATCGCAGATGTTTGTCCTGCAGCCTCAGTCTTCTTGACCCCAGTGCCGGCTATGCGGATCTACCCCTGCCACTTGCTCTTCCGCGGCATTTCCCGGCAACCATGCGAGGCACCGAGCCTGGGTCATCGCTCGTGCAAGGCTGAACTGAGTGCTACCGTTTGCGGCTTGGACGTTGCGTCAAGGCAGACCCTGCCGCTGACTTGGCTGCTTTAGATGCCCTTGGGTTCCGGAGTGTTTTTGAGGCCGCGCTCGCAGCCTTCTTGCTCGTTACCTCCTTGCTCCGCACCTGCGTCAAGGCGGATCCCGCCGCCGATTTCGCGGCACTGTTGGCGGTTCGGCTCCTCAGCGTCTTGCTTGCCGCAGATGCAGCGCGTTTGCCGGTGGATTCTGATCGCGTTCTTCTGGGCATTGCTCAAGTTCCTCGTGGTTGTTGGTGAGCGGGAGTACATTTGATGGCTTCTCTCGATGCTGAAGCATCTATTTTTGGGACCAATTCTTCATTCGTTGATATAGGCGCAGTAGCCAATTGCCTTGAGGGACGGAGCGCGTGGTGGGTTCCGCCGACGATGGTAGGGCCTCCTTATGCCAAGAGGACTTCCGGCGCGCATCGCGCCGACGACCTGCTGCGATCTGATCGTCAGTCCAGTCGCCCGCCCATTCGATGCGGTTATCCGTGATCAGATAGTGTGATCGGCATGGGAAGCCCCAGTTCCCCACGGACGGCCGTATCGTGATGGCCTTTCCATCGAACCGCAGCCTCCAATCCGTCGGATGGAGCGGAAGCACGACCTTCTCGCCGCATCCGCAGGCGCAGCGATGCGCAGTCGTCGCGTATTCGCCTGAAATGTAGAGTACGCCTTCCTCCAAGTCCTTTGGGATGAACTCAACAAACCTCGGCGTGATTTCCTTCTCTACCGACTTCATGCCGCACTTCTTATCATTTGACGCGTCTCGATCTGATAGTGCCAAATCGGTTCGGCAAAATTGGCGTAGAAGCCTCGAAAACCCTTCCACAGCTGAACCGCCATGTCGGCATTCAGAGAGTTCAAATCCGAAATCTGGATGTTGTTCTCGTAGATGTTTTCTCGGCCGCCGGGATCGAGGGGAATATGGGGCCTGACCGAATCCCTATTTTCCTTCGTGCTCAAGACGGCCCGAAGAGTTCCGCCGATGCCATTGCTGCTGAGGTGCAAACCCATTCCGACATCGACGAAGGGCAGGCCTCTGCGCTCGAGCTCAGAAACGATCTCGGCCTTTTCGGGACACGCGTCGATTGCCAGGAAAGCGAATGTCGCCCCCTCGAGAAGTTCCAGGTTTGCAGCAGTAAGCTTCGTGGGATGTGGCACGATGTTCCGCTTCATCCGTCCGTAACGTGCAGCGTGGTAGTGCACTTTGAATGGTGGCGGTTGCATTTCTTCAAGTGACGGCGTGCCGGGTGAACGATAGGCATTGTGGGGATACTGTCGGTCGCCATCGATCAGATGGTTCCTGAGCACAGGTGTCTTCGTCGCGTGGTCCAGAATGTATGCGCCGGTGCCACCCAAGCCGATGTGGGCAATAACCTCTCGCTTGAAAACACTCGCCAACTTCGTTGTACCCGCTCGGGCTGATGCGCTGTCGGGGAAGACGAACGGGTCATCCTCCGAGGCAGTTGGCGGCATCGCCCCAACCCTTGCTGTCGCCGTCGGATCCAGAGCGTGGACCTCGCTGAGGATAATGTCCTCGTAAGTCCGCACTTTTTCATAGAAGTCCGCATAGCCCCTGTGTCCTCCACTGGTATCACGAAGCTTGTTCGAGAAGCCGTGCTGGAACGTAATAGATCCGACCGTGGTGCATCTCGGACTCGTCTTTCCGAGCGCAGAAAGTGGGTTGCCGTTTCTGTCGTGCGGTTCGCCGCCCGAGAACGACATGACGTGATCCCTGGGTGCAACGGTGCATTCCGAAGTAGCATCGAGCGCACAACCGAAGACGCCACGGCGAACGGCCCCATGTCGATCGAGGTAGGGGATCTCCTCGACCAACAGGTGACCGTCGGCAACGCTAACCGCATAGCCCTCCGAGACAAGGCGCTGAAGATCGGGGCTACGATTTATCAGTTGCTGAGACATTGAAGACCATCCCCTCGACAACGCGAACTTTGCCTCCTTCGAGGAGGACACCTTCGCGACGTCGCTTCGGCCCCCTCGAAAATGAGACCGTGAAGCAGATCAGAGCCCCTCCGAAGAGTTTCGGAAATGCGAGTTTTGCCAGATCCGAGAAGGAAAGACGCCCCTTATCAACGGTGATGACTTCGCCATTCAGGACCACATCGACGGTCTGATCCTTCGGATCGCCCGATCGGAACCTCTCAACACCCTTCGGCTTCAATGAAAGGATCTCGTCGTCCTCGATCACGCGATCACCTTTGGAGTCAAAATACAGATCCTCATCATCTGGGATGTCACCGATCAAGCGGAGTTCCAGTGCGGAAATCTGCCCTTCTCCCCATACGATTTCCCGTTCGTTCAGAATTGCGCGGAAGAGCCTGTCGCCTTCGAACAATCGGAAGCGCTGCGAAGCGGTTTCGCGCAAATCGACCTGTTCATCGAGGCCGATGGACTGCGTGCCTCGATCCATGATCGAGACTACAATGTATCCCGATGCCGGGCTGCGAGACGCAATCGCGAGAATGTCGCGACCGGTGATGACAGGGTCGTATGTCCGAAAATTCTGATCGTCGATTGTCAGGTCATATTCGACTTCTTGAGCGGCTTCTGACATGCCGTAGCTCCTTGTTTTACTGCCCCTACGCCGCGTTTCAAAAAGCTTGACGGCAAGCATTTTCAGTGATTCAAGTGTCTCACGAAAGAGACGCGTTACACAAAAGAGACGATTAACGTCTTACTAACGAAACACTTAGGAGCGCAGCCATGGCCCGTCAAGAGGAATCTTGTGCGTTACAAGCACTATGACTCTAAGCATCGAGAATCTCGGGAAAATGATCATCGAACACCGCGGAACACTTGGAGTACGAGCGGCGGCTAAAGAGATCGGGATTAGCCCTGCGACGCTCTCCCGTGTCGAGAACGGGAACGTTCCCGACCTAGCCACCTTCGCGAAAATCTGTGAATGGCTGGGTGAAGACCCTAATCGGTTCCTTGGGATGCAACCTACACGAAAGCCGACAGAAACCGCATCCGTGCAATTCCGTAAGAAAGATGCCACGCACATCGATACCGCGACGGCGCTTGGCGGCATGATCTTGAAAGCGCAAGAAGCCCTTCGTGACAGAGAGAACCTCTAAGGATGCGGCGCGGGTTCAAAACTCAAGCTGAAAAACTCGCGCTGAAACATAGGGCAGCGGCTGGCCTCAGCCCGCGTGACCGCCTGGACCCAAGAGCTTTCTTGCAGAGGATTGGGATCCTGGTGTGGGAACCTGCCGATGTCCCGGACATCGATTTGGGACATCTTCACCAGCTCACCGTCGTGGACCCTGATAGCTGGTCAGGCGTCACCATTAAGGTCGATCAGAAGACGCTGATTATCGTAAACTCTAGCCACCCGGTTGGGAGGCAGGCAAACACCTTGATGCACGAATGGTCACACATTGAGTTAAGGCATAAGCCCAACCGCGCAGATCGCTCTGACGGTGGACTGCTTCTCCTGAGTGACTACCCGAAGGAATTTGAAGAAGAGGCCGACTGGCTTGCGGGGTGTATGCTCCTACCCCGCGACGGCTTGCTATTTCACTGTGGCGCTGGCTTGGACGCTCAAGGAGTAGCTGATCACTACGGCGTGAGCCGACAGCTAGCCACATGGAGGATCGGTAAGACGGGCGTAAAGAGACAACTCGGAGCCCGCCAATACTAGGACCCGCCAGCCAGGGTTTTGCGTCCTTGACGGGGTGGTCGACGTGGTAATGCCGTTCAATCGACAGCTATGCCCAAGAAGCTCTATTGCAAAGCGAACTGGTGATCTTGGTCGAAGCGTTTTTGCGTGCTCCGTTCACTTGCGTTTGTAGTCTCGACTGGCTTTAGCACAGCGAGTCCGGCAGTTGCCAATTGCGGGAAATCGGGCCCGAAGAGCGGTAACGATAATGGGACCCAATATAAATCGGATCAATAAACTGTTTTGGTTTAGGGCGCATCCTACGCCGACTACACTCAGACGTTGAGGTGTGGCGCAGAATGCCATTTTCCCAGGTGTAAGATCGAACTGTGTCTGGGCCACTTATAATGGCGTTTGGCGGTACTCTTTGACTCCCTCGATCTGCAGTTTAGTGGCCAGGGTTCTGAGTAGTGGGAAGGATTCATCAATCTTCTGCGCTTCGCGAACGATCGACCGAGCATCGTCAAGATGGCCAAGATTTGCTGAGCAGCTGGCCAGGTTGCAAAGTGTGCGCACATCAACACCATCCAGTGTCAAAGACTTGCTGTAGTAGTGTATCGCGCGTTCGTATTCTCCCATGGAGTGAAAAACGGTGCCGATCTCAAAACACAGATCAGGATAGTCTTCCTCGCCGAATGCGTCCTGCCAAACGGACTCCAACTCTTCGCAAAATTTGGATCGCCGGTCCTCTGGCAGGGCCTCAGCAGCATAACGCCTCAAGCCTGATGACAATTGCCGAAAGGCAGCCGGGTCGCAATGAGACAGTCGCAGCGCATGTGGCAGAAGTCCGCCTGCGTTTTCGTGCGCTTCGACCGTCTGCACAAGTCTGTCGATTTCCACGTAGCTAAGGTCGCGCAGGTCCGAGACGATGGCGCCACAAATTGCCTCCATGGCTTCGTCATTCGCACCGCGCCCTGCGACGACCAAGGACAGGGGATCGCTTGAAAAGAGTCTCGCGGTGCGACAACCGAAGCGTTCCAGAGTGGCGACCATACCCGGCAGGAACACCGGAGCTGACACAGTTTGATGGCCCTCGACCGACACCTTGCCCGAGGCGCGAAACGCCTCGGCCTCCAGGAACTTGTCCGCAATGAGCCAGTAGCTCGGGTCAGATGATGCCGTGAAAAGTGACTCCAACACCTCGAAGGACACGAGCGACATTGGAAGCTTGGAAAGATCGTGCTCGTTTGAGACCCGATATAGGATCTCGGCCAGCTGATCCGGAATTTCAGAAGCCTGAGCATCCCTGAATGCATATCGCCACGTTGTCTCGTCCAGGCTCTCCAGGTCAATGTGCCCGAGCTTCAGGGACGGGCCCGAAATCTCGAATATGTCGAATGGAAGTGAATCGAAAAAGTAATTGGCCACGTAGATTGTGAGACGACCATCGGTCCTGGACGAAATGGACGCTCGAACATCCTCGTCCGTGATATCGCCGGCAATGAATTTTATGTCACTGATACTTATTGATGAGTCTGTGCCGAGGTTCTCCGAAAGCCTTTCCAGCGCGCGCTCGGAACAATCATGCGCGACATAGCGGACCGACCCTGTGAGGGGCGCCTGGCTCAATGCCGACAGAAGCTTCTTCGTGAACTTTCCGGACCCAATCCCGAGCTCGACGACCGAGATATCTTCACCGGGGTGCAGCTTGGAGATTTGCGCGATGGCATTTGCATAGGAAAACGCCACCGAGCGGGAGCACGTGACCCTGTGGGGAACACCTTTCCCATTCCAGAGGCTGCCGGGGTTGTCCTTGTAGATGTTGAGTGCGTTGCGCCAAAGCGGCGCTTTCCCGATACGACAGGGTTGTTCGACAGTGAGTGCCGAATTATCCATCTCTTCGAGAATGATCGTGCCGGCGATCGCCGTGTCGAGGGGTCTGGAGGCAGCTGCCGTGGTCGTGCTCGCCCGAACCTTAGCTGGTCCCTCTTCTCGAATGGCAAAGACATGGCCGATCAGCCAGCGATAAGCTTCGCCGTCTTGCCCCGGCTTCGCCAACAAAGGCGTCGTCTGGTGCCAGAATGGCTGTCGAAACACAGAGATTCCGCCGCTCGCGGATATGTCCCAGGATTGCGAGAAGTCGCCATCTTTCTCATGAAGGAAATATTGCGCCTCCACGGCAGGGCTCGACAGCATAAACTGGATGTCAACGTAACCATCACGTGCCCACTCGTATTCCGGATGATGGTCATTGTGTGGGCCGACATAGTCTCCAACCTTGTACCGGATGATCTGGGTTCCATGACCTCCGGATAACTTCAATCCCGTTGCCGCTTCTGCAAACGCCGTGAAACCACTGCTCGCAAGCATCTCGAAGAGACCAAGCGCTTCTACAGCCCGCATGGCGTCAGGGTCGCGTCCGTCCAGAATGACCGAATCCACTCGCATCGACTTCCCGAAGCTCTCGGAAAAATTCCGTTGCATGGATGATATCCAGCCCGGGTCGACCCCGGCGTGGATGGGCTTCAGTCTTGGCTTAAGGTGCAACTCAAGGGCTTGCAGGCATTCGTCGCAAGCTCGCGCCGGAATGACGTCTGGCTCGATGAAGAAGAAGCTACCAAACGGGTTGATCGGTGCGCGTTTCTCCCGGCTTCGCTCACCGACAGCGCGGATCTGGTCTGCCGAACACCAGTCATGGAAATCGCTTGGGAAGACCGGGGCAATCCGGTCCTCAGTCATGCGTTCTTATCTTCACCGTGTCCGGGTTGACAGATTTCACCGCGAGGCTGTCGCCCTGGATGCTCTTGACGGCAATCTCCTGGTTCTCCACGGACTTAATTGCCACGGAATTTCCGTCGGCAACAGACTTGATGGCCACATCGACGTCGCCAACCGACTTGATGGCAACCTGATCACGGTCGACCGGCCGGACCGTCAGGCCTTCTTCAACGGACTTGATTGCCAATCCGCCTTCCGAGATCGCCTTCAAAGCAAGTTCTTTGTCGCCGACTGATTTTACAGCGATACCCGCATCGGTGATCGACTTAACTGCAATCTCGCCGCTAACAGACTTGATCGCGACATATTGCTCCGGCCCGACATCCTTGACCGCAATCTCTTCGAAGTTCTCCCCGGTGTCGTCGATCGACATGATGTTTTCAGCCGAATGCTTGATGTCAGTGTTGCCGCCATCAACCACAGTGCCGTCCGTTCTGTAATAGTAGAAACGGCCGTCCTCCATGATATAGACGGGCGTTGCCGAAAAGAACTTGTATTGAATGGAATCTTCTTCGGCATAATATCCCGCGTGGCGCTGACCTGCAGGGATGATATCAAACGTTCCGGGCTCAATGATCCGATCCCGGTTGTCGTCCCTGATCCTACCGCTGAGGAGAAAAAGTGTCTGCACCGTTGGATGGTAGTGGACCGGGAACGTCGCACCCTCGTCAATTCGCGCCAGTTCGATCGTGGTCCCCATCACGGGGTCGCAGTAGAGAACTTTGTTGTAGACCCCTTTCCACGGCATCGGCTTCCAAGGGTGATCGTCGTGCTGGCCGACTTGCGCAAAATACCTAGCCATATCAATTGGATGCATCAAATAGCCCTCCCTGAAAATTCAACTGTCAGTAAATCATTGAGTTTTCATGCTACCATAGATTGGGTCATAATTCCAGTTGCTCGGTGGCATTTCAGATACTGGTCACTGGTATTTAGCCCAAGCGTGCGTATCGATGCGGTTACAACACCCTGCCAGTACAACGCTTGAAGTAGGTCATTGCTTAAGTGAAACCGGTAACGCTCGTTCGTTGTAACCCCACAGTGGTAAGTGGCTGCACGTCAGCGCGGTCACGATGGTATCCAGTTTTCGGTTTCGAAAGCGTGACTTTGGAAGCTCGCCCGACCGGCAACGATAACAGGACCCATTTTCGGACATGGGTAGATGGACCTTTATTCACGATCTGGAAATTCGAAACAGGAAATCGTAGTGGGCCTGTTCGGCGAGTTTTCGGCCTGCTGCCCAATTCTCAAGCCCTAATGATCATTTTGTCCGTCAAAATCCTGTTTGCCACGGTCAATTCAAAGTCGTTTGGGTTTGGCAACCTGTCATCTTAAGGTAGTATGTTTTCAGTAATACCTTTCTAGATTTTATTTTGGAGTGACATACCTTGTTCCCGCGCCTTGCCTTATTGACCGTTTTTTATGTTTCCACTTCGCTTGCGTTCCTTTCCGATGCATCCGGCCAGACGTTCGATAGCTCTGCTCTGCGCGCGGATATCCACGACAGGTTGCGCTCCGGCCATGTCGATATCCCGTACATTCAGACCGACGAAGCGATGGCAAGGATTCATGCTGACGAGACAACGACTGGCAGCCTAGTGTTGTTCTATACAAGAAGGTCTCAGGACATCGACGATTGGGTGAACAGCAACCCTCAAGATGGTTGGAATCGGGAACACCTCTGGCCCCAATCACGTGGAACGCGTGGTCGTCCCATGAAATCAGACCTCTTTCATCTGATGCCGACCGACGCGAGCGTGAACCAGAACCGAGGCAACCTCAACTTTGACGAAGGCGGCGACCCTGAGGGAGAGGCTGCAGACACTTTCCTCGATGGTGACAGTTTTGAGCCAGCAGATGAGGTCAAGGGCGATGTGGCTCGTGCCCTCTTCTATATGGATGTCCGGTACGAAGGCACGAACGGCGAGCCGGACCTAAAGCTTCTGGACGAGATGACAACATCCGGCGATGTCACGATCGGTAGTCTTTGTACGCTTCTGGCGTGGCACACGGTCGATCCTGTTGATGATGCAGAGCGCAAGCGAAACGATGATACGGAAGTCGAGCAGGGAAATCGGAACGCGTTCATCGACGAGCCCGAACTCGCTGAATTGCTCTACGTCGCCGAATGTGGGGCGCCTGCGGTATTGACGCTCGCTGATCGAACGGCATTCTCGACACTCGAGGATACCCTCCGCATCGGCACGTGGAATATCGCCAATCTGCATCACGAGACGGGCGTCGGCCTACGTGGTTCGGCCCTGCCGCGTGATGACGAAGACTACGCTCGTCTCGCCGAAGTCGTAGTATCAATGGACCTCGACATTGCTGCGCTGCAGGAAATTGGATCCCCAACCGCCTTGGCACGGGTCTTTCCCCCAGAGGACTACCACCTGGTTTTGTCAGATCGTTATGTTGCTGGCGCCGAGAACGCCCCCGCAGAAGACCGTGACATTTATACTGCGATGGCGTTCGCGAAAGACAGATTTCCGGAGTTGCCGCCTGTGAGCACGTTCGAGGCTCTCGGAATTGGCCACGTGGGATTTGATCGGGATGGAACGCCGAGCATTCGGCCTACAAGGGCTGGTATGATCACGGAAATCCAGCTTGGAGGCGAATCGGTCAAAATCCTGAACGTGCATCTGAAGTCGTCGTGCCACAGGTTCGCGTTGTTCCCCATCCAGGATCAGAACGCGTCTGGAGAACCCTATAGGTCTCGTTTCGACTGTAGAACGCTTGGGGCACAACTCAACATCCTGGAGAGCTGGCTCGAACAGCAGGCGGCGCAAGGCACTGCCACCATTGTTCTGGGTGATTTCAACCGTGACATGAATGCGGAAACTGAGGAGGGCGAACCCCTTGATGCATTCTGGCGTGCCCTAAACGATGGCACACCGAACGCTCTCGAGTTTGAAAAAGGTCCCCTTGGAATTGACGAGGTGTGTTGGCCCGATCACGGCGACCGATTTGAGGACCACATCGATTTTGTCGTTTGGGACACACGTGTGAGCGATCTGGCAAGTGTCTCGGCCCCCGTTAAACTGACCATGGGGCATGAGAATGATCCAAAGTACGCCACGATCCCGGATCCCGAAAACCCTGGGCGTACTATCAGGCAAAGGCAAAAGTTGTCTGACCATTGCCCGGTCGTGATCGAAATTGGCAATTGAGGAGACAGATTATGAGTACACCACACCCGCTTTATGACGCGAAACTCTCCGATTTGAACATCGCGGTCTTCGACCTTGAGACCACCGGGCTTTATGCCTCGCGTGACGCCATTATCCAGGTTGCCGTCGTTCGAGTTAACGCTAGCGCAATCGGTGACGACTGGATGACGCTCGTCGATCCCGGCGATGGCCATCGCCCAATTCCCGAATTTATCGAGGATTTCACGGGCATCGAAGACGGCCAACTTGACGGTCAGCCCGACCTGAAATCAATGATGACCAGCTTCGATGGTTTTGTTGAGACGCGGGTTGTTGCCGGACACAATGTTGCGCGCTTCGATCTTGGCTTCATTCGGCGCGCGGAGATCCGCACAGGTGTCGATGTTCAGTCTGACTACTTCATCGACACACTGAAAATCATGCGGCGGCTGCATCCTGAATTGGAGAGTAAATCGCTATCCGCCTGTGCGACGCACTATGGCATCCCCTACGACCCCAACAATTTGCATGACGCGCTCGTCGACACGCGTTTAGGTGCGGAAGTTATGTTGAAGCAGATCGCGGAACTCGCCGACCGCGATGTCCATACTTTTTCCGATATGTTGCAGTTCTTGAGCTGATATCGCTCGCATTTTTCGGGCTTCATTGTTCGGTACATCACGCGGCCAAAGATCTCAGACCCATGCCCATAGTAGCACGTGGGTGCTGGAAACGCCCGTACATGCCTCATGCGATGATGAACGTGCACCGGTTGGCTCCGGCGAGTTTCCCGCTTCAGAAGGACGTGGCTTTGATCACGTATCGCGTGTCATCGTCGCGGATGATCCGTTCCAAAAGCACAAAATCACTTGGTTGGCACCCCAAAACTTCGGCAGAGATGCGCCCGTCTACCGCGGCTAGCGCCTCGGGTTCAGAAATGTCCATACACATCGGGCTGTCGCCACCGCTGTAGATGATCGAATGGCGTTTCTCGCTTGGTAATCGCGCCATAAAGGTTGCTGCAATTTCTCCTTCCATGAATCCCGAGAGTTTTAGCATCAGAGTGTTCGTATGCGTGAACGGTACGCCATCTCGGGCCTTGCTGTTATGCCAAGAGCAAAGTGGCATCAGATAGCTGTCCGCGCCGAACTCGACCCTACCGTCGGGGTTCGGAGTCATGTGTCCACCAACGCTGAACTTAGGATGGGAGTTACCTTCCGGGGTCTCGTTCGTGACGTAGCACGGGGCGTTAATGCCATTGGCGATGAGCAGCCCCTTCCAGCTCTCTCCATTGATCTGAGGATCGTCCGAGCTTCCATCAACGTTGTACAGAACACCGGGATAATTGATCAGTTGGGATCCGGTCGAATAGAGTTCGGCCTGGCCCCAGCGATCGGCGAAAGCTGCTAGCACGTCTCTTTGTTCTGCCAGGTTCATTGAAGTACCGTAGCGGCGAAGAGGTATTCAGGCAAATCTTGCTCATGGCCTTGATCAAAGCCGGTCAGTCAGCAATGGTCGAATGGAATTGAAGTAACGATAACTAGGAATTATGGATTCTATACAGTCATTTGGGACCGAGCTTGCGATAGCCGCTCTAA